>CAKTKU010000017.1 GCA_934572335.1 uncultured Oscillospiraceae bacterium
GAGAACTGGTTCGAGTTCGACACCGTTATCGCCAGCCCCGACATGATGGGCATCGTCGGCCGTCTCGGTAAGACCCTCGGTCCTAAGGGCCTGATGCCGTCCCCGAAGGCCGGCACCGTCACCCCCAACATCAAGCAGGCTATCAACGAGGCGAAGGCCGGTAAGGTCGAGTACCGTCTCGATAAGACCAACATCATCCACTGCCCCATCGGCAAGGTCAGCTTCGGTGCTGAGAAGCTCTTTGAGAACTACGCCGCTCTCATCGGTGCCATCATCAAGGCAAAGCCCGCTTCCGCAAAGGGTCAGTACATCAAGTCCTGCGTCACGGCTTCCACCATGGGCCCCGGCGTGAAGATCAACGCCCAGAAGCAGCTCTGATCCGATAAAATCAGATGATATACCGAAAACCGCCTCGAATCCGAGGCGGTTTTTCATTTACTCCCGGATTCCTTCACATTCTGGCAATGGACAATTCGCGCGGGGTATTGTATAATAACGGTTGAACTATTAGTAAGGAGTGCTGATCATGAAAAACAAGCTTGTTGCTGTTCTCTTTATAGTTGTTTTCGTGCTGCTCGTGGCGGTCATATTCTCGCTTCTGAACGACGGGCAGGACACCACCAATATTGACGACGTGCGCCTCAATGCGACGGAGACGCAGTCCCCGGTCATTACCTCTCTGCCGACCTTCGCCCCAGCCGAGGCGACAGCGGAGCCGACGCTCCTCCCCCTGCCGACAGAGGCGCCCACACCCACGCCCGTCCCCACGCCGACGCCGGAACCCACGCCTACCCCCGTCCCTGTCGGGACAGACCTCGGCTCCGGCAGCTTTGAGTCCACATCCCCGGTGCAGGGGCTGAACATCGTGGCGGACTGGTCGGCCAAGACCGTGGACGACAGCACCGTCGCCGTCACCGTCACCGTCAGCACCATGTCGTACAGCCTGCACCTTGAGCCGGCGCGCTCGGTGAACATCGCGCTCGCGGGGCAGTACGCCACGCTCGACGTGGGCGCTGTCACCTATGACGGCAATACCATGGCGAAAAATGAGCTCGCCTCTACGACGTTCAATGTCGACCTGCCCGTGGGCAGCTCGAACTCCTACACGCTCGCGGTGGAGTGGCACTTCGGCGGCGCGTACATGAACACGCCCATCGACGTGCTCGAGTGCGGCGGCAATATCACGCTCGTGAGATAAGCATGCTGGCACAGAAAGATATAGACGCGATCGTCGCGCTGCTGCTGGCAGAGTACCCGGAGGCGGGCTGCACGCTCGACTGGGGCAAGGATTATGAGCTTTTGTTCTCGGTGCGTCTCGCCGCGCAGTGCACGGATGAGCGCGTCAACAAGATAACCCCCGCGCTCTTTGAGCGCTTCCCCACGCTTGAGGCCTTCGCCTCAGCGCGCGTGGAGGATGTGGAGGAATACGTGCGCTCGTGCGGGTTTTACCGCGCGAAGGCGCGGGACATCGTCGCGTGCGCGCAGGTGCTGCTCGAAAAATACAACGGGGAGCTGCCGCGCACGATGGAGGAGCTGACGGCGTTGCCCGGCGTCGGGCGCAAGACCGCGAACCTCATTCTGGGCGATGTGTTCCATGTCCCCGGCTCCACCGTTGTGGACACGCACTGCATCCGCCTGACGAACCGCATGGGCATCGTCGATGATCTGAAAGACCCCGTGAAGATAGAGGCCGTGCTGCGGCAGGTGATAGACCCAGAGCGCTCCTCCGACTTCTGCCACGCGCTGGTGCTGCACGGGCGCGCCGTGTGCGACGCGCGCCGCCCGCGGTGCGAGGACTGCTGCGTGCGGCATCTGTGCCGGACTTTTGCCGGGTAAGGAGTATATACATATGCCGAACTCTCCCGCGAGGGCGCGCGAGGTCAACCCCGATCTCATCCGCTGCATCGCCCTCTTCTTCGTTCTGGGTATACATTTTTACACCCACTGCGACATATATAATGCCGGGTTCACCGGCGCGGGCGCGATCTTGTCGGAGTTCATGCGCACGTCGTTCACATCGTGCCTTGCGCTCTTTCTCATGCTGTCGGGCTATTTTCAGCGCGGGCGGAAGCTGACCGCGCGCTACTATCTCGGCATACTGCGCCTTTTGGAGATGTACCTCATCTGCGCCGTGCTCGACCTGCTCTATTCGCACTTCTGGCTGGGTACGGAGCTGACGGTGCGCAGCTTCCTCGGCTCCATCGTCAACTTCACGGCGTCGGAGTACAGCTGGTATATCCTGCTCTACGGCGGGCTGTTTCTGATGATCCCGTTTCTCAATCTCATGTATTCCGCCCTCGGCTGCCGCGGTCACAAGCGCATTCTGATCGTGAGCTTTATGGCGCTCTCGTGCCTGCCGTTCTCGGCGCTGAACGTGTTCGTCAACCTCTGCCCCTACTGGTGGCAGCGCATCTGGCCTATCATGTTCTACCTCATGGGCATGTACGTGGGCGAATACCGCCCGCAGCCGGGCGCGAAGAAATGCGGGCTGTGGCTGCTCGCGGTGTGGAGCGTATTTTCCCTCTTCAACTTCTTTGTGTATTCCCCCGCGTCGCCTGTCGCCCTGCCGTATACACAGGCGTTTTTATACTCGCACGAGGGCTTGCAGAATGCGGTTTTGTCCCCGCTTATCTTCCTGTTCGTCCTTAACCTCGACCTGTCTCACTGCCCGGCGTGGCTGACGCGGCTGATGGCGGCGGTGTCGAAGTATTCCTACGGTGCGTTCCTCTTCTCGTCGATCACGGACTCGTTCATCTACGGATGGCTGTCGGCGCTCGTGCCGACGGCGGCGCAGAGACTGCTCTTCCTCCCGCTCACCCTGCCGGTGAGCTATGCGCTGGCGGTGGCGCTGTCCGCCGCGGCGGACAAGCTCGTGACCGCGGTCGACCGTGTGCTCCGCCCGCCGGTCGAAAAGCTCGTCACATGGGCGTACCGTAGGCTCGCCCCCGACGCGGCGGAATGAATACGATATTGCAGCAAAAGGTGCACGGATGATCGTCCGTGCACCTTTTGCTTCTTTATTTTCCCCGTATTATCTCGCCGCTCAGTCAGGGGATCCTCACCTTGTAGCCGGGAGGGAGCGTCGCACGCGGGTCAGTGATCTGGGGATTCAGCTCCATCAGCACCGACACGTCGACCCCGTATTTCCTCGCGACACGATCGAGATCGTAGTCTTCCCCGGTGTAATACCATCTTTCACCGAATCCGCCTGCGACCGAGTCCAGCTCTTCCTCCGAAAGTCTTTTTTCGTTCTCTGCCATGATTCTTTCCTCCTTTTTTAGATTTTGTATTCTGGCGTCATGCCGTTTTCACTATTGAGTACGCACAGGAATGCGTTTTGTTACAGAGGGAAGAAAAAATTTTTTCACCGCACCACGACATTTTCTTCACCCAGCATTTCTTTCAGCTCATCGATGAGCGCGTCATGGATGAGGCAACGGGCGGTGAGCTTTTTCTTCTCCCGCTCGCAGTAGATGACAAGCTGCTGCGTGCCGGGGAACATCTCAAGTATCAGCTCTATGCGCTTCATGCGCGCATCGTCCGCCGAGGGGAGCTTCACCCACAGCTTCATGCCCGCGTAGCCGCCCGGTGTGCGCCGCGCGGCGTTCCCCTGCGCGCCCTCCGGCGCGGAGCGCACCGCGTCCGCGTCCGAGATGGGGCGGATGGTGTCGACCATGAGCTGCGGCTCCTTTTCGTCGCGCACGGAGATGCGCCCCTTGACGATGAGCGCGGCGTTGTCCTGTATGAACTCGCCGCTGCGGTCGAGCACGCGCTGGAACGCGATAAGCTCCATAGTGCCGGTGTCGTCCTCCAGCGTGATATAGCTCATGAGCGAGCGGTTTTTCGTCGGGCGGGTCTTCACCCCCGCGACGACGCCCGCCACGGTGATATACTGCCCGTCGGAATAGCTCTTGGGTCCGTCGTCCCCGGCGAAGTCCGCCATCACCGCGCCGATGGGCGACGCGCCGATCTTGCGCACGGCGTTGCGGTATTCGTCCATGGGGTGCCCGGTGAGATAGAGCCCGGTCGTCTCCTTCTCCATCGCCATCTTCTCGCGCGCGGAGAACTCCTCGATATCCGGGATGGGGATGGTGACGGGGCGCACCTCGTCCTCGCCCTCGTCCCCGCCGAAAAGATCCATCTGGCCGGAGATGTTGTCACGCTCCGCCTGAGCGATGCTGTCGATGACCATACCTGCGATCTGCATGAGCGCGCGGCGCTTATAGCCCAGCGAGTCGAATGCCCCGGCCTTGATGAGGTTTTCGACCGCGCGGCGGTTGAGCTCCTTGCCGGACATGCGGAGGCAGAAATCCTCAAAGCTCGCGAAGAGCCCGTCCCGCTCGCGTTCGGCGACAAGGGCGTTTATCGCGCCCCAGCCGATGCCCTTTATCGCCACGAGACCGTAGCGCAGGTTCTCGCCGGAGACGGTGAAGTTCGCGCCGGACTCGTTCACGTCGGGCGGGAGCAGCTTTATGCCGATCTCCCGGCACTCGGCGATATACTCGGCGACCTTGGGGCTGTTGTCGAGCACGGAGGTCAGCAGCGCCGCCATGTACTGCTGGGGGTAGTGGCGCTTCATGTACGCGGTGCGGTAGGCGACGATGGCATAGCACACGGCGTGCGCCTTGTTGAAGGCGTAGCTGGCGAAGTCCAGTATCTCGTCATATATGCTGTTGGCGACGCTCTCGCTCACGCCGTTTGCCACCGCGCCGGGAATGCCGCGGCTGGGGTCGCCGTGAATGAAGGCGACGCGCTCGGCGTCGATGACCTTGTGCTTCTTCTTGGACATGGCGCGGCGGATCATGTCCGCCTGTCCGAGTGAGAAGCCCGCGAGGCGGCGGAATATCTCAATGACCTGCTCCTGATACACGATGCACCCGTAGGTGACGGAGAGGATGGGGCGAAGAAGCTCATGCTTATAGCTCGCCTTCTCCGGGTGGGCGGAGCATTCGAGAAAGCGGGGGATGCTGTCCATGGGTCCGGGGCGGTAGAGCGCGATGAGAGCGGTGATGTCCTCAATGCTCTTGGGCTTGAGCCCCACGCACACGCCCGTCATGCCCGTGCTTTCAAGCTGGAACACGCCGCTCGTGCGCCCCTGGGCAAGCATCTCATACGTCGCCGCGTCGTCCTCGGGCGCAACTTCTATTTTGAAGCCCGGCTCCGTTTTCTGCACGAGCTTGACCGCGTCGTCGAGCACCGTGAGGTTTCTGAGGGCGAGAAAGTCCATTTTCAGCAGCCCCAGCTCCTCCAGCGTCGTCATGGGATACTGGCACACGACGGACTCATCGTTCTTCGCCAGCGGCACGTATTCGTACACCGGCTTTTCCGTGATGACGACGCCGGCGGCGTGCGTGGAGGCGTGGCGCGGCATACCCTCAAGGGCGCGCGCCGTGTCGATGAGGCGGTGGAGCGTTTCGTCGCTCTCGTACATCTCGCGCAGGGGCTTGGAGAGCTTCAGCGCCTCGTCGAGCGTCATGTTCAGCGCGCCGGGGCCGGACGGCACCTGCTTTGCCACGGCATCCGTGTCGGCATAGCCGACGGAGAGGGCGCGCCCCGCGTCGCGCACGGCGTTGCGCGCGGCCATCGTGCCAAATGTGACGATCTGGGCGACGTGATCCTCGCCGTAGACGCGCTTGACGTAGTCGATGACCTCGCCGCGGCGGTTGACGCAGAAGTCAACGTCTATATCCGGCATGGAGACGCGCTCGGGGTTGAGAAAGCGCTCAAAGAAGAGGCTGTATTTTATGGGATCGACGTCCGTGATGTGCAGGCAGTAGGACACGACGCTGCCCGCAGCGCTGCCGCGCCCGGGACCGACGGGGATGCCGCTGCGCTTGGCATAGCCGATGAAGTCCGAAACTATGAGGAAATAGTCCACAAACCCCATCTTCTCTATCATTTCCAGCTCATATTCGAGCTGGGAGTGCACCTCGGGGTTATTGGGATAGCGCTCGGCAAAGCCCTTTTCGCAGAGCTTGCGGAGGTATGCGTCGCTGTCGGTCTCGCCCTCGGGGAGCTTGAAGCGCGGCAGGTAATAGTGCCCGAAGCGGAAATCAAAATTGCACCTTTCGGCAATGTCGACGGTGTTGTCCGCCGCCGCCTGCCAGTCGGGGAAGAGCGCGCGCATCTCGTCCTCGCTCTTGAGATACAGCTCCTGCGACTCAAAGCGCATACGGTTGGGGTCGTCAACGGTCTTGCCCATCTGTATGCACATGAGGACGTCCTGATAATATGCATCCTGCTTTTCGATATAATGCGCGTCGTTCGTGACGACGAGGGGGATGCCCGTGTCCTTGTGGAGCGTGATAAGCTCCGCCGCGGCGCGCTTTTCGTCGCGTATGCCGTGGTCCTGTATCTCAAGGAAGAAATTCCGCTCGCCGAAAAGCTCGTTGAGCTCGAGAGCGCGCGCCTTCGCCCCGGCATAGTCGCCGTGGATGAGCTTCTGCGGTATCTCCCCCGCGAGGCAGCCGGAAAGGCAGATCAGCCCCTCGGCGTGCTCATGCAGCAGCGCCCAGTCGATGCGGGGCTTTATATAAAACCCCTCGGTGAACGCCGCAGAGACGAGGTAGCAGAGATTGCGGTAGCCCGTCTCGTTTTTGCACAGGAGGATAAGGTGGGAATACTCGGTGTCGAGCATATGGTCGCGGTCGGTCATGCCGCGCGGCGCGACATACACCTCGCACCCGATTATCGGCTTTATCCCCGCGTCCTTGCACGCCTTGTAGAACGCGACCGCGCCGTACATCACGCCGTGGTCGGTCACGGCGAGGGCGGTCTGCCCCAGCGCCGCCGCCTTTTTGGCGATCTGGTCTATGCGGCACGCGCCGTCGAGCAGGGAATACTCAGTATGCACATGAAGATGTACAAAGCTCATCTATGGTCTTTACTCCTGTGGTGTTATTCCTCTTCCGCGTCCGGGACGAGGCTCATTATCTTTCTGAACCGGTGGCTCAGACAGCTTTTTGTTACCGGCGGGTTTGATAGCTGCGCAAGGTCGGCAAGGCTCGCCGCAGGATTCGTGATGCGCAGCAGCGCCGCGTCGCGCAGAGGCTCCGGCAGCGCGTCCAGCCCGCCGTATTCGCGCGCGATGCGCCGTATGGCGTGCAGCTGCGCCTCCGCGGCGAGGACGGTCTTGTCGGTATTCGCCGAGTCGCAGTTTATCTGCCGGGTGATGGTGTTTCGCATCTCCTTGTCGACCTTCGCGGTCATGACCTTCATCGCGGTGGACGGCGCGCCGATGGTGGTGAAGAAATCCGCGATCGCGTCCGCCTGCTTGAAGTAGAGCAGGGAGTTGCCGCTGCGCTCGGTCTCCTTGGGGGAGAAGCCCATGTCCAGCAGCATGGAGTATACCTCCCGGCTGACGCTGCGGTGGGGCGTGGCAAGCTCAAGGTGATAGCGCTTGTCCGGGTCTGTGACGCTGCCCCCCGCGAGGAACGCCCCGCGTACGAACGCCGCGCGGCAGCAGTCCTCCTCCAGCACGCCGTAATTGACATGGTGGGTGAGGAGGAAGTCTATCTCCGCACCGTAGACGTCGAGTATTTTTTCTATCTTGTCGCGCGCTGTGACGGTGAAGGTCTTTTTCCCCGCCGCGCCCTCGGGGGGGAGCGTATCGAACGCGAGGGAGAACGCACGGCGGAACAGACGCGGCAGGCGCGCGGCGAAAGCGTCGCTCGCCGTTATTATGCGTATCTCGCCGGGGGCGAACGTATTGCAGTACATCAGCACGCCGTAGCACTCCGCCACGGCGTCGCACCGGCGGTCGGTCTTCTGCTGGCACAGCTCCGCCTTGGCTTCGGATGAAAATGACATAGTTATTTCTCCACGTCGCGGTTTATGTTGACGGAGTTCACGCCCTTTGCGGTGAGGTAGTCATTGAGCGCGGAGGCGATGGCGACGCTGCGGTGCCGCCCGCCGGTGCACCCGATGGCGACCGTCAGCGCAAGCTTCCCCTCCTCGATATAGAGCGGGAGGAGAAAGTCGATAAGCTCCTCAAGCTTCTGCATGAAGGTGCGCGTCTGCTGATAGCCGAAGACGAACTCAAAGACCGGCCTGTCCAGCCCGCAGAGCGGGCGCAGGTCGTCCACATAGTACGGGTTCGGCAGAAAGCGCGCGTCGAAAACAAGGTCGGCGTCCATCGGCAGACCGTGCTTATACCCAAAGCTCATCACCATCACGTCGATCTCGCGCTTGCGCCCCGCCCCGGCAAAAAGGGAGAAGAGGCGGTTTTGCAGCATGCCCAGCGTGAGGGAGGAGCTGTTGACGATGAAGTCCGCCCGCTCGCGCACAGGGGCGAGCAGCGTCTGCTCCCTGGCGATCGCCTCCTCCACGCTCATGCCGCGCGACTGCAGCGGGTGGCGGCGGCGCGACTCCTTATAGCGCTTGACGAGCGTCGCCTCGTCCGCGTCCATGTAGAGGATGCGGCAGTTGCAGTCCATCTCGTTGAGCTGGTCGAGTGTTTTCAGAAGCTCGTCAAACCCATCCTTCTCGCGCACGTCCGTGACGAGGGCGACGCGCTCATAGCGCCCCTTTGTCGCCATGCACAGCTCCGCAAAGCGCGGCATGAGCGCCACGGGCATATTATCCACGCAGTAGTAGTCCAGATCCTCCAGCACGTCCGCCGCGCGGCTCTTCCCCGCGCCGGACAGCCCCGTGATTATGAGAAATTCCATTTATTTATCCTCTTGCGCTTCGTCCTCCGGCATCGCGATAACGCCGGTGTCGACGAATTTATTGCGCGGCACCTGCGGTCCGCGGTCTTCAAGCTTATAATCCGGCGGATAGAGTATTATCTCCGGCTCCAGAAGCACCTGAGAGTGGTCGTAAACGCGCTTGCGCACCTGCTTCAAAAGCTCATGCACGTCGGCGGCGGTGGCGCTGCCGGTGTTGACGACAAAGCCCGCGTGCTTCTCGCTGACCTGCGCGCCGCCGACGGAGAAGCCCTTCAGCCCCGCCTCGTCGATGAGCGCGGCGGCGTAGTGTCCCTCCGGGCGCTTGAAGGCGCTGCCCGCGGAGGGGAGGTCGAGCGGCTGCTTTTCGCGGCGGCGCTCGTTGAGCTCGCGCATTTTCGCGGCGATCCCGTCCTTATCTCCCGGCGCGAGGCGGAACACCGCGCTGAGGATGACATTGCCGGGGATCTTTTTGAAAAAGCTGCTGCGGTACTCAAAGCCGCACTTTTCCGCCGTGACCTCGTAGAGGCGCTGCTCGGGCAGGTAATAGCACACGACGCTCTCCACCGCGTCCTTCATCTCCCCGCCGTATGCCCCCGCGTTCATCATCAGCCCGCCGCCGACCGTGCCCGGGATGCCGGAGGCAAACTCCAGCCCCGCGAGGGCGTTCTGCTGGGCAAAGGCGGCAAGGCGGCTGAGCGGCACGCCCGCCTCGGCGTATATCGCGCCGTCTGGGAGGCGGAAGAGCTTTGTCAGC
This sequence comes from uncultured Oscillospiraceae bacterium, assembly GCA_934572335.1. Classification (GTDB taxonomy): domain Bacteria; phylum Bacillota; class Clostridia; order Oscillospirales; family Oscillospiraceae; genus Limivicinus. The sequence goes on from CAKTKU010000017.1 coordinate 9,424, forward strand.
TTTTCGGTGCTTATGGCAAAGACGTCCGGCATGCCCTCGTCGGGGAAGACGGTGTTGGTGCAGTTGCCGAGCATGAGCGGGGCAAGCTCGTGCTCCTTGAGGATGCAGCAGAGCTTTGCGAGGCTCGACACGTCGCTTGGGGAGGCGAGCGCGCGTATCGCGCCGCCCACGCGCATTGAAGAGTGCGCGCTCATCGGTTCATTTTCGAGTATTTTCATAGCCGGGAAGGCTTTTTTTATCTCAACTATCGCGTTTTCAAGCTTTTCCATATCACTGTCTCCTTTAAAGCGTTCCGGCGTCGATGGCGGCGTCATGCGCGGAGGCAAGGGTCTCCGCGGCGTTGTAGCCCATCTTCTTCTGGCGGTTGTTCATCGCGGCAAGCTCCACAATGACGGCGAGGTTGCGCCCGGGGCGCACGGGGATGGTGACGAGCGGGAGGCTGACGCCGAGGATCTCCTCGCTCTCGTCGGTGAGCCCAAGGCGGTCATAGGCCTTGCCCTCGACCCACGGTTCCATGCGCACGACAAGGTCGATGCCGCCCTCGGGCTTCACCGCGCCCACGCCGTAGATATGGCGCACGTTGATAACGCCTATGCCGCGCAGCTCCATGTAATAGCGTATCAGCTCCGGCGCGGAGGCAAGCAGGGTGTTGCGGTCGATGCGCTTTATCTCCACGGCGTCGTCCGCGATGAGGCGGTGGCCGCGCTTTATAAGCTCAAGCGCGGTCTCGCTCTTTCCTATGCCGCTGTCGCCCATGAGCAGCACGCCCTCGCCGTATACCTCCACCAGCACGCCGTGCAGCGTCTGGCGCGGGGCGAGGTAATGGTGCAGCGAGCCGATGACGTTCGCCTGAAAGGCGGAGGTGTCCTCATTTGTGATGAAGACGTTGCGGTCGTACTTCTCCGCCATCTCCATGCACTCGGAAAACGGCGCGGCTCCGTGGCAGATGACGAGCGCGGCAATGTCGTACTGCATGAAGCGCTCAAGCGCCACAAGGCGCTCCTCATGTGTGAGCGTATCGAGATACGTGCTCTCCACGCGCCCGATTATCTGCAGGCGGTGAGGGTCAAAGTAGTTATAAAACCCGGTGAGCTGCATGGCAGGACGGTTGACGTCCGCCGTTGTGAGCACGGCGGAATCATAGTCGGCAGAGGTGTGCAGGGGGTGCAGCTCATGCTCGGCGACTATGGTTTTCAGCTTGACGGTGTATTTGTTGCGCACGGCGGTGTTCTCCTTTGTTATCGGCGGCATCGCCCTGCGGCGGCGCTGCCGTTATGCTTCTTCACTTAACCACTATTATATTCTATACCCATGACGTTTTGCAAGAACAAATACACGCATCCGGGCGTTGAATTTTGCGCGTACAAGCCCGCCGGAAACGATTTTTTGCGCTGTTCCAAAAAATTCTCTTGCATTTTGGTGACGGTTCTGCTAATATATAAAAGCTGTCCAAAACAGCGAAACACAAGCAAGGAGGTGCTTCAACACATGGCAAAGTGTCAGTTCTGCGATAAGGACATGGCGTTCGGCATCAAGGTCAGCCATTCCCACAGACGCTCCAACCGTACCTGGAAGCCCAATGTGAAGCGCGTCAAGGCCATAGTGGACGGAACTCCCAAGCACGTTTACGTCTGCACCCGCTGCCTGCGCAGCGGCAAGGTCACCCGCGCTGTGTAATTTTACATTACCCGAAACAAAGCCTGTCGAAGCCGACGGGCTTTTTTCGGTTTCCCGGCTCAAAAGCCGGAAACTGCCATATATTCATACTCTGGAGGGTACCCATCATGAAGCTTTTGGAGCAGCGCATACTTGCCGACGGGAAGGTCAAGCCCGGCGGGATACTCAAGGTCGACAGCTTTCTCAACCACCAGCTCGACCCGGAGCTTTTTTATGACATGGCGCAGGAGTTCAGGCGTCTTTTCGCGGGGGAGCATATCGATAAGGTGCTCACGGTCGAGGCGTCGGGCATCGCGCTTGCCATTATGACGGGGTACGTCTTCGGCTGCAATGCGGTCTTTGCGAAAAAGAGCAAGTCCAAAAATATCTCGGACGATGTATACTCCGCGGAGGTCGTCAGCTTCACGCACGGCAACACCAACACCGTCATCCTCTCCAAGGAATATCTCCATCCCGGCGAGCGCGTGCTCGTCGTGGACGATTTTCTTGCCACCGGCGCGGCGCTCATCGGTCTGCGCACACTCGTCGAGCAGGCGGGGGCGGAGCTTGTCGGCGCGGGCATCGCCGTGGAAAAGGTGTTTCAGGGCGGCGGGGACGCTCTTCGCGCGCAGGGCGTGCGCGTGGAATCCCTCGCGCGTATCGCCTCCATGTCCGACGACGGATTGACGTTCGTGCAAGATTGACAAATTCGCGCGGCACATTCTGTGAAAACTGTCGAAAAACGTCTCTTGACTTTTTCGGCGCGGACTGGTAGGCTATAAGAGTAACGAGAATTGAATAACCCCTTCGATATAATCAAATGATATGGATTTGAAGTCTCTACCCGGACGCCGTAAATGACCGGACTATCGGAAACTATCGAAGGCGCAGTATATGTATCTGCGTCTTTATATTTTCTTTGCCGCATTATTGCGTACCGTGGTGCCGGTCCTTTGACCGGTATATCGATCGGTGCGCAATTTTTGTTTTTCCCTTTTTGTTCAAACCCGCAAAATGCGGTTTTGATAAATACACATTCTTTATGAGGAGAAATTGTAGAATGAAAAAGATCATCGCAATGCTTCTGGCGCTCGTCATGGTATTTGCACTGTGCGCATGCGGTCAGTCCGCTGCTCCCGCCGCTTCTGACTCCGCGCCTGCCGCCGATGCCGCCCCCGCAGCTGATGACGCTGCTGCCGACGCTGCACCTGTTGCTGCCGATTCTCTCAAGGTCGGCTTCATCTTCCTGCATGACGAGAACTCCACCTATGACCTCAACTTCATGAACGCTGCCAAGGCCGCCTGCGAGGAGCTGGGTCTGAGCGAGGATCAGTACATTTTCAAGACCAATATACCCGAGTCCCAGGAGTGCCAGGAGGCCGCTGAGGAGCTCGCCGACGCCGGCTGCAACATCATCTTCGCCGACTCCTTCGGTCATGAGCCCTACATCATCGCTGCCGCCAAGGAGTTCCCCGAGGTCCAGTTCTGCCACGCGACCGGCACCCGCGCCCACACCGAGGGTCTTTCCAACTACCACAACGCTTTCGCTTCCATCTATGAGGGCCGCTACCTCGCCGGTGTCGCTGCCGGTCTCAAGCTCAACGAAATGATCGAGGCCGGTGAGTTCACCGCTGACGAGGCCAAGATCGGCTACGTCGGTGCGTTCACCTACGCTGAAGTCGTCTCCGGCTACACCTCCTTCTTCCTCGGCGCACGCTCCGTCTGCCCCACTGCCACTATGGAAGTCACCTTCACCGGCTCCTGGTACGATGAGACCGCCGAGAAGGAAGCCGCAAACACCCTCATCAACAACGGCTGCAAGCTCATCAGCCAGCACGCCGACTCCATGGGCGCTCCCACCGCTTGCGAGACCGCAGGTGTCCCCAACGTTTCCTACAACGGCTCCACCATCGCTGCCTGCCCCAACACCTTCATCGTCTCTTCCCGCATTGACTGGGCTCCCTACTATGTCTACGCTATGACCGCCTGCCAGAACGGCGAGGCCATCGACGCTGACTGGACCGGCACCCTTGCCACCGGCTCCGTCGTCCTCACTGACGTGAACGAGGCCGCTGCCGCTGCCGGCACCGCCGACAAGCTCGCCGAGGTCACTGCCGCGCTCGAGTCCGGCGAGACCCACGTGTTCGACACCGCGACCTTCACCGTCAACGGCGAGACCGTCACCTCCTACATGGCTGACGTCGACACCGACGAGGCCTACACCGGCGACACCGAGGTCGTCTCCGACGGTTACTTCCACGAGAGCGAGTACCGCTCCGCGCCGTACTTCGATCTGCGCATCGACGGCATCACCCTCCTCGACGAGGCATTCTGATAATCCATCCTCCATACAGGGGAGACCCGACCAGCGCGCCGGGTCTCCCCCCGCCCTTTACGCAACACCGTAAAGGGCAGTGCGGCGCTACTCTCCGGTGTCGTGCTGCCCTTTGCGGTATTGTGGGTTTACGGGGAAAGCGTGATTTGCGCCCCGTGAACGAAAAACCGCATGATTTGACAGCTCGGACTATTGGGGTTTCCAAAATACTTACAGGAGGCTGAGGGTTTGGACAATAAGGTAGCCGCCGTGCAGATGCGCAACATCACAAAGACGTTCGGCAAGGTCGTGGCAAACGACAAGGTATGGCTGGACATTTACAGGGGAGAGATCCTCGCACTGCTCGGCGAGAACGGCAGCGGCAAGACGACGCTGATGAATATGCTCTCCGGCATTTACTTCCCCGACGAGGGGCAGATATTCATCGACGGGAAAGAGGTCGTGATACGCTCCCCGAAGGATGCTTTCGATCTCGGCATAGGCATGATACACCAGCATTTCAAGCTCGTGGACGTGCTCTCCGCCGCGGAGAACATCGTGCTGGGTCTGAAAGAACCCGGTCGTCTCGACCTTGAGCGCGCCAGCCGCCGCATTGAGGAGATATGCGCCCTCTACGGCTTTGAGGTCGACCCCCGGCAGAAGATATACGATATGTCCGTCTCCCAGAAGCAGACCGTGGAGATCGTCAAGGCGCTCTACCGCGGCGCGGACATCCTCATCCTCGACGAGCCGACCGCCGTGCTGACCCCGCAGGAGACGGACAAGCTCTTCGCCGTGCTGCGCAACATGCGCGACGCGGGCAAGGCGGTCGTCATCATCACCCACAAGATGCACGAGGTCGAGACGCTTTCCGACCGCGTCGCCATACTCCGCCACGGGCAGTTCATCGGCGACATGCCGACGAGGGACACAAACGCCCAGGAAATGACGAACATGATGGTCGGTCACGCGGTGACGCTCAACATCGCCCGCCCCGATCCCGTCGACCCGAAGCCCCGCATAGAGGTGAAAAACCTCACCGTGCGCAGCATCGACGGCATCGTGAAGCTCGACGACGTCAGCTTCACGGCGAACTCCGGCGAGATACTCGGCATCGCGGGCATATCCGGCTGCGGACAGAAGGAGCTGCTGGAAGCTATCGCGGGCTTGCAGCCCGTCGAGAGCGGCAGCATTGACTACATAAAGGACGACGGCACGCATGAGGCGCTGCTGGGCAAGGACCCGCTCGCCATCGCCGATCTCGGCGTGGCGCTGTCGTTCGTGCCGGAGGACAGACTCGGCATGGGGCTTGTGGGCAGCATGGACCTCGCCGACAACATGATGCTGCGCTCGTTCCGCAAGGGGCGCGGCATATTCACCGACAGAAAGTCCCCGCGCAAGCTCGCCGAGGACGTCGTGACGGAGCTGGAGGTCAGCACCCCCGGCATCAACACCCCCGTGCGCCGTCTCTCCGGCGGCAACGTGCAGAAGGTGCTCGTCGGGCGCGAGATCGCGTCCGCGCCGACTGTGCTTCTGACGGCCTACGCCGTGCGCGGGCTTGACATCAATTCGTCCTACACGATATATGAGCTCATCAACCGTCAGAAGGAAGCGGGCGTGGCTGTCATATACGTGGGAGAGGATCTGGACGTGCTGCTGGAGCTGGCAGACCGCATCCTCGTGCTCTGTGGCGGCAAGGTCAGCGGCATCATCCCCGGCCGCGGTGCAAAGAAGCGCGACGTCGGCATGATGATGACAAAGCTGGGAGGTAACGACGCAGATGAATAATAACAAGACCAATGCTCCGCTTTTTCATATCGTCAAGCGCGGCGCTCTGCCGTGGTACGCCGCGTGGGGCATCCGCGCGCTGGCGATAATCCTCGCGCTCGCGGTGTGCGCGCTCATCACGGATATAACGACCGGGCTTGACCCGCTCACTGTTTTCGGTACGATCATCTCCGGCGCGTTCGGTTCGGCGCGCAAAACGTGGATAACGTTCCAGAATATCGCGATACTCCTGTGCATCTCCCTCGCCGTGACCCCGGCCTTCAAAATGCGCTTTTGGAACATCGGCGCAGAGGGTCAGGTGCTCATCGGGGCGCTTGCCGCCGCAGCGTGCATGAAGTGCCTCGCACCCGCGCTGCCGAACGCCGCGCTCATCGCGTCCATGACCGGCGCCGCCATCCTCGCGGGCGCCGTGTGGGCAGGCATCCCCGCCATCTTCAAGGCGAAGTGGGGCACGAACGAGACGCTTTTCACCCTGATGATGAACTATGTCGCCACGCAGCTTGTCGCATTCTTTGTCATCGTGTGGGAGGTCCCCAAGGGCGCGGGACAGATCGGCATCATCAACCAGAACAGCGAGGCGGGCTGGCTGCCCGTTATCGGCGGCAACAAGTACCTGCTCAGCGTTATCGTTGTGGCGGTGCTGACCGTGATAGTTTATATCTACCTCAACTACTCCAAGCACGGGTATGAGATATCCGTCGTCGGCGAGAGCGAGCGCACCGCGCGCTACGTCGGCATAAAGGTCGACCGCGTGATCGTGCGGACGATGCTGCTCTCCGGCGCGCTCTGCGGCGTGGCGGGGCTGCTGCTCGTCGGCGGGATAAACCACACCGTCTCCACGAGCATCGCCGACGGGCGCGGCTTCACGGCGGTCATGGTCTCCTGGCTTGCAAAGTTCGACCCCATCATCATGATATTCACAAGTGCTCTGCTCGTCCTTCTCGACCGCGGCGCGGGCGAGATCGCCACGCAGTTCTCCCTCAACCAGTCGTTCTCCGATATACTCACGGGCATCATCCTCTTCTTCATCATCGGGTGCGAGTTCTTCATCAGCTATAAGATCAGTCTGCGCAAGGCAGCAAAGGAGGCGTGAGCGATGTTTGATTTTGTTTCCTTCTTCCCCAGAGCCGTGGCGCAGGGCATCCCGCTGCTGTTCGGCAGCACCGGCGAAACGCTCACCGAAAAGTCCGGCAACCTCAACCTCGGCATCCCCGGCATCATGTACGTCGGCGCGATAAGCGGCGTTATCGGGGCGTTCCTCTATGAGCAGAGCTGCGGCACCGCGGCGAACATGAACGGCTTTCTCACGATTGCCATCCCGCTGCTCTCCACGCTCGCGGGCTCGCTGCTGATGGGGCTTATCTACTGCTTTCTCACCGTGTCCCTCCGCGCCAACCAGAACGTCACGGGTCTTGCTATGACGACGTTCGGCGTTGGCATCGGCAACTTCTTCGGCGGCTCGCTTATAAAGCTGACGGGCAGCGAAGTGCCGTCCATCGCGCTGTCGTCGACAAGCCTCGCCTTCTCCCGCTCGCTCCCCGCGGCGGAGAACATGGGCTGGTTCGGCAAGCTCTTCCTCTCCTACGGCTTTCTCGCCTACCTTGCGGTGATCATCGCGCTCGCCGCGTCCTACGTGCTCAACCACACGCGCGTCGGGCTGAACCTCCGCGCCGTCGGCGAAAGCCCGAACACCGCCGATGCCGCCGGTATAAACGTCAACAGGTATAAGTACAAGGCCACGTGCATCGGCAGCATGATCGCCGGTCTCGGCGGGCTGTACTACGTGATGGACTACGCCTCCGGCGTATGGTCGAACGACGCCTTCGGCGACCGCGGCTGGCTCGCTATCGCGCTCGTCATCTTCACCGTGTGGAGACCGAGCATCAGCGTACTCGCGTCCATCCTCTTCGGCGGACTGTACATTCTCTACATCTTCATCCCCACCGGCGGCAACCTCGCAGTGAAGGAGCTTTATAAGATGCTGCCGTACATCGTCACGATCATCGTGCTCGTCGCCACCAGCATGCGCAATAAGCGCGAGAATCAGCCCCCCGCCTCCCTCGGTCTCGCGTACTTCCGCGAGGAGCGGTAAAGGCGCGTTTCCTTTCAACCTTATAGATGCGAAAATCCCGTCCGCTTTCGCGGACGGGATAATTTTTGCTTTACTGCTTTTTATCGCTGAGCGCTTACCACTCGAGGTTTTTGTCGGTCTCCTTGGAGAAAACGTGCGCCACGTTGCCCTCGAACGAGAAGTGGACAGTATCGCCCATGGCGTAGTGACCCTTCATGTCGATGGTGGGAACGATGATAATGACGTCCTTGCCCTCGGCGGAGACGTGCAGGTGCACGGAGGAGCCCATCATTTCGCTCACGTCGACCTTGGCGGCGATGCCGGTATCGCCGACGAGGGTATGCTCCGGACGGACGCCGAGCGTGACCTCCTGCGGCTGGACATCGTTCGCGGCGAGGCGCGCTTCCTTCTCCGCGTCAAGCTCCACCTTTATACCGCCGAGCTCGACAAAGAACCTGTCGCCCTCACGGGTGAGCTGCGCGTCGAAGAAGTTCATCTGCGGCGTGCCGATGAAGCCCGCGACGAAGAGGTTGCGGGGGTTATTGAACACTTCCTGAGGAGTGCCGATCTGCTGGATATAGCCGTCGCGCATGATGACGATACGGTCGCCGAGGGTCATGGCCTCGGTCTGGTCGTGGGTGACGTATATGAAAGTGGTGTCTATGCGTTCACGCAGCTTGATGATCTCGGCGCGCATCTGGTTGCGGAGCTTCGCGTCGAGGTTGGAGAGAGGCTCGTCCATGAGGAAGACGGCGGGATCACGCACGATGGCGCGGCCGATGGCGACACGCTGGCGCTGGCCGCCGGAGAGCGCCTTGGGCTTGCGGTCGAGATACTGGGTGATATCGAGTATCTCCGCGGCCTCGCGGACCTTCTTGTCGATAACGTCCTTCTTCTCCTTGCGGAGCTTGAGGGAGAACGCCATGTTCTCATAAACGGTCATATGGGGGTAGAGCGCGTAGTTCTGGAAGACCATCGCGATGTCGCGATCCTTCGGGGCGACGTCGTTCATGAGCTTGCCGTCGATGTACAGCTCGCCCTCGGTGATCTCCTCAAGACCGGCGACCATGCGCAGCGTCGTGGATTTGCCGCAGCCGGAGGGACCGACGAGAACGATGAACTCCTTATCTGCGATGTCAAGATTGAACTCCTGCACCGCGACGACGCCCTGATCGGTGATCTGGAGATTGACCTTCTTCTCCTCTCCGTCGTCCTTCTTCTTTTTCTTCTTCCCCTCACCACTGATGAACGGGTAGATCTTCTTGACGTTTTTCAGCTGAACAGTTGCCATACATTCCGACTCTGATCACGCGGCCTCCGCCGGACGTGACCTCGCGGCTGCCTGAGCACACCGCATTGCGGCAGGTCTCCACACTGCCGTACCCCGAGCCACAGGGTCTGCAATATTCCTCCTTGTTAATGCTGTGCATTACTTAGAAATGGAGAGCAATGCACGCAGTCAGATTTTTGAGCCGTATTACCCGTATATATTATACAGGCGCTTCCACGTCTTTGCAATCCAAAAATCAGCGCGCTTTTTTGTGCATACTGCACGGAGAGCGGCGCATATACTTCTGCGAAAAAACCTTTCGGAGGATATGACCATGAAAACTCTGCGGCTGGGCAGTATAGGCCCCTCGGTGCAGCTTTTGCAGCTCGCGCTCGTGCGCGCGGGGTACGCCCCGCTCGCGACGGACGGCATTTTCGGCGCGGCGACGCAGTACGCCCTGCGCCGTTTTCAGCAAAACAACGCCCTCACGCCGGACGGCGTCGCCGGGGCGCTGACGCACAGGGCGCTGCTGCCGTGGTACACGGGCTTTCTCGTGCACACCGTGTCGCCGGGGGACACGCTCTCCTCCGTCGCCGCGCGCTACGGCACGACGGTCAACGCCATACTGATGGCAAACCCCGACATGGACGCGCAGAATCTCGCCCCGGGCGCGGCGCTGGTCGTGCCGCTGCCGTTCGACGTTGTGCCGACGACGATAGACTGGTGCTCGGCGCTGGTGGGGTACTGTGTGCGCGGGCTGTCGGCGCGCTATCCGTTCATTGTCTCGGGCGAGATAGGCAAAAGCGTGATGAATCGTCCGCTCTGGTGCATGACGCTGGGCAGGGGAGATAACCGCGTGCTCTACTCCGCCGCGCACCACGCGAACGAGTGGATAACAACGCCGCTCCTGCTGAAATTCACAGAGCAGCTCGCCCGCGCGTATGCCGACGGCGGATTCATCTACTCGCAGAGCGCGGCGGAGCTTCTGGATTACGCAACGCTTTTCATCGTCCCCGCCGTCGACCCGGACGGGATAGACCTCGTCACGGGCGAGCTGACGGCAGGGGAGCACTACGACGCGGCTGTGGACATCGCCGCGGCATATCCGCAGTACCCGTTCCCGTCGGGATGGAAGGCGAACATCCGCGGCGTCGACCTCAATCTCCAGTACCCCGCGGGATGGGAGCAGGCGAGGGCAAACAAAGCGGCGCTGGGCGTGACCTCGCCCGCACCGGCGGATTTTGTGGGGTATTTCCCGCTTTCCGCGCCGGAGAGCCGCGCGCTGTATGACTACACCCTGTCCGTCTCCCCTGCGCTCATCCTTGCCTACCACACGCAGGGCGAAGTCATATACTGGCGCTACGACGGCTACGCCCCGGAGGGCGCGCGGGAGATCGGCGCGGCGTTTGCGCAGCTCTCGGGTTACGCGCTGGAGGATACGCCGTTCGCCTCGGGCTTTGCCGGGTACAAGGACTGGTTCATCGATGCGCTCGACCGTCCGGGATATACCATTGAGGCGGGGCGTGGGGAAAACCCACTGCCGATAACGGACTTCGACGCGATATACGAGCGCAATCTCGGCATCCTCACCCTCGGCGCACTCGTGACGTGACTTTATAATAATACGCAAAACAGGGGAGCGCGGTGCGATTCCGTGCTCCCCTGCGGTATATATTCTCTTATCAGAAGTCCGCGTTGCCCGTGGTGCGGGGGTGAAGCTCAACGTCGCGGATATTGCTGACGCCGGTGAGGTACATGACCATGCGCTCAAACCCCAGACCGTAGCCCGCGTGGCGGCAGCTGCCGTAGCGGCGCAGGTCGAGATACCACCAGTAGTCCTCTTCCTTGAGCCCAAGCTCATGCATGCGCTTGACGAGCATGTCGTAGCGCTCCTCGCGCTGTGAGCCGCCGATGATCTCGCCCACTCCGGGGACAAGGCAGTCCGCCGCCGCGACGGTCTTCCCATCGTCGTTCATGCGCATATAGAACGCCTTGATGTCCTTGGGGTAATCCGTGACGAAAATAGGCTTTTTGAACACCTTCTCGGTGAGATAGCGCTCATGCTCGGTCTGGAGGTCGATGCCCCACTCGACGGGGTAGTCGAACTTCTCTCCGCTCTTTTTGAGTATATCCACCGCCTCGGTGTAAGTGATGCGGCCGAAGTCGTTGCTGACGACGTTGTGCAGACGCTCCAGCAGCCCCTTGTCGACAAAGGCGTTGAAAAACTCCATCTCCTGCGGGCAGCGCTCAAGCGTGCGGTTGATGATATACTTGACCATTGCCTCGGCAGTGTCCATATAGTCGTTGAGGTCGGCAAACGCCATTTCCGGCTCGATCATCCAGAACTCCGCTGCGTGGCGCTGGGTGTACGACACCTCGGCGCGGAACGTCGGTCCGAACGTATACACATCGCCGAACGCCATGGCAAAGTTCTCGGCGTTGAGCTGGCCGGAGACGGTGAGGCTGGTGGGCTTGCCGAAGAAGTCCTTGCTGTCGTCGACCGTGCCGTCCTCCTTGCGGGGGAGGTTATTGAGGTCGAGCGTCGTGACGCGGAACATCTCGCCCGCGCCCTCGCAGTCGGAGCCGGTGATTATCGGGGTGTTCACATACACGAACCCGCGGCTCTGGAAAAACTCATGCACCGCCTGCGCCGCGACGCTTCTCACGCGGAACGTCGCGGAGAAGAGATTCGTGCGGGGTCTGAGATGCTGTATAGTGCGCAGAAACTCCACGCTGTGGCGCTTTTTCTGCAAAGGGTAGTCCGGCGTGGACGCGCCCTCGACAGTTATTTCGTCCGCCTTGAGCTCAAACGGCTGCTTTGCCTCCGGAGTGAGGACGAGCGTGCCGTGGACGATGAGCGCCGCGCCGACGTTCTGCCGGGCGATCTCCTCGTAATTTTCAAGCGTGCCGCGCTCAAACACGACCTGAAGCGACTTGAAGCAGCTGCCGTCGTTCAGCTCGATAAAGCCGAAGTTTTTCATGTCGCGGACGGTTCTCACCCAGCCGCAGACTGTCATGCTCTGCCCGCCGAGGGCGGCAGCGTCGGCAAATATGCCGGAGATTTTCTGGCGTTTCATAGCTGTACCTTCTTCATAAAATGTATTGTTGTATTATATACACTTTCCACAAATTTTTCAACTAGAATATGAAATCTATACCCGCGGCGTAGTTTTTCAGCGTGATATCCCTGTATTCGCCGCCCGCCTCGCCGTCGCGCGTCCATGCGACGTCCTTTTCGAACGTAAAGCGCGCTAAGCGCGTGTGCAGGATGAGGAGCTTGTCGCTGTCAAAGCGCTGGGTGAGGACACTGGTGACGACCTCGCTCAGCCCGTCGATAGTGCCGGGGTCGCGGACGAGGACAAGCTCACTCACGCCGTCGCCGAGACACACCATCTCCTCCCGCAGCTTCACGATGCCCGCGACGGAGGTAGAGTTGGACATGCTGCCGTAGACCAGATTCCCTTCGAACACGCCGCCGTCATACTCCACGCGGGTCTTATAGCTCTCTATCTTCGGCAGCGCCGCCATGCCCTGCAAAACATAGGCAAGGTGACCGAGGAGCTTTTTCTTGTCCTGGGGCGTGGCGTAGCTGACCTCCGTGAACGCGCCGAACGCCGCGATATACGCAAAATACTTATCATCGCCGAAGCCGCCGACGTCGTAATTATGCGCCTCACCCCGGACGATGCGCCGCGCAGCGCCCAGCGTGTCGTTCTTCGGCAGGGCGAGGGTGGTGGCGACATCATTCGCCGTGCCCATGGGGATATAGCCGAGCGGGGGACGGTCAGCGCGGTCGAGCCGCATGAGACCGGCGATGACCTCGCTGAGCGTGCCGTCGCCGCCGATACAGGCGACGGTATCAAAGTCCTTGGCGTACTGCGCGGCGAAGGCCGTCGCCTCGCCGGAGGCGGAGGTATAAAAAAGCGTCGTGCGGAAGCCGCCGTCGTCGAGCACCTTGAGCGCCTCTGTGAAGCCTTGCTTATATCCGCCGCGCCCCGCGGCGGGATTGACGATGAGCATCAGCTTTTTCTTCATATGCGTCACCTTTTTCAGTCAGTTTGATACCCTCGGATGACAAGAGCACACACGCCTGACAGCGTGTCTTTCCGGTGCTTTTTGTCCTTTTCGTCTTGATGGGTTACGACACATCTGCGCCTCAAAAACCAAAAATCACACAAAAATACACAGCTGTCAGGTGCAAAGCAGTTTTGCCGTGGCAGAAAAGCGGTCAGACGACGAAAAGACCGCAGGGAATACTTTGTGTATTTACAAGGTCTTTGAGGATGTATGGGCGCTTTTCTGCCCGTCAAAACCGTGTGTGTCCTTGTCAACCGAGGGTAGTGGTTTAAATTTAGCCGTGTTTGATGATATTGTCAAGAGGAGAGTTTACACGGTGCGCGCAAATATAGTTTGCGGGCATAGCAAAACGGGATGCTTTCGCATCCCGTTTACGTTACCATTTTCAAATCAAGCCAGCTCGTTGAGCTTGTGAGCCATCGCGGACTTCTTGTGAGCTGCATTGTTCTTGTGCAGCAAACCCTTGCCGGTCGCGCGGTCAACTGTCTTAACAGCAACTTTATAGGCACTGACGGCTGTGTCACGGTTGCCCTCGGCAACTGCTGCGTCAAACTTTTTTATCATGGTCTTGAGCTCGGTCTTCTCAGCGCGGTTCTTTGCTCTGAGCTCCTTGGACTTTTCGTCCCTCTTGGCAGAAGATTTAATGTTGGCCATGTTTCAATCGCCACCTCCTCCTATAAAATTGAGTTACAAACAACTCGCGTTTAGAGATTATAGCAAATTATATATTGAAAATCAAGTGGTTTTTTAAAAAATTCCGAAGATTTTTTTGCTTGTGTTCTTTTGTTTTATCCGCGCGGTAATTACACAAGATGTTGGGTATAATAACTGTGTTTTAGTCTATGTTTAATTCTATTATCGGAGGTGTTCATATGCCGCTCAATTGCCGGACAGATCTCGCGAGCGAGGCGCGCGAGCTTTTGTCGGACGATATAGGTGAAGTGCGCGGTATACGCGCCCGCGAGGAGACCGTGCATGGGCACCGCGTCGTCGCGGTGGAGGTGCTGACCGATGAGGGCGCGGAGCTTATCGGAAAGCCCATCGGCAGATATTTCACCCTTTTTCTGGACGGTCGCTTTGAGCGCGGGGCGGAGCAGTTCGAGACCTCGGCGCGCGCCGTCGCGGAGCTTATATGCCGGTGCATGAGAGGGGAGCGCGCGGCGTCCTGTCTCATTGCGGCGCTGGGCAACCCGGACATCACGCCCGACGCGCTCGGCTCCCTCGCGGCGGGCAGCATACTCGTCACGCGCCATCTCAAGCGCGCCGCCGTGGACGGGTTCGATGCCTTCATGTCCACGGCGCTGTGCCGCACGGGCGTGCTGGGCACGACCGGGGTGGAGAGCGCGGCACAGATACGCTCCCTCGTCCATGAGACGCAGCCGGAGCTTGTCATTGCGATAGACGCGCTTGCGGGAAGCGAGCTTGGCGGACTGTGCCGCACGGTGCAGATATGCGACAGCGGCATCGCTCCGGGGTCTGGCGTCGGCAACAACAGGGAGGAGCTGTCCCGCGCGGGGCTCGGCGTGCCGGTCATTGCGGTGGGTGTGCCGACGGTCGTGGATGCGGCGGCGCTCGCGCCCGGTGAGGAGCTGCGCGGAATGTTCGTCACGCCGCGGGACATTGACGCGCTCGTGCGCGCAGCGGGGCGGCTCATCGGCTACGGGGTCGACCTTGCGCTGCACCCGGGGCTGACGGTCGCGGATATTGATATGCTGGTGGGCTGATGTTTCACGTGAAACAAACTGAAGCAAACATTCAAAAAGTTTCACGTGAAACATTGCAATATAAATATGTCCCTGCTATAATAGGCAGCAATGACCGATATATAAAAATACAGGGAGAAACCATATGGCAAAGATAATAGCTGTGGCGAACCAGAAGGGCGGCGTCGGCAAGACGACGACAAGTGTCAACCTCACGGCGGCGCTGAAAACGCTCGGCAAGCGGGTGCTGCTGGTCGACGGAGACCCTCAGGGCAACGCCAGCACCGGCATGGGCGTGGCGAAGAGCACCCGCCCGAATACATACGACATGATGATAAACAGCGTTCCGGCGGCGGACTGCGTCGTGCGGACGGAGTACGGCGACGTGATACCGGCAAGCAAGGAGCTGGCCGCTGCGTCTGTGGAGCTCATCGGTGCGGAGCAGCGCGAATACGTCATGCGCACGGCGCTCATGAGCCTTTACAGCGACTACGACTATATATTCATCGACTGCCCGCCGTCGCTGGAGCTTCTGACCGTCAATGCGCTCGTCGCGGCGGACAGCGTGCTCATCCCCATGCAGTGCGAATACTACGCGCTGGAGGGTATAGCCGATCTGGTGACGAGTATAAAAATGTGTAAGAAGCGCCTGAACAAGCGTCTTGAGGTCGAAGGTATAGTGCTGACAATGTACGACGCAAGAGCGAATCTCACCACGCAGGTCGCGGCAGAGCTGAGAAAATACCTTGAGGGCAAGGTATACGAGACCGTGATACCGCGCTCCGTGCGTCTTTCCGAGGCGCCGAGCCACGGGCAGCCGGGCATAGCCTACGACAGGTTCAATAAGGGCAGCCGGGCATACATAGAGCTCGCAAAGGAATTTGTGGAGAGAACGGAATAAAAGGAGATATTGATGGCGGCAAAAGAAAAAAAGGGTCTCGGCACGGGGCTTGGCGCGCTCTTCGGCGAGGATATATTTGAAGAAGAAAATCAGGAGATAATGACGCTCCCGATAACAAAGGTCGAGCCGAGAAAGGAACAGCCGAGAGAATACTTCGACGAGGCGGCGCTTCAGGAGCTGTCAGAGTCGATAGCGCAGTTCGGACTAATCCAGCCCATCGTCGTGCGAAAGCTCGACACGGGGTATTATCAGATAATCGCGGGCGAGCGGCGCTGGCGCGCGAGCCGCATGGCGGGGCTTAAAGAGGTCCCGGTGCGGATAATAGAGGCAGACGACCGGCGCACGGCGGAGCTGGCGTTGGTGGAAAATTTGCAGAGGGAAGACCTCAACCCGATAGAAGAGGCAAAGGGCTACAAAACACTCATAGAGGTCTACGGCATGACGCAGGAGGAGGCAGCAAAGAGCGTAGGACGCTCGCGCCCCGCGATAACAAACTCCATGCGGCTGCTGTCGCTGAGCGATGAGGTGCTGACGCTCGTGGAGACGGGAAAGCTCTCCGCCGGTCACGCGCGGGCGCTCGTGCCGATAACGGACGCGAAAAAGCAGCTCGCCGCGGCCAACGAGGTCATAGACAAGGGGCTGTCCGTGCGCAAAACGGAGGAGCTGGCGGCGAAGGCACAGAGGCCGGAGATTCCGGCAAAGCCCAAGTCCTCCGGGCTGTCCGTCGACTACGCGGCGGAGGTATCAAAGGAGTTGACGGCGCTGCTCGGGCGGCGCGTACAGCTGACGGACGGGAAGAAGACCGGCAAAATAGAGCTTGAGTTCTACGGCAGCGACGACAGGGAAGCGCTGATAGAAAAGCTGAAAAAAATGAAATAATCAATATCTATATAAGGAGAAAATAAAAATGCTTGATATTAGATTCGTAAGAGAGAATCCGGAAATAGTCAAGGAGAACATCAAAAAGAAGTTTCAGGACTCGAAGCTCCCCCTCGTGGATGAGGTGCTCGACCTTGACGCAAAGAACAGAGCGGCCATAACCGAGGCGAGCGATCTTCGCGCGAGCCGCAACACACTCTCCAAGCAGATAGGCATGCTGATGGGTCAGGCGAAGAAGGACCCCAGCAAGGCCGAGGAAGCGGAGAAGATAAAGGAGCAGGTCAAGAAAAACGCCGACCGCCTCGCCGAGCTTGAGGAGCTTGAAGAGAAGTACGCAAAGCGCATCCGCGAGATCATGCTGAATATACCCAATATCATCGACCCGTCTGTCCCCATCGGTCCCGACGACAGCTGCAATGTCGAGGTCCAGCGCTTTGGAGAGCCGGTCGTCCCCGATTTTGAGATACCCTATCACACCGAGATCATGGAGCGCTTCAACGGCGTGGACATGGACGCGGCCGGCCGCGTTTCCGGCAACGGATTCTACTACCTCATGGGCGACATCGCACGTCTGCACTCCGCCGTGCTCGCCTACGCGCGCGACTTTATGATAAATAAGGGCTTCATCTACTGCATCCCGCCGTTCATGATCCACGGCAACGTCGTTGAGGGCGTCATGAGCCAGACGGACATGGACGCAATGATGTACAAGATAGAGGGGGAAGACCTCTACCTCATCGGCACGAGCGAGCATTCCATGATAGGCAAGTTCATCGACCAGATCATCCCCGAGGAGACCCTGCCGCAGACGCTGACGAGCTATTCCCCGTGCTTCCGCAAGGAGAAGGGCGCGCACGGCATAGAGGAGCGCGGCGTATACCGCATCCACCAGTTTGAAAAGCAGGAAATGATAGTCGTGTGCAGGCCGGAGGACTCCATGGCGTGGTACGAGAAGATGTGGCGCTTCTCCGTGGAGCTGTTCCGCAGCATGGACATTCCCGTGCGCCAGCTGGAGTGCTGCTCGGGCGACCTTGCCGACCTCAAGGTCAAGTCCTGCGACATTGAGGCGTGGTCGCCCAGACAGCAGAAGTATTTCGAGGTCTGCTCCTGCTCCAACCTCGGCGACGCTCAGGCGCGCCGCCTGAAGATGCGCGTGAAGGGCGCGGACGGCAAGATGTATCTGCCGCACACACTCAACAACACCGTCGTCGCGCCGCCGCGTATGCTCATCGCATTTCTGGAGAACCATCTCCAGGCCGACGGCAGCGTCACGATACCCGAGGTCCTGCGCCCGTACATGGGCGGCACGGAAGTGCTCATCCCCAGGAAGTAATTGATTTAGAAAGTAATAAGTCCTATAAATGCGCCGTTTACGCGGCGCATTTTTTATATCCATAGCTCTACTTTATTATATTATAGATATTGCAATGAGGGGCGAAATTTGCTATAATAGCATGATAAAATTTATCCTAATTATGCGCTCAGATAAAAATTCACGAGGTATCATATGAATTCTCTCAACGACATATGGCAGGAGATAATGAAAACTCTCGCCAAGCATCTCACGCCCACGGCGATAGACACATGGTTCGCCGACTGTGAGCCGGTGGAAATTGACGACTGCCGCCTTGTCATACACACAAGCTCCGACTTCAAACGCGGCATAATCGTCAACCGCTTCGCCGAGACGATAAAGTCCGTGCTGTCCGATCTCTTCTCCTGCGAGTTTGAGCTTACCGTGCTCGCCGGGGACGAGCTGAACGACTATGTCAGCAATAAGGCGGAGGATAATCTTCTGCCGGAGATGGCGGGGTATACGTTTGACCGCTTCATCGTCGGCAACTCCAATAAATTTGCGCACGCCGCCGCGATAGCCGTGGCGGAGAGACCGGGGCAGACCTATAACCCGCTCTTTATCTACGGCAACTCAGGCCTCGGGAAGACGCATCTGCTGCTCGCAATAGGGCAGGCGATACATGAGCGCGAGCCGAATAAAAAAATCGCCTATATAAAGGGCGACGACTTCACAAACCAGATGGTCAAGTCCATAAAGGACGGCACGGTCGATGAATTCCGGCTCAAATACCGCAACGTTGACCTTTTCCTCGTGGACGATATACAGTTCATCGCGGGCAAGCGCTCCACGCAGGAGGAATTTTTCCATACATTCAACAACATCTATGAGGCGGGGCACCAGATCGTTATAACCTCCGACCGTCCGCCGATGGAAATGTCGCTGCTGGACGACCGTCTTCGCACGAGGTTTGAGGGCGGGCTCATGGCGGACATACAGCCGCCCGATCTTGAAACGCGCATGGCGATAACGCGCAATAAGGCGGCGCAGCTCGGTCTCGTGCTGACAGATGACGCCGTCATGTATATCGCGACGAACATCACCGCGAACATCCGCCAGATAGAGGGCGTGATAAAGCGCCTGACAGCGTATAAGGAGATACTTGACTACACGATAACGAAGGACTCCGTGGAGCGCGCGATAAAGGACGTCATACGCCGCGGGGAATATGTCCCCTCGCCGGAGCGGATAATCAGCGAGACCGCGCGCTATTACTCCCTGCGCGAGGAGGATCTGAGAGGACAGAACCGCTCAAAGAACACCGCGATCGCGCGTCAAGTGTCCATGTACCTCATGCGCTCGCTCACAAACCTCTCGCTCAAGGATATAGGCACGGAGTATGAGGACAGAAACCACGCCACGGTGCTCAGCTCCATAAGAAAGATAGAGGACCTTCTCAAAAACGACCCCGCGATGGCAGGGACGATAAGAGATATAACCTCAAATATCAACTCCAACGTCTGAAAAAAGCTCTCTTGAAGTTTTAAACATTTCGCTGTGGAGAATGAAAACTTTGCTGTTGAAAACCGACAGGCCAACAGCCCATGTTTAAAACGTGAAAATAACCAACAATTTTTATAACAGCGAAAACGCAGTGTTTTCAACGGTTTTAAGGGCTTTTCCACAATAATTTCGCCTAATACTAATTATACTAAAAATATTATCCTTTATATACTTACAGAAAAAACGGAGGAAGTAAAAATGAAATTCACCTGTGAAAAATACATACTGCAAAACGCCGTCACCGTCGCCTCCAGAGCGGCGGCAGCGAAAAGCCCCATCCCCGCGCTCGAGGGTCTGCTGATCTCCGTTGGGGCGCAGGTGCGTATCACGGGGTACGACCTCAAGAAGGGCATATACACGAACATAGAGGCCGACGTGAGCGAGCCGGGCGAGATCGTCGTCGGCGCGCGCCTCTTCGGCGAGATGATACGCCGCATGCCGGACGGGATAGTCACCGTGTCCTCGGACGCGAACAATTCCGTCGAGGTCAGGTGCGGCAAGAGCGAATTCAACTTCATCGGCATAAGCCCCGACGATTACCCCGAGCTTCCCACCGTCGAGGGAAGAAACAATATCACCATCCCCCAGAAGATACTCAAGAGCATGATAAACCAGACCATCTTCGCCGTGTCCGACAGCGACGTCCGCCCCATATATACAGGCGAGCTTTTTGAGGTCGGCAGCGATACGCTCACGCTCGTGGCAGTGGACGGATACCGCCTTGCAAAGCGAGTGGAGAAGATAGAGGGCGGCAAGCTTGAAGAGTGCAATTTCGTCGTCCCCGGCTCGACGCTGACTGATATAGAGCGCATATGCACCGACGAGGAGGACGGCGAGCTTGAGATCGCCGTGGGCGACAAGCACATTTCCTTCATCATCGGCAGCACGGTCGTCGTCTCAAGAAGGCTCGAGGGCGAATTCCTCAACTACAGAAAATCACTGCCGACGGAGTTTCGCTTCACGCTCGGCGTTGACAGGTCGGAGCTTATACGCGCGATCGACCGCGTGTCGCTCATTGTCAACCAGAAAAACAGCAGCCCCGTGCGCATGACGTGCACCGACAGCGCCATCGACCTTCTCTGCCTCACGCCGATAGGCAAGGCGGAGGATGTGTGCACCTGCGAGGGCGACGGACAGGGACTCGAGATAGGCTTCAACGACAGATACCTCACGGACGCGCTGAAGGCGGCGGGCGTGGACAAGGTCAACCTCAATCTCAATACCTCGTCCTCCCCCTGCATCATCACGGCCGACGATGGGACGGAGAACTTCACGTATATGATACTGCCCGTGCGTCTTCGCGCCGGGGACTGATTGGAAAAGAGCATAAATGGAGAAAATAAGTATAGTAACCGAATACATCAAGCTTGATTCGCTTTTGAAGCTCGCGGCGCTCGTCGGCACGGGCGGAGAGGCAAAGTACGTCATATCCGAGGGCATGGTGACTGTCAACGGCGAGGTGTGCACCCAGCGCGGAAAAAAGCTGCACCCCGGCGACAGGGTCAGCTTTTCGGAAAACGAGCTTGAGATAGAGCGCGGATGAGAGTTGAAAAGATCGCGCTCAACGGCTTTCGCAACTACGAATGGGACACGGCGGAGTTTGCGCCGGGGACGAACGTTATAAGCGGCGCGAACGCGCAGGGCAAGACGAATCTTTTGGAGAGCGTATATATGCTCTCCACCGGGCGGAGCTTTCGCACGCGGTTTGACAGGGAGCTTGTGGGCTTCGGCTTTTCCTCGGCGGAGATACTTGCCGACGTGGAGAGCCATGACCGCGAGCAGACGGTGAATATCGTCCTGCGCCCCGGCACGGCGAAGAAGATAAGCGTGAACAGCGTGAAGAAGACCGCGTCGGAGCTTTGCGAGACGGTGAACACCGTGCTCTTCTGCCCGGACGACCTCAACCTCATAAAAGAGGGCGCCGCGGTGAGAAGACGTTTGCTTGACAACGCCATAAGCCAGATACGCCCGCGGTACGCGGAGTTTCTCGCGCAGTTCAATAAGCTCTACGAGCACAAAACGCGGATATTGAAGGACTGGCGGGATAAGCCGTCGCTCCTTGACACGCTGGATGAATTCTCGGACGGGATGTGCCGCGCGTCGGCGCAGCTCATCCGCTACCGCTCCGCGTTCGCCGCGCGCCTTGACAAGGCCGCCGCGCCCATACACAGTGACTTTTCCGGCGAGGGTGAGCGGCTTGAGGTGCGGTATAAGACCGTCAGCACCGTCACGGACCCGACCGCCCCGGCCAAGGAGATATACTATGAGCTCTGCGACCATCAGGAGCGCCACCGTCAGGCGGAGCTGGACGCGGGGCAGTGCCTGACCGGCGCGCACAAGGACGACCTTGAAATTTATATAAACGGCAATGCCGCACGCTCGTTCGCCTCCCAGGGGCAGACGAGGACGGCCGCGCTTTCGCTGAAGCTCGCCGAGCGGGAGATATTTCTCGCGGAAACGGGGGAGTACCCGATACTCCTTCTGGACGACGTGCTGTCCGAGCTTGACGCGAAGCGGCAGGAGTTCGTGCTTAACAGCATCGGCGGCGGACAGACGCTCATAACCTGCTGCGAGGACGAGGGAATATCCAGGCGGACCGGCGGCAAGGTGCTTTTTGTCGAAAAGGGTCGGATAAAGTAAATGAAGAGGATAAATTACATCCATCTCGGCAAGGGGAGCGTAATAAACACCGGCGGGATAATCGGGGTATTCGATCTTGACATAACCTCGCAGTCGCACATTACGCGCGCCTACCTCACCGCGGCGGAAAAGAACGGACAGGTCATAAACGCCGCGGAGGATATACCGAAATCCTTCGTCGTCACGGAGGAGAACGGACAGCGGCGCGTATACCTCAGCCAGCTTGCCTCCGCAACGCTTCTGAAACGCGCAGGGAGCGGAAAGTTATAAACAATTTATGCGACAAATGTGGAAAGTTTTCAAGAAAATAATATTTTGGAGAACAGACTATGGCAGATATTGCAGACGTGAACAAGAATAACGCACAGGAGTATGACGCATCACAGATACAGGTGCTTGAGGGTCTTGAGGCGGTGAGAAAGCGCCCGGGTATGTATATCGGATCGACCTCATCGTCCGGGCTTCACCACCTTGTGTATGAAATTGTGGATAACTCCATCGACGAGGCACTCGCCGGGTTCTGCACGCATATAAACGTGACGATAGAGCAGGGCGACATTATCCGCGTGGAGGATAACGGCCGCGGCATCCCTGTCGATATTCAGGAACAGACGGGCAAGAGCGCGCTGGAGGTCGTGTTCACGGTGCTGCACGCCGGCGGCAAGTTCGGCGGCGGGGGATACAAGGTATCCGGCGGTCTGCACGGTGTGGGTGCGTCCGTTGTGAATGCGCTCTCTGAATGGCTCGAGGTCGAGGTATGCAAGGACGGCGAGCGCTACGGCATGAAGTTCTCGCGCGGCGATATAGTGGAGCATATCACAAAGCTAGGCCCCACGGACAAGCGCGGCACGACCGTCCGCTTCAAGCCAGACCCTGAGATGTTCGACGACACTGTCTACGACTATGAGATACTGCACACTCGCATTCGCGAGCAGGCATTTTTGAACGGCGGGCTGACCATCACTCTGCGCGACGAGCGCGAGGGGAAGGAGCAGGGGGAAGAGCTCTGCTACGAGGGCGGCATACGCGAATTTGTCTCCTACCTCAATAACCACAAAAATCCCATACATGAGGATGTGATATACCTCTCCGGCGCGAAGGGCGACGCGATCGCGGAGATCGCGCTGCAATATAACGACGGGTACAGTGAAACACTCGTCTCCTTCGCAAACGACATACACACGCCCGAGGGCGGCATGCACGAGACGGGCTTCAAAACCGCGCTCACCCGTGTGATAAACGCCTACGGCGTCAAGGCGAACATAATAAAGGGGGACGACAAGGTCTCCGGCGAGGACGTGAGAGAGGGCATCTCCGCCGTTATCTCCGTGAAGCTGCCGGAGGCGCAGTTTGAAGGACAGACGAAGCAGAAGCTCGGCAACGCATATATAAGAACGCTTGTCGACGGCATCGTCAACGACCAGCTCACGCTGTATTTTGAGGAGCACCCCGCCACGGCGAAGATCATCCTTGAAAAGGCAATGATGGCAAACCGCGCCCGCGAGGCCGCGAGAAAGGCAAAGGAGTCCGTCCGGCGCAAGACAGGTCTTGAGAGCGGGCAGATGCCCGATAAGCTTCAGGACTGCAACGAGCGGGACCCGTCCCTGTGCGAGATATACATCGTCGAGGGCGACAGCGCCGCCGGCTCTGCCATACAGGGGCGCGACAGCCGCTTCCAGGCGATACTCGCCATGTGGGGCAAGATGCTGAATGTCGAGAAAGCCCGCGCCGACAAGATATACGGCAACGATAAGCTTTATCCCCTTGTGCTCGCGCTCGGCGCGGGAATAGGGGAGGAGTTCAATATGGACAAGCTCCGCTATCACAAGATCATCATCATGGCCGATGCCGATGTTGACGGCAGCCATATAAGAACGCTTCTTCTGACGTTCTTCTTCCGCTATATGCGCCCGCTCATAGAAAATGGGTACGTTTATTCCGCCGTTCCGCCGCTCTATAAGCTCACGCGCGGGAAAACGCAGAAGGTCGCGTACTCCGACGAGGAGCGCGACCGCCTCAGCAGCGAGATGCGCGCGGACAACCCCAATGTCAAGATCGACATATCCCGCTTCAAGGGTCTTGGTGAAATGGATCCGCACGAGCTGTGGGAGACGACCATGGACCCCGAGACGCGCACGCTCCGGCGCATAACGCTAAACGACGCGATACACGCCGATCAGGTGTTCACCGTGCTCATGGGCGAGGACGTCGAGCCGCGGCGCGAGTGGATAGAGCAGAACGCCAGGTACGTCGTCAATCTCGACATTTGATGAAGCGGCAAATTGGAGGAACAAATGGCACATAAAAGAGACTATAAACCGGAAGATATAGCGTTCCCGAATCAGGTGATAACGGAGTCGGAGCTTGTCAACGAGATGCAGACGAGCTATATCGACTACGCGATGAGCGTCATCGTCGGGCGCGCGCTGCCCGATGTGCGCGACGGTCTGAAGCCCGTGCACCGGCGCATACTCTATGCGCTGTATGAGGACAACCTCACGTCGGATAAGCCGTTCAAAAAATCCGCCACCTGCGTGGGCGACGTGCTTGGCCGCTACCACCCGCACGGCGACGCGTCGGTGTACGACGCGATGGTGCGCCTCGCGCAGAGCTTTTCCATGCGTTATATGCTCGTCGACGGGCACGGCAACTTCGGCTCTGTCGACGGCGATCCCCCCGCCGCCTACCGTTATACGGAGGCAAGGCTCTCGAAAATCTCAAACGAGATGCTGCGCGACATCGACAAGGACACTGTCGACTGGGACCCGAACTTCGATGAGACGCGCAAGGAGCCGCGCGTGCTCCCCTCGCGCTTCCCGAATCTCCTCGTCAACGGCTCGTCCGGCATCGCCGTCGGCATGGCGACGAATATACCTCCCCACAACCTCACCGAGGTCATCAACGCCTGTGTGTGCGTGCTGGATAACCCGGACGCGCAGCTCAACGACCTCATGCAGTACGTCAAGGGACCCGACTTCCCGACAAAGGGCATCATCATGGGGCGCAGCGGCATACGCCAGGCCTACGCCACCGGGCGCGGGCGCGTCGTCGTGCGCGCGCGCACGGAGTTTGAGGAGTACGGCAAGGACAAGCGCACGAGGATAATCGTGACGGAACTGCCCTATCAGGTCAACCGCCGCCAGCTTATAAAGAACATCGCCGATCAGGTGCACGAAAAGCGCCTTGAGGGCATTTCCGACCTCAGAAACGAGAGCGACCGCAACGGCATGCGCATAGTTATTGAGCTCAAGCGCGACGCGAACCCGCAGGTGGTGCTCAACCGCCTCTTCGCGCAGACCGCGCTTCAGTCGAGCTTTTCCATCAATATGCTCGCCCTCGTCAATAACCAGACCCAGCCGAAGATACTCTCGCTGCGCCATATACTCGATGAATACCTCGCTTTCCAGGAGGAGCTTATCGTCCGCAGGACGAAGTTTGACCTCAGAAAGGCGGAGGAGCGGGCGCATCTCTTGGAAGGCCTCCTCATCGCGCAGGATAATATCGACGAGGTAATTCAGATCATCCGCTCTAGCTACGACAACGCAAAGCAGCGCCTTATGGAGCGCTTTGGACTCTCCGACATTCAGGCACAGGCGATATGCGATATGCGCCTTATCTCATTGCAGGGGCTCAACCGCGAAAAGCTCGAAAACGAGTACAAAGAGCTCGAGGGCAAGATCGCATATTATAAGGAGCTGCTCGCAGACCCCGAGAAGATAAAGAAGGTTCTGAAGGATGAGCTTATCGCTCTGCGCGATAAGTACGGCGATGAGCGCCTGACCGAGATACAGGACGTCGCGGACGAGATAGACATTGAAGACCTCATCGACGAGGAGGAGTGCGTGATAACCCTCACAAATGGCGGGTATATAAAGCGCCTCCCGGTGAGCGAATACCGCAGTCAGGGACGCGGCGGCAAGGGCATCCGCGCCATGTCCACCAAGGACGAAGACTTTGTCAACACCGTGTTCACCGCCTCCACGCACGATAACATTCTCTTCTTCACGAGCAAGGGCAGGGTATTCATCAAGAAGGGCTACAATATCCCCGAGGCCGGGCGCACCGCACGCGGCACGAACATAGTGAATATAATCCAGATAGAGAACGCCGAGGACGAAAAGGTCAGCGCGATGATACGCGGCCGCGCGCTTGAGGAGGAGAATTATCTCGTCTTTGTCACGCGCAACGGCACGGTCAAGCGCATGCAGCAGTCGGCGCTCAAGAATATCCGCGCGAACGGGCTTCGCGCGCTCACACTCGACGAGGGGGATGAGCTTATCACCGTCATCTCCACCACCGGGGACGAGGATATACTCATCGCCACCGCCAACGGCATGGCGACCTGCTTCAACGAGGGCGACGTGCGCGCCATGGGACGCACCGCCGTCGGCGTGCGCGGCATAAGACTGCGCGAGGGCGACTATGTCGTCGGCGCGGGCAGCACCGCCGCGGGCAGCGCGCTTCTGACCGTCACCGAGCGCGGCTACGGCAAGCGCACCCCGTGTGACCAGTACGGCGTCAAGGGACGCGGCGGCATAGGGCTGAAAAACTACAACGTCACGGAGAAGACCGGACTCATCGCCGCGGTGAAGATCGTCACCGGGGATGAGGACGTGCTCGTCATCACGGACGACGCGACGATAATAAGGATCCCGGTCGACAGGATAAACCTGCTCGGCCGCGCGACGCAGGGCGTGCGCATAATGCGCCTTGCTGAGGGCAGCCGCGTTATCTCCATAGAGACCACGGAGAAAAACCCCGAGGAGGAGACCGAGGTAGACCTGCCCGAGGACGCCGTGACCGAAGAGACCGCGCCTGAGGACGGGGAATGAAGCAGATAGAGATATACACTGACGGCGCGTGCAGCGGGAACCCCGGCCCCGGCGGCTGGGGCGCGGTGCTGCGCTATAACGGCAGGGAAAAGGAGATATCCGGCGGCGAGGCGCAGACCACGAACAACCGCATGGAGCTGACAGCCGTCATTGCGGCGCTTGAATGCCTCAAGGAGCCGTGCGCCGTCGAGCTGTACTCGGACTCAAAGTACGTCATAGACGCCTTGAGCAAGGGCTGGGCGGTATCGTGGCGGAAAAAGGGCTGGATAAAATCCGACAAAAAGCCCGCGCTGAATGTCGACCTCTGGGAACAGCTGCTGAAGCTGACGGAGGCGCACGAAATGCGCTATCACTGGGTCAAGGGTCACGCCGACAACGAGTATAATAACCGCTGCGACGCGCTCGCCGTGGCGGAGAGGGAAAAGTTTGCGTAAGCAGAAATAAGTTTCAATGAGAAAAATCGACTACTCGCAAAGCCCGTTTAAGATATTCATGCAGTATATCGCCGGGCAGAGAAAGCTGTTCATCATCGACATGGGCTGCGCCGGGCTCGTCGCGCTCATCGACCTTGTGTTCCCGTATGTGTCGCGCCGGTCGATGTATACTCTTCTGCCGGGAAAGCTCTATACGGTGTTCTTCGCCGTGATGGGGATAATGGTGGCGGCATACGTGCTCAAATCTGTGTGCTACTATGTTATCACCGTTGTGGGGCACCGCATGGGTGTGCTGGTGGAGTCGGACATGCGGCGGGACGTGTTCACGCATATGCAGGAGCTGTCGTGCAGCTATTATGACGCCAACCGCACCGGCGTACTCATGAGCCGCATAACCTCCGACCTTTTTGAAGTGACGGAGCTTGCCCACCACGGGCCGGAGAATATACTCATTTGCACGCTCACCATCGTCGGCGCGCTCGCCGTCATGTTCACGATCGACTGGCGTCTCGCGCTGGTGCTGGCGGTGCTGCTGCCGGTGTGTCTGTGGTTCACGCTCTCGCAGCGCATGAAGATGAAGGCGGCAAATGTAGAGGTCAAGCGCAAGACCGCGCAGATCTACGCCGCCATCGAGAGCAGCATTTCCGGCATACGCACGGCCAAGGCCTTTGCCAACGAGCAGCAGGAGCATGACAAGTTCGAGCAGGCGAATGAGCTTTTCCGCGGGGCAAAGGTGGAATACTACCGCACGATGGGGCTTTTCAACAGCGGTATGGAGTTCACGACCAGCATCATGCAGGTCGCAGTCATCGCCGTCGGCGGGCTTTTCATCATGCGCAGCACGATGGATTATGTGGAGCTTGTCACGTTCTCGCTCTATGTGTCCACATTCGTCACGCCGATAAAAAAGCTCACGCAGTTTGCTGAGGTATATATGCAGGGCACGGCGGGCTTCTCGCGCTTTCTTGAGGTCATGCGCACGGAGCCCGCGATAAAGGACGCGCCGGACGCGAAGGAGCTTTGCGATGTGCGCGGCGAGATAGAGTATAAAAACGTCAGCTTCGCATATGCAAACGGCGTGCCGGTGCTGGAGGACATAAACCTGCACATCGCGCCTGGGGAGTGTCTGGCGGTCGTGGGTCCCTCCGGCGGAGGGAAGACGACGCTCTGTCAGCTTCTGCCACGGTTTTACGATGTCACGGCGGGCGCGGTGCTCGTCGACGGGCAGGACGTGCGCCATGTGACGCAGGACAGTCTGCGGCGGAGCATCGGGCTCATCGCGCAGGATGTTTTCATGTTCGCCGGTACGGTGCGCGAGAATATCCGCTACGGCAGACCCGATGCCACGGATGAGGAGATCGTCGAGGCCGCGGTGCGCGCGGAGATACATAATGAGATAATGGATATGCCCGACGGGTATGACACATATATCGGGGAGCGGGGTGTGATGCTCTCCGGCGGGCAGAAGCAGCGCATATCCATCGCGCGCGTGTTTTTGAAAAATCCGAAGATACTGGTGCTGGACGAGGCGACCTCCGCGCTTGACACCGTGACGGAGCAGCGCATACAGGCGTCGCTCGACCGGCTTGCCGAGGGGAGGACGACCGTCATTATCGCCCACCGGCTCTCCACCGTCGCCGCGGCGGACAGGATCGCCGTGATAGACGGCGAGCATATCGCCGAGCTCGGCACGCGCGAGGAGCTTCTGGCGAAAAACGGAGAATACGCCCGCTTGTGCCGGGCGTAGGAAATATAGGGGGAAAAACCATGATAACCATCAGAAAAGGCGGTCACAGGGATCTGGAGCGCTACTATCCCGCGATGGAGATGGACTTCGACAGTGAGGAAATGCTGCCCAAGCTCGCCATACATAAAGCGATGATGAACGGCAGTCAGGAGCTTCTTGTTGTGTACGACAACGAGTCTCAGCTTGAGCTGGGGTACGCGCTCGTGTGCGTGAAGAGCCTTTATGGCTACGTGCTGCTCAAGTACTTTGCCATTCTGCCGTGGTACAGGGACCGCGGCGTCGGCGTGGAGGCTATGCGCCTGATGAATAAGCGCTATGCCGACCGACAGGGCATCCTCGCCGAGCTTACGGAGTTTGAGGACCCGGACGAGAACCATCTCAGAAAGCTCTTCAAGTTCTTCGCGCGCTTTGGCTATGTCGAAGTACCGTGCGAATACACGATAGGCGGCACGCGGGCAAACCTCATGGTCAAGCCCATAAAGGGCACGGCGGATATTGCCCCCGTCGCCCACCGCGTGATAACGGACATATACTCCCGCCTCCTCACCCCCGGCGCAATGTTTAAGATGATAGATATAAAACCGGGGAAAACCGATGAATGAGAAAATAGAGCCAAGAAAGGGAACAGATACGCCTGCCATTGCGGTGTTCGCCGTGCTGGCGCTGTTTCTCTTCTGGCGTGCACGTTACGGCTATTGCTATGAAGATGAGCCGTTTCTGCTTACGCTGGCTCAAAGATTATATAAGGGCGACGTGCTTATAGTCGACGAATGGCACGGCTGCCAGAACTTTGGACTTCTGCTGCTCCCGCTCTATGCCGTCTATCGCGTAATTTTTGGGTCAAATGACGGCATACTGCTGTGTTTCAGATATGCATACTGTATAGTGTGGCTTGCAGCGCTTATAGTGCTGTATTTCAAGCTCCGCGGTACATCCCGGCGTGGGGCGCTGGCAGCGTGTGTATACATGGGGCTGTTTTCACCGCTGGATTATATGACGCTGTCATATACCTCCGTGAGCCTTATGTGCGTCATGCTGATAGCCGTCATCGTATACTGCGATGTGTTGACACAAAATAAATCACCGCTGAAAACCGGACTTGTGCTTGGTGCGCTCACAACTGTGAGCACGCTGTGCTATCCGCTGTTTGCAGCGGTATTTGTGCTGTGGCTGATTATCGCGCTGGCGGTATATATAGTGAACCGCCGCAGAGAAAAAAGCGAACTGAATACATATCTGCTGCGGCTGACGCTTGCCATGCTTGCTGTGTGCGCCGTGTGCGCGGCGGCTTACTGCATATGGCTTGTAAGCAATGAACCGATAGAACGCATTGCAATGAATCTCCCAATGATATTTTCAGACCCACAGCACAAGAGCCGGGGATTTCTTGAGAGTATAATATCGCTGATAGCAAGGGAAGTACAGGTCGGCAAGTTGTTCTATGGCGTGATGACAGTGCTTACTTTAACGGCGGTGGTTTTCAGAAGAAAAAGGGCGAAGATACGCATCTTGCTGCTTGCAGCCGCACTGCCGGTCTGGGCGTACTGTCAGCTTCCAATGCTGGCACAGCCGCATGAATACCTTAATATACAGATGAAAGGCATCGTGTTTGTCGGTGTGCTTGCCTTTGCACTGCTTGATGAAAAACCGTGGAAACTGTTTTTGAGCTTTTATGGACTTTCAATGGTGTATACTGTTGCCGCGTACATGAGCAGCAATACAGGTCTTACCGTCACAGCGATGTGCCTGTCGGTCGCGGGTATAGCGGCAGTCATGTTAATAATAAAGCTTGGAGCAGAGCTATATAAGCAATATAATAGCAAAAAATGCATATCCACCGCTGCTGTGTTTATCACTGCCGCGTTCGTTGTGCTGCAGCTTGGTTTGGAGACAACAGTGCGCCTGAGATATACATATTACGATGATACGTTGTCCGCGCTGACAGAGGAGATAAAAGCCGGACCAGCCATGGGACTGAGGACAACTCCACAGAACGCAGAAAAATATGATGAAATGTACGATTCATTCAATATGCTGCTGCCGGAAAACGAAAGAGAGGGCAAAACCCTGCTCGCCTACGGAGGGATGCCATGGGTATATCTTGAGGCGGACATGAAATATGACACACTGTCCGCGTGGCTCATGGGCGATCCGCAGATATATGTGAGACTTGAGAAATACTACGAGATAAATGGCCGGGAATACCCGGACTATATATTCATGGAGTACATTCCATCAAATGTGCCGGATGGCTATGAAATGACGGTAAAGGGTACAACGGCGATATTGAAGAAAACAGACTGAAACAAAAACGGTAAACCATGAACACACTCATCAGGCAAATATTCAACAACAAGGAAGCGGCGGCGCTGCCGGGGTTACTGGAGGGCGGCGGGCTTCCTGCGCTCGTTTCCGGGCTATCAGCGGTGCACAGGGCGAACCTCGCCGCCGCGCTGCGCCTTGAGACCGGGCGGCCCATCTTCATCATCTGCCCGGACGACACCGCCGCCGAGAGCTTCGCGCGCGACATGCGCAGTATGCTCGGCGAGGAGTGCGGCACGCTCATCATGCGCGACTATACGTTCTACGCAACGGAAGCCGCCTCCCGCCAGACGGAGCAGCGCCGCCTTGCCGCGTTCTACCGCCTCGCCGCGGGCAAAGCGCCGGTCATGACCGCGTCCGTCTCCGGCCTCATCCAGCGCACCATACCGCGCGATACGCTCGTGCGCGCGGCGTTCACCATAACGGACGGCGGCAGCTGCGCCATAGAGGACGTGGAGGACGCGCTTGTCCGCTGCGGATACAGCCGCTGCGATCAGGTGGAGGGGAAGGGACAGTTCGCCCGCCGCGGCGGGATACTTGACTTTTTCTCCCCCGGCGAGAGTGAGCCCGTGCGCATAGAATTCTGGGGCGACGACATTGACTCCATGGGTCATTTCGACGTCGCCGACCAGCGCCGCACCGAGCAGATAAAGCAGTGCACCATCCTCCCCGCGGCGGAGACGCTGCCAACACTCACGCGCGGCGGCACGGAGGCGCTCTGCCGCGAGATAGACGCGTTTGCCGACAAGTACGCCCGCCGCCGCACGGGCGATAACGCCGCGACGCTCGCCGCCACCATGCGTGCCGACGCCGACAGACTGCGCGGCGGCGTTATCATGAGCGACGCTGACCGCTATCTACCTGTTATCTATGAGAATGCCTGCGGCGCGGACTACATCCCGGAGGATGCCATCGTCATCCTCGACCAGCCCACGCGCTGCGGCGAGCGGGCGCGCGACTACATAAAGCAGCTCGGCGAGGATATACGCGAGCTTCAGCGCCGCGGACAGATCGCGATGAGCGCGGACAGCTTTTACCTCACATTCGAGGGGCTGTGCCGCCGGTTGGAGGACTACCCGCTCTACATGGCGGACGCCTTCACCCTCTCGCGAAACCCCATACCCCCCCGCACGATAACGAGCATCCCGGCAAAGCAGCTGCCCTCCTACGCGGGCAACGCGGAAGCGGCGGCGGACGATGTGCGGCTCTATCTCAAGGAGAACTACCACGTCGTCGTGCTCGCGGCGGACGAGCGCCGCGCGAAGGTCTTGCAGGAGTTTTTCTCTAACCACGACATTCCCGCGATAATATACCGCGAGCTTGAAAAGCTGCCGGACAAAGGGCGCTGTGCCATAACGATCGGCGCGATCTCCGCGGGCATCGAGTACCCCGGTCTGCGTCTCGCCATCCTCACGGACACGCAGCTCGTGCGCGAGCGGCGGGAGAAAAAGCAGCGAAGCGCGAAAAAGCTGCCGCCGGGGCGGCAGAGGATAGAATCCTGCGCCGATCTCTCGGTGGGGGATTACGTTGTGCACGAAAACCACGGCATCGGCCGCTTTGCCGGTATCGTGAAGATGCAGGTGGACGGCTTTGAAAAGGATTATATAAAGCTTGCCTACGCGGGGTCGGACACGCTCTATGTCCCCGCCACCCAGCTCGACCTTGTCAGCAAGTACACGGGCGCGGGAGAGGAGCGGGTGGTAAAGCTGTCGAAAATGGGCGGGACGGACTGGTCAAAGACCCGCTCGCGCGCGAAGAGCGCTGCCAAGGACATGGCGAAAAAGCTCATCGCGCTCTATGCCCAGCGCCAGCGTCTGCCCGGTCACGCCTTCGCCCCGGACAGCGAGTGGCAGCGCGAATTTGAGGAGAACTTCGGCTATACCGAGACGGACGACCAGCTCAGATGCATATATGAAATAAAGCAGGATATGGAGTCCTCCGTCCCGATGGACAGACTCCTCTGCGGGGACGTGGGCTTCGGCAAGACGGAGGTCGCGCTGCGCGCGGTGATGAAGTGCGTGCTCGACGGAAAGCAGGCGGCCATACTCGTCCCCACCACCGTGCTCGCCCAGCAGCATTACCAGACCGCGCTCCAGCGCTTTTTCGGCTTCCCGGTGAACATCGCGGTGCTCAGCCGCTTCAAAAGCGGCGCGCAGTCGACCAAGGTGCTCGCGGACATATCCTCCGGCAAGTGCGACCTTGTCATCGGCACGCACAGGCTCTTATCCAAGGATGTGCACTTCAAAAACCTCGGGCTTCTCGTCGTGGATGAGGAGCAGCGCTTCGGCGTGACGCATAAGGAGCACATAAAGGAAATGAGCCAGGGCGTGGACGTGCTGACGCTGTCGGCAACGCCGATACCGCGCACGCTCAACATGGCGATGTCCGGCATACGCGACATGTCCACTATCGACGAGCCGCCCGAAAACCGCCTCCCGGTGCAGACCTTCGTGATGGAGCACGACTGGGGCATCCTCGCCGACGCGATGCGCCGCGAGATCCAGCGCGGCGGGCAGATATACTACCTCCACAACCGCATCGACGACATTGACCGCACCGCCGTGCGCATACGCGAGCTGATGGACGACGAGGTGACGGTTGCGGTGGCGCACGGGCAGATGGACAAGAGCATGCTCGCAAACGTCATGGAGAGCATGGCCTCCGGCGAGGTGCAGATCCTTGTCTGCACCACCATTATCGAGACCGGCATAGACATCCCCAACGTCAACACCCTCATCATCGAGGACGCGGACCGGCTGGGACTGGCGCAGCTGCACCAGATACGCGGGCGCGTCGGGCGCTCGACCCGCCGTGCGTCGGCGTACCTCACGTTCCGGCGCGACAAGGTGCTGAACGAGGACGCGGAAAAGCGCCTGAACGCCATACGCGACTTTGCGCAGTTCGGCTCGGGCTACAAGATCGCGATGCGCGACCTTGAGATACGCGGTGCGGGCAACCTCCTCGGCGCGGAGCAGTCCGGGCATATGATCGACGTGGGCTACGATATGTACATGAAGCTTCTGAGCGAGGCAGTGCTTGAGGCGCGCGGCGTTGAGGTGCCGCAGAGGGCGGAATGCTCCGCCGACCTCGCAGTTGCGGCGAACATCCCGGAGCGGTACATCGCCTCCGCCGAGCAGCGCATGGACATTTACCGCCGCATCGCGCTCATCCGCACGGAGGATGAGGCGGACGACCTCACCGATGAGCTTATCGACCGCTTCGGCGACACACCACCCGGCGTGAACGCCCTCATCCACGTTGCGCTGCTGCGCGGCGAGGCGGGACGCGCGGGGATCACGGACATCGCGCAGAAGCAGGGGAGCCTCCGCTTCACGGTGCGCGACTTTGACATGGAGAAGGTCTCGCGCCTGTACGCGCTGCCGGAGTACACCGGGCGGCTGCGCGTCGAGGCAGGGGCGAAGCCCTGTCTCAGCCTCAAAATAAAGGACAAAAAGCGCGTCATCGACGAGGCGAGAAGATTCGTCGCGCTCTGGGCGGACAACGCGCCGGGCACGGAGACGAACGCGCAATAAATGAACAGCAGGTAAATTCCGCGCGGGTATGCTTGTTATATCCGCGAGCGGGTGGTATATTTACCATAAACTAATAGCTTGAGAGGAGAAACAATGAAAAAGTTTCTTGCATTGCTTATTGCGGTGTGCCTTGCGTTCGCCGTTTTCACCGGCTGCAACAGCAGCGCCGCCGATACTGACGAAATAGCCGCGCCCGAAGAGACCGCCGCGCCCGCCGAGACCCCGGCAGAGGAGACCGCCGACACCGCCGCGGCCGAGGCCACGCCCGCCGCCGAGACGAGGAGCGTCGATTTCGCCGCGCTCTATGAAACGCGAGAGCCGTCGGAGGTCGTCGCCACCGTTAACGGTCACGACGTGACGTGGGAGGAGTATTTCTACTGGCTCTACATGCAGGCAAACCAGATAAATAACTACTTCACGCAGATGAGCTCCTACTACGGCATCCAGTACGACTGGGACGAGCCGTATGAAGAGGGCGGCGACACCTCGTATGCCCAGCTCGCCGTCGAGAACGCCGGGCGCATGCTCTGCCAGCTCTACGGCATAGAGGACTACGCCGCGGAGAACAAAATAACGCTGTCCGCCGCCGATGAGGAAGCGATAGCCGAGGGGCTCAAGAGCGACATTGCCGCCGTCGCGGGTGAGGACGGCACGGAGGAGCAGTTCAACGAAAAGCTCGCCGAGACGTATCTGCCGCGCGAGCTCTATGACCGCATCAGCCGCATCGACCGGCTCTATAACGCGGGCTTCACCGCCGAGTACGGCGAGAACGGGGACAAGATCAGCGACAAGGAGGCCGTGCAGTACCTTGAGGACAACGGCTACCTCTCCGCAAACCACATCCTCCTCATGACCATCGACCCATCCACGCGCGAGAGCCTCACGGATGAGGAGATAGCAGAGAAGAAGATGGAGGCAGAGAAGATCGCCGACGAGCTTTCCGCGATAAAGGATCCGGATGAGCTTGCCAAGCGCTTTGCCGAGCTGAAGGACGAATACTGCGAGGACACCGGCAAGACCGCGTACCCCGACGGGTACGTGTTCACCGAGGGCACGATGGTCAGCGAGTTTGAGGACACGGTGAAGTCCCTCAAGGCGGGCGAGGTCTCCGGCGTGGTGGAATCCAGCTACGGCTACCACATCATCATGCGCCTTGCCGACGATGCTGACCGCACCGTCAGCTACTCCAACGACGGCTCGACCGCCTACTCCGCGCGCTACCTCGCCGCGAGCAGCAAATACTCCGCCGAGGTCGAGAGCTACGTCGAATCGCTCGACGTGGAGTACGCCGACGGCTTCGGGGTCAATATCACCGACTTCGTGAAATAAAGCTGAATATGTACGAAAAAACGCTGTGAGTGTAAATTCACAGCGTTTTTCTTATCCTCCCCGCGATGTATACCCCCGGCACCAGGAGCAGCGCCACGG
This sequence comes from uncultured Oscillospiraceae bacterium, assembly GCA_934572335.1. Classification (GTDB taxonomy): domain Bacteria; phylum Bacillota; class Clostridia; order Oscillospirales; family Oscillospiraceae; genus Limivicinus. The sequence continues at coordinate 45,876 of CAKTKU010000017.1, forward strand.
CGAGGTTCGCCAGCGGGATGATCCGGCGCGACCACATATCCAGCACCGCCGGTTCCTGCGCAATGACGAGCGCGAGGGCGACGCAGCCCGCCGCGCACAGCCATATCACCCAGCGCCCGTTTTGCAGCGAGAACATCTTCTCCCCGCCGCAGGGCGGGCGATGCCCCATCATCAGCCGCAGACAGCGCTGCGCCGCGAGCAGACAGGTCGAAATGACCACAAAGTCCGAAAACACCCACAGCGACACGACCAGCGCCTCCATGCGTTCAAGGTTCTTGAAGAACACGAGGTTTTTCACCAGCATGAAAAACGGGTGCGTCACGCGGGAGGTCAGCTCCGCCCCGAATGTGCCGACGATGTCCGTCACCAGCCACGTCAGAAGCGCCGTTATCCCAACGCCCCACATCAGCCCCGCGCGCAGACCGCCCGTGGCATCGCGCCGCAGCCCCGGCAGAAAGCACACGATGTACACCGGCATCACCGTCACGTCTAATGTTGCCAGCGCGGCCTCCGCCGTGCCGGGCAGGTCGAGCACCGTCACCGGAAGTAGGTTATTCCGCTCCAGAGCGAAAAGCGCGAAGAACAGCACGATGAACAGCACGCCCAGCACCGTCACGAGGAAGAGATTCGCCGCGCGCACGAGCGTGCGCGCACAGTCCAGCGCTGCGATGAGCGCAAGCGTGCCCATCGTCACGATGAACAGCTCCGCCCCGGCGTTGGGGTACATCGTCGTGACTATGCGCTCCGCCCCGGAGCGCAGCATGAAGCTGCCGTACAGCAGAAACCACGCCGCGAAAAGCCCCAGTACCGCCCGCGCCGCCCTGCGCCCGAGCGCGCGCTGCACAAGCTCGCCCATGCCCTCGCCGTCCCCGCGCCGCGCGAAGAACGAGTGGACAAACCAGATATATAATAGAATGCCCGGCAGCGCCAGAGGCACGGACACCCATGCCGCGCGCCCCGCGATGCGCACCGCCGCCCCCGGCACGAGCCGGAGCGCCGGGGCAAGGAAAAACACCGTGCACGCCGCGAGAAGCTGCCGACGGTTGAAGCTATGGTCTGTGTTCACGTGCTCACCACCTGCTGTACGGATCTGCGGATATCGTTGGAATGGCTGATCTGTCCCTTCACCGCCACGCGCATCTCAAGCTCGCCGAGGTATGAATCAAACTGCTTGGGCAGCAGCCGGTAGAGCGCCGGGTCACTTAGCTCCGCCGCGCTGCCGAGGGCGAGAAAGTCCGACCCCAGCTTTGCCGAGAGCGAGAGCACCCGGCTTATCTTCTCCGTCACGTAGTCCTCCAATTGCTCGGTGAGATACGCGGCGTAGTCCACGCTGTCGAGATCGGCGCGCCCGCCGGCCTCCAGCACCGTCGCGCTCACATGTGCGCGGAAGTCCATGCGCGTCAGTGTCCCGTCGCTTGCCCAGCGGGGGACGATGTCGCACCCGCCGTCCGTTATTTCCAGCGTCACGGTCTCGCCGCCGCGACCGGGGACGACGATGTCACTCACGCGGACGGTGTTCCTGATGAAGTCCACGCCCAGCGCGTCCTCAAGGTCTATGAACGCCGCGAGCTTCATGTTCTGCATGACGGCGTAGCCCGCCGCGGCGGCGGTCGCGCGCGGCGTTGTGCCGTTGGTGCTGCCGTTGCCGTTTCCATTGGAGCCGCCGGACGTGTCGTCGTCATCCGTGCTCTGCTGTATGCTCGGCGCGTATTCCAGCGTGCCGACAAGGGCGCTGCCGTGGCGCAGTGTCTCGCGCGCGAGGTCGGAGACGGAGTACGCCGTCGCGCCGCGGTCGTCGAGGTATTCGCGCACACCGCTGAGTATCTCGGCGATGCCGTTGTCGTCGTCGCCGGTCTGTGCCATGAGGCTCTCGGCGGTGCTGCCCTTTATAATATATATAGGTATATCCATGCGGATGCGCGGCGCCTGACAGATGTAATTGACGTATTCGCCCACGCCGCGCTTGGCTGCGTCCTCGCCCACGAGCATGGAGCTGATGTGCGAGAAGAAGAGCGATTCCTCGAAGGAGTAGTTCTGCGCGCGCTCGAACGCGGAGGCGATGCTTGCCCCCGTCACGCGAAGGCGCACCGGCGCTTTGCCGCGCTCATTGTCCGCGCCCGACGCGAGGGAGAGCACGATGCCCGCCTCCGCCGCGTCCAGCCCCATCGTGCGTATGACCAGCAGTTCCTCCATCTCGCGGTAGTTGGAGTATACCGACGCGCAGGAGGTGAGCGCGGGCAGCATCGCGAGCACGAGGAGGATTGAGATAAGCCGCTTCATCCCTGACGCCTCCTGTCCGGCGAGCCGACGAGCGGGTCGCGGTATTTGTCCCGCCGCTTCGGCAGGCGCACGAAGAGGCGCAGCAGCCCGCCGGGCATGCCCTCGCTCAATGGCGCGGTGTAGTTCAGCCCGAAGCTGTCCATCCGCGCGAGCAGGAACACCACAAGGCATGTCGCCGCCGCCACGCCGAAAAGCCCCGCCGCGATCGCCGCGATGACCAGCACAAAGCGCACAAGGCGCACGGCGCTGCCCATGTCCTGACTGGGCAGGGTGTAGCACGCGATGCCCGACAGCGCCACCACGATTATCGCGATCGGCGAGACGACGCGCGCCTCCACCGCCGACTGTCCGACGATCAGCGCCCCGATTATCGACACCGTGTCGCCTATTGGATTCGGCAGACGGAGCCCCGCCTCCTGCAAAAGCGCGAACGCCACCAGCATGCCTATCACCTCCAGCGCTGTGGAGAACGGCACGTCCTGCTTCGCCTCGATTATCGACAGCAGCAGCCGCGTCGGTATCATCTCCTGATGGTACATCGCCACCGCCACATACAGCGCCGGGAGCAGCGCGCTCAGCATCAGCGAAAAATACCGCAGCACGGCAATGACGGTCGTGACGAGGAAGTGAAAATTCGTGTCGCTCGTCACGCGCATAAATTCCGCGAACGTCACCGGCACCACAAGCCCCACGGGTATCCCGTCCACCAGCAGACCCACGCGCCCGTCGAGAAGATACATGGCGAAGCGGTCAGGGCGCTCAGTGTGCACGAGCTGGGGGAAAGGGGAGGCGGGCGCATCGACGATGCCCTCCTCCAATAGCCCGACGGACAAAAGCCCGTCCACGTCCAGCGTGTCAAGCCGCCGGGCAAGCTCACGCACAGTCTCCGGCGGGGCGACGCCCTCCACGAACATCACCGCCACGCGCGTCGCGCTCTTGCGCCCGACGGTGCTCTCCACGACCTTCAGCTTCGGTGAGCATATCCGCCGCCGCACGAGCGCAGTGTTGACCCGTATGGTCTCCACGAAGGAGTCCTTTGCACCCTTGAGGGACTTTTCGAGCGTCGGCTCGGAGACGCCGCGCGTCTTGTCGGACTTCACCTCAAAGCACAGCGCCGTCTGCAATGTGTCGAATATCACGGCACAGTGTCCGTGTGTCAGGGCGGCGACGGTGTCGTCCGTCGTTGTGCACTCGTGGACGGAGTAGCTGTACACGCCGCCGTGGATTATGGCGTAGAGCGCCTGCGCCTCGTCGCGCGCGTTCGCCGCGCGGGCGGACTGCGTCAGCGGGCGCAGCACGCAGGTGGATACGTCACCGCCGGACACAACGCCGTCCAGCCAGCACACGCTCAGCCGCACATTCTTTTCAAGCCCGAACGCGACCTCGCGCATCTCAAAATCGGCGCAGGTCGTGAATATGTCGCGCAGCGCCTTGGCTGTCAGCGGCACGTTGTATTCCGGCAGACTTATCGGGTGGTAAGGTCCGGATTCATAGCTCGACTTATACATATCGGATAGTGTTTCCCATGTGGTGCGGAAGTATGCGGGACACAAGATATAGTGTATTAAAAATTTGTTGCGAAAAAGTGAAAAAAGTTGTTGACAAGCGGCGAAAAAGGGTGTATATTAGCCAAGCGCTTGAGAGAGCGGCACAAGTCTCCCTGAGAGCTGAACAGAAAAGCTTGAAGAAATTCAAAAAAAATCTGAAAAAAGTTCTTGACAAACGGAAACCACTGTGCTATACTAAACAAGCTGTCGTCGAGAGGCGGTAGCGAGGAAAATGTACCTTGAAAATTGAACAATGTAAGAAAAGCTTATGCTAAATAAGCACCAGAAAAGGGTTCAAGTCA
>CAKTKU010000018.1 GCA_934572335.1 uncultured Oscillospiraceae bacterium
AAGACCGGCGGCGTCACCATCAGCCACCTGCGCTTCGGCGACAAGCCCATCAAGAGCCCGTACTACATCAACAAGGCGGACTTCGTGGCGTGCCACGTCCCGTCCTACATTACCAAGCACTTCCCCATCGTGCGCGACGTCAAGCCCGGCGGCGTGTTCCTCGTGAACTGCCAGTGGGATTTCGCAGAGCTTGAGCACCATCTCGATGCCGCCTCCAAGCGCTACATCGCCAACAACAACATCCAGCTCTACATGATCAACGCCATCGACCTTGCCAAGAAGATCGGCATGGGCAAGCGCACCAACACCATTCTCCAGTCCGCGTTCTTCTCTCTGGCAAAGGTCCTGCCTGAGGAAGACGCTCTCAAGTACATGAAGGACGCCGCCCTGCACTCCTACCTCAAGAAGGGTCAGGACATTGTCGACATGAACTATGCCGCCATCGACGCCGGTGCCACCGCCTACGTCAAGGTCGACGTGCCCGAGTCGTGGAAGACCGCCGAGGATCACACCGAGGCCGTTGAAGAGACCGGCCGTCCCAAGACCGTGAAGATGGTCCGCTCCATCCTCGACCCCATCGACAAGATGGACGGCGACTCTCTGCCTGTTTCCACCTTCGTCGACCACGCCGACGGCACGTTCGAGCTGGGTGCCTCCGCATATGAGAAGCGCGGCATCGCCGTCTCCGTCCCGAAGTGGGATGCCGAGAAGTGCGTGCAGTGCAACCAGTGCGCGTTCGTCTGCCCGCATGCCACCATCCGTCCGTTCGTCCTCACCGCCGATGAGGCAGCTGCCGCTCCCGCGCAGACCAAGCTCGCCGAGATCAAGGCCGGCAAGGGCAAGGGCGAGTACAAGTTCGCTATGGCGGTCTCCCCGCTCGACTGCATGGGCTGCGGCGTCTGCATCAGCCAGTGCGGCGTGCACGCGATAGAGATGGTTCCCATGGAGAGCCAGCTCGCCGAGCAGGAAGTCTTCGACTACATGGTCGAGAAGGTCTCCGAGAAGAAGGAGATGTTCGTGGCCGACAACGTCAAGTTCAGCCAGTTCGCTCAGCCCTACCTCGAGTTCTCCGGCTCCTGCGCAGGCTGCGCCGAGACGAGCTATGCCCGCCTTGTCACGCAGCTCTTCGGCGACCATATGCTCATCTCCAACGCGACCGGCTGCTCCTCCATCTGGGGCGGTCCCGCGGCGACCTCGCCGTACACCGTCAACAAGGAAGGCCGCGGCCCCGCATGGGCAAACAGCCTCTTTGAGGATAACGCAGAGCACGGTCTCGGCGTGTACCTCGGCCAGAAGAAGATCCGCGACGACGTGAAGCCCGAGGTCGAGTACCTCGCCGCGAACGCGCACGACGAAGAGATCAAGAAGGCCGCGCAGGATTACCTCGACACCTACAACGACGGCAACGCCAACCAGGAGCCTGCAAAGCGCCTTGTCTCCCTCATCGAGGCAAAGGCGAGCTGCGGCTGCCACGCCCTGTGCGAGCATGCCCAGGCTGTCCTCGACAAGAAGGATTACCTCAACAAGAAGTCCATGTGGATCTTCGGCGGCGACGGCTGGGCCTACGATATAGGCTTCGGCGGCGTTGACCATGTTCTCGCCTCCGGCGAGGATGTCAACATCTTCGTGTTCAACACCGAGGTTTACTCCAACACCGGCGGGCAGGCCTCCAAGGCTTCCAACATCGGTCAGGTCGCACAGTTCGCATCTGCCGGTAAGGAGATCAAGTCCAAGTCCCTCGCGGAGATCGCGATGAGCTATGGCTACGTGTACGTTGCGCAGGTCGCAATGGGCGCGAACAAGGTCCAGACCCTCAAGGCGATCGCGGAGGCCGAGGCGTACCACGGTCCTTCCCTCATCATCGGCTACTCCCCGTGCGAGATGCACAGCATCAAGGGCGGCATGGAGAACTGCCAGAAGGAGATGGAGAAGGCGGTCAAGTGCGGCTACTGGAACCTCTTCCGCTTCAACCCGGCAGCCGAGAGCCAGTTCACGCTCGACAGCAAGGAGCCCGCTGGCGGCTACCAGGAGTTCCTGATGAACGAGGCGCGTTACAGCCGCCTGACCCGCGAGTTCCCGGAGAGAGCGACCACCCTCTTCGCGGAGTCCGAGGAGAACGCCAAGGCGCGCTACGAGCACCTCATGAAGCTCAAGGCACTCTACGAATAATCCCATACAGCAATAAAAATAGGCTCGCCGAATGGCGAGCCTATTTTTGACCCTGTTTTCACTTCACCGGGCAGCGGAGCACCGCCGTCACCGGCGCGTCGTCCACCGGCAGGGCAAGCACGTTCGTGCCGAGCCGCCGCACGTTGTCCGAAAGGGCGATGAAGTCCTCCGCCTCCGCGAGCACGTCGAACCCGAACGTCGCGCCGCGGTAGTGCATGGGGATGACGACGCGCGGGCGTATCTCGCGGACGAGCGCCGCGGCGGTGCGCGCGTCGATGGTGTAGTACCCGCCGACGGGGATCATAAGCACGTCCGCCCCTGCAAGCGCGGCGCACTGCTCCGCACTGAGCATATGTCCCAGATCCCCCATGTGCACTATGCGCAGCCCCTCTGCCGTGACTGTGCTGACGGTGTTGCGCCCGCGCTTCGCGCCCTGCGCCTCGTCGTGGAAGGTCTCCATATGCTCCACCGTGAACGCAGCCCTGCGCCCCGTCAGCCCAACGCCGGCGGCATAGCTGTGGTCCCCGTGCCCGTGGCTGCATATCACCATGTCCGCGCTCAGCTCCCTCGGCAGAGCCAGCCCGGGAACATATCCCGGCTCATACGGGTCAAATACAACGCTCCCCTGCGCGCTTTCAAGCTTGAAGCAGGAATGTCCGTACCATGTAAGTATCATTGTCCAACCTCCATTGTCATTTTGACCATTATTTTAGTCATTATATAATATCCGTGCCGCAACGGCAAGCATATCCGCCCGGCAGAGCTTGTGCGGTTTACATATTATTTTGCAGTTGACCGCGCATGAATAAAATGATATAGTATTATGTACGCACTGTGTGCGGCTTGATTTGTTTACTACTCTTTTTATATATACAGGAGGCTCGTATGAAAGGCAGCCGTGGATTCAAGATAATATTCGGTGTGTTCGTGCTGGTGGTGTTCGTGGTGTATTCGTATCTGCGCATCTCCACCTCGCCGCATTCCAGCGATTTTGACAGCGACCACGCCGTGGTGTACAGCGATGTTCAGGCCGTGCTGGACGCGGGCGGCACGATGGAGGACTATTACCGCAGTGATCCGCGCTTTGCCGATATTCTGGCGCAGCAGGATGCCGCCAATGCCGAGGCCGCCGCTGATGCCGCCGCGCAGCAGGAGGAGCCGACTTCCGTCGCCGAGCCGGAGCCGACCGTCGATCCCGATTCCGCCGCGGGGCGCGCCGACGCGAAGGGGCTGCCCACGCCGCCGGATATCGATATAACAAGCTGGGAATACGTGCTCGTCAACGGCGACAACTCCATCGGGCAGTATGAGCCGCCGGAGCTTGCCTATCTCAACCAGACCGCCGACGAGACGGATATACAGCTCAGCTACAACCCCAACCGCTGCGCCGTCGACTCGCGCATCGCGCAGGCGCTGCTGGATATGGCGCTCGGCTGCAAGGAGGCGGGCTATCCCATATACCTCTCCTCCGGCTACCGCAGCTACACCGATCAGGACGCGAACTTCCAGCGTATCTGCGCCAATAACGGCATAACCGACGGCAAGGACGCCAACGGGCACTACATCACCATGCCCGCCGGGTGTAGCGAGCACCAGACCGGTCTCGGCTGCGACATTACCGACCGCTACCGTGAGATAAAGAACGACGAGATCGACAGCACCGATACCTCCAAGTGGCTCATCGAGCACTGCGCGGAGTACGGCTTCATCCACCGCTTCCCCGGCTCAAAGTCCGACGTGACGGGCGTGATGAACGAGGGCTGGCACTTCCGCTATGTCGGCAAGGAGGCCGCGCAGTACATCATGGACAACGACCTCGCGCTTGAGGAGTTCGTGGCGCTCTACGATGTGACGAAGGGCGTCGTCGAGAGCACGGAGACCGACGGCGTGGCGTAATCAAAAGGCTTAAAAAGTGTGCAAAAAACGAGAGGCTTCGTGTGAAGCCTCTCGTTTTTATGTTGCTTACAGGTCCTCCTGAAGGAGCTTGCCCGCCATGGTCTTTGTGCCGAGTATCCAGATGAGGTCGCCCGGCTGGATGGTCATGTTTATATCGGGCTGGGCAATGGGGAGCTTGCTGCGCTGGAGACCGAGGATGATGCAGTCGTAATCCTCCCTGATACGGCTGTCCTTTATGGGGCTGCCGGCAAAGGGGGAATCTCTGTCGACCTTGAGCGCGTAGGAGTAGAGGTCGCCCGCCTCGCCGTGCTCGCCGTCGATAAACTCGCGCAGGGTGGGCAGCTTGCCGTCCTCGCTGATGCCGAGACCGAGGCACATGCTGTGGATGGGTCCCGCCTCGCCGATGACATAGATGCGGTCGTGCTTGGAAATGACCGCGCCGCCGTCGGGCATGTTGATGTGCTTCTTGCCGCGCACGAGCTTGACGACGTTCACACCGTACAGCCCGCCCCAGCCAAGCTCGCGCAGGGACTTGCCCTCCACGCCGCTCTCCGGGCAGTCAAACTCCAGCACGTACAGCTTCTCGTCCAGCCACTCCGTCGCGGTGTCGCTGTCGGAGAATTTGCCGAGGTTGCGCTCGTTGAAGTTGGCGAGGAAGCGCGCCTCGACCGAGAGATACGCCGATGCCAGCGCGCCCGAGCGATACAGCAGTATCACCGCCACCGCGATTATCGGCAGCAGCCACGCGCCGCTCACGCCGGTGACGATCTGGATAGGAGCGAACGCGATGAGCACGATGATGATGAGGCGGCAGGCGTTGAGCGCCATGAGCGGCAGACGGTTGTGCTTTGACTTCATCCACAGCGCCGTGTACTGCGGGCTCTTCGTGTCCATCATCGGGCGGATGAAGAGCGCAACGCCCAGATATATGGCGATGAGCGCGATGGCCTTGCCCATCCACGCCTCCGGCAGATACTCGCTCGCCGCGGGGTAGATGAGGCGCGTGCCGATTATCACGATGCCAAGCATTATAACGCCGTAGAGGAGCGTGGTCTTCATGTACCGGCGCATGAACACTGCCCAGTCGTTGTCCTGATTGCCGCCGTCGTCCTCGCTTGTGTCCTCGGTGTACCCGTCGAGCTTTGCCACGAGCTTCTTGGGCAGTACGCCCTCCACCGCCGCGCAGATCTTATCGGAGCCGCGGATGCAGGTGGGCGTGGTGAGCGTTGTGATGACGGAGACGGAGACGATGATGGGATAGATATAATCCGCGATGACGCCAAGCGACATACCCAGTGTCGCGATGATGAACGCGAACTCGCCTATCTGCGCCAGCGAGCAGCCGCAGTGTATCGCCGTTTTCAGGCTCTGCCCCGAGAGGAGCACGCCAAGCGACGAGAAGAACAGCTTACCCACAAGGGTGACGAGCGTGATGATAATGATGGGGATGATGTACTGCACGACCATTGCCGGGTCGAGCATCATGCCCACCGACAAAAAGAACACCGCACCGAAGAGGTCCTTCACGCCGGAGGTCAGGTGCTCCACCCGCTCGGCGTGTATCGTCCCCGCGAGGAGCGAACCCGCGAGGAACGCGCCCAGTGCCGACGAGAAGCCCAGCGCGTTTGCCAGCAGCACCATGCCGAAGCATATGCCCAGCGACACGATGAGAAGCGTCTCATCGTTCATGAACGTGACGGACTTGTTCAGCAGCGTCGGCAGCAGGTAGATGCCGAGAATGAGCCACAGCACAAGGTACAGCACCAGCAGCCCGAGCTTGAGCGCGAGGTCGCCGCCGGAGATGTTCTGGCTGACGGAAATCGTGGAGAGGATGATCATCATGAATATCCCCGCGATGTCCTCTATGACGAGCGTGCCGAACACGAGCTGTGCGAAGTTTTTCTTCGTCACGCCCAGCTCATCGAACGCCTTGATGATGATGGTGGTGGAGCTCATGGAGAGCATACCGCCGAGGAATATACTGTCCATCACGCCCCAGCCGAGAAGCTGCCCCGTCACGTAGCCCAGCAGCAGCATGCCGCCGACCTCCGTGAAGGCTGTGATAACGCCCGTTCCGCCCACCTTTGCGAGCTTATGCAGGTTGAACTCCAGCCCCAGCGAGAACATCAGTATGATGATGCCGATCTCGCTCCAGGTCTTGATGGAGGTCTCGTCTGCCACGGTGAAAAACCACGGCATATACGGCCCGATGAGAAAGCCCGCGAGTATGTACCCCAGCACGAGCGGCTGATTGAGCTTTTTGAAAATAACTGTGACGACGCCCGCTGTCAGCAGCATCAGCGCCAGATCGGAAATCAGTTCTGGTAAATGCACTATATAAAATACCTCCTAGGGATAGAATGCGTGTCAGTCGCCCTCGATCATACGATAGCCTACGCCGACCTCGGTGAAGATATACTGCGGCTCGGCGGGGTTCTTTTCGATCTTGCGGCGGATGTTCGCCATGTTGACGCGCAGTATCTGGTTGCTGCCCTTGCTCTGCGGTCCCCATAACTCTTTCATTATAAAGTCATATGTCAAGACTTTGCCGGCGCATTTGCCGAGCAAAGCCACGATTTTGTACTCATTTTGCGTAAGGTGCACATTTTCACCGGAGATGAGCACCTGATGTTTGTCATAGTCGATAGTCAGCTCCCCGGCGGTGAACTTGCCCGTGGAGGCAAGCGTCTCATTGACGAGGCCGGAGCGCGTGTGGCGTATCGCGACGCGCACCCGCGCCAGCAGCTCCGCCGCGCCGAACGGCTTTGTGATGTAATCGTCCGCCCCCTTGTCGAGCGCGGCGACCTTGTCGCGCTCATAGCTGCGCGCGGACACCACGATGATGGGCAGCTGCGTCCACTGGCGCACGGTCTCTATTATCTGCATGCCGTCAATATCCGGCAGACCGAGGTCCAGCACCACAAGATCCGGGCAGTGCGAGCTTATCATCGAGAACGCCTCGCTGCCCGAGCGCGCGAGAATGACGTCGTACCCGTTGGAGCTGAGGATCGCGCGGATGAAGCCGGAAATGCTCTTTTCGTCCTCGACGACCAGTACCTTATCCTTGATATTCATAGTCTTCCTGTCCTCCCAATGGCAATGTAAATATAAACTGCGCGCCGCCGTGCGGCACATTATGCGCCGATATTTCGCCCCCGTGCGCCGTGACGATGGTCTTGCACACGGAAAGCCCGATGCCCATGCTGCGCGTGCTGTCGCCGCGGTGCTCCGCGGAGCTTCCGAGCTTCCCGTCAAAAAGATGCTCAAGCTGCCGCCGCTCGATGCCGCGCCCGTTGTCCGTGACCGTCACGCGGGCAAAGCCGTCCCCCATCGTCACGCCGATGTCCACCGCCGTGGTCTTGCCGCCGTGCAGCACTGCGTTGTCCATGAGGTTCAGAAGCACCTGCTCGATGAGCATGGCGTCCATCTTCACAAAGAACAGCGTATCCGGCACGGAGACGGACACGGAAATGTCGGGGTTGCGCTTTTTGAAGTTGACGACTGTCTCGCTTATCACTTCCTCCAGCATCTCGTCCTGTATCTGCAGGGTGCCGGTCTGGTCGTCAGTGATGCGCGTGATGCTCAGAAGGTTTTCCACCATGCGGCACAGCCACTCCGCGTCGTTCTTCGCGTCGGTCAGCAGCTCCCGCTTTTCATCACCGGTCAGCCCGCCCTCGTCGTCCAGCACCACGCCGATGTTCCCGCTTATCGACGTGAGCGGCGTGCGCAGGTCGTGCGAGATGGCGCGCAGGAGGTTCGCCCGCATCTTCTCGCGCTCTGACTCGCTCTTTATCTTCTCCTGCTCCTTGAGCCGCCCCGTCATCGTCGACACCGCGAAGCCCACCGCCAGCATCGTCAGAAACGTCAGCGGATAGCCGTAGATGGAGAAGTTGAGCTTCATGTACGGGTAGGTGAACGCCCAGTTGACCGCCACAACGCTCGTCACCGAGGCGAGCAGCCCATAGAAGTACCCGTCTGTGAGTATCGCCGTCACCAGCACCGCCAGCACGAAGATCAGCGGCACATATACGTCCGTCGACGGCACGGTGCGCAGCAGCGCCGACGACGCGATCGCCATCACCATCGCCACGACGAACACCAGCCACCCCTTGAACGACAGCGGGAAATACGCGCTCAGCTTTTTTGTTTTCTTATCCGAAGTTTTCATCGCCGTCACCGCCTTCCATTTGGCAGTATAATACTATGTAAAATTCTTTACGATTTGAGTATACCATAGTCTGGTGTTAAAATGGTGTTAAGAAAATGCGCCCCGGCGAGGACATTTTCCCCCTCGCTGGGGCGCAAAAGTGTGTGTTTTCAATATGTTTCGGCATTTTTGGCAGTGATAAGCCGTTAACGGCAGCCGCCATCCGTGTTCAATTCTTTACTTTTCGTTCACAGTATCAGTTAAATTTATCGTGGTGTCGGAACAGCTCGTCTATGTCCGCGGGATCGGTGTGCGGCTCATCGTCGTCATCGTCCACGTAGTAGCGGTCGGAATAGGGGTCGTACCCGTCATACCCGCCGTAGCCGTCGTCGCTGTCATATTCCTCCCCGCCGTACTGCTGCTCATACTGCTCCTCGGCGAGGCGTCTGGCGCGTTCGCGCTCGCGCTCCTCCCGCTGACGGCGGCGCTGAGCCTCGGCGCGGCGGCGCTCCTCAAGGTGGCGGCGGCGCAGTGCGCGGTAGCGCGCCACGAGGATGAGGTATACCGCCAGCAGCGACAGTATCACGATGATCAGCGTTATCACCCAGCCCTTGGAGAAGAACGCCTTGAGCTGCGTCTTGATATACTCGCTCTTCGACAGCTCCACGGCGTTGGGGTTGACGAGCTTTATAGAGCCGTAGTCCTTCCCGTCGGCGACGATGTGCACCTCGCCCAGCACCGTGCCCGCCTCTATCGGCGCGACGAGCTTGTCCTCATATATCTGCACCTCGGTGGAGATGGATTCGTCGTTTATGTCCACGGGCAGCAGCGCGCGCACATCGTCCGTCGGGCGCAGCAGCACCGTGCCGTCGCCCTCTGCGAGGTCGACCATCACCTTCTGGTTGAACTGCGTGGCGGACAGAAGCGTGCGGTACGAGAAGTTTTCAAAGCACCAGTCGTAGAGCGCGATGGTGTTGGTGAAGTTGCCGAACTCCGACTCCTGGGTGTTCAGCTCCCCGCCGCAGCCCATCACGACCGCCAGCACGCTGATGTCGTTTCGCGTCGCGGTGGAGACGAGGCAGTACCCCGCCGCGCGGGTATACCCGGTCTTGACGCCCGCCGCACCCTCATAGAGGTAGTCATGCCCGTTATTCTGCATGGACATGCTCGCGTAATACCCGCCGTTGGAGATGAGCGCGTTGGAGTTCCATATCTCGCGCGCCTCGCTCATGTTCGTGGGCTGGGTCTTATAATACTCCGTGTCGCATATCGTGAGGAAATCCGGGTGCTTCACAGCCTCCTTGGTGATATAATAGAGGTCGCGCGCGGTGGTGTAATGCCCGTCGTTGGAAAGCCCGTTCGGGTCGAGAAAATGCGTGTTCGTGCAGCCAAGCTCCGCCGCGCGCTGGTTCATGCGGTCAACAAAGGCGGAAATGCTGCCGGAGATATAGGTGGCGAGGATGTTGCACGCCTCGTTTGCCGAGTGGACGACCGCGCAGTAGACAAGATCGCGGTAGGTCATCATCTCGCCGGGCTGGATGTTGGAGTTGCTGGAATCCTCCGCCATGCCGTACCATGCGTCCGCCCCGGCGGTGACGATGTCGTCCATGCTGCACTGCCCGCTCTCCACCGCCTCTATGGCGAGAAGCCCGGTCATTATCTTCGTCAGGCTCGCGGGCGAGCGCTGCTCGTCGGCGTTCTTCTCATAGAGCACCTCGTCGGTGTTCATGTCCGCCAGATACACCGCTTGCGCGCCGAGCTGCGGGTCGTCAATGGCATAGGCAGACGGCGCGAGCGCGCACAGCGCAAGGCATATTATAAGAATCAGAGGGAAAATTTTAATTTTTTTCATTTTGCTCTCCCGTTTTTTCTCGGAGTGTGGTACATTATATATACGGGGTATATCATGCACCGTGGGCGGGCAAATGTGCCCGGAATGCCGCGTCGCGCGGCAGCCATACAGGTTATTATATAATTTCCCACCCGAAATTGCAACCAAAAATAATTGCCGGGTGGAGCGCCGGTGGGGGAAAACCCCCGGGAATGGAGGATCGCCGTGAAGATACTTGTTGTCGATGACGAAAAACTGCTCGTCAAGGGGATGAAGTTCAACCTTGAAAACGAGGGGTACACCGTGGACGCCTGCTACGACGGGGAGGAAGCGGTGGAGACCGCGCGCAGCGGCGACTATGACCTCATCATTCTCGATCTGATGATGCCGCGCAAGGACGGGCTTCAGGCGTGCCAGGAGATACGCAGCTTTTCCACCGTGCCGATCATCATGCTCACCGCACGCAGTGAAAAGGCCGACCTTCTGATGGGGTTTGAGTCCGGCGCGGACGATTACCTCACCAAGCCCTTTGATATATTGGAGCTGAAGGCGCGCGTGCGCGCGCTGCTGCGGCGCGCGTCGATCACCGCGCCCGTCGCGGTGCCGCTGCCGTCGGTGCTGACGAAGGGGCACATCACCGTCGACGAGGAGCGCCGCCGCGCCCTCAAGAATGGCGAGGAGATAGAGCTGACGGTGAAGGAGTTCGATCTCATTCTCTTCCTGATGAAAAACCCGGGGCGCGTCTACTCGCGCGAGAACCTGCTCGACCTCGTGTGGGGCTATGACTATCAGGGCGACACGCGCACTGTGGACGTGCACATCCGCCGCCTGCGCGAGAAGCTTGAGCTTGACCCCGCCAACCCCCGCTATATCGTCACCAAATGGGGCGTGGGGTACTACTTTGCCGATTAAGGAGCCGCCATGCGCAGCCTTAGGATACAATTCATGGCGTTCACAGTGGTGCTGCTGTCGATATTGCTGCTGCTGCTGAACATCTTTCCCATTATCTCCTCGCGCGACCGCGTATTTGAGGAAAAGCGCAACTCCCTGAGCAGTCAGGCGGCGGTCGTCGCGTCGTCGCTGGCGAATCTCGACGCGCCCAACCGCGACAGCATAAGCGACGTTCTGCAGCTTCTGGACATCAGCGGCTTTGCCCACACGGTCGTCGTCGACGCCGAGGGCGGCGTGCTCTATGACGACGGGACGAGCGCCGACCCGGAGCGCGAGCGCGGCGACATTTCCGCGGCGCTCTCGGGGAAGACGGTGTTCCGCTCGCTCTTCGCATCGGGCGCATTCCAGAGCTGCTTTGCCATGCCCATGAGCAGTCAGGGCGTGACCGTGGGCGCGGTGTATATAAGCGAGCATGACGCCGAGCGCGCCGCGATGATAGAGACGATGCAGGGGCGGCTGCGCTTCACATCGATCGTCATCGCCGGGGCGGCGCTCATCATCGTCGCGCTGTTTTCAAACGTGCTCCTCCGGCGCATACACGAGCTGGTGGAGTCTATGCGCATCGTCGCCTCCGGCAACTACGGGTACCGCCTCGCCACGCGCGGGCGGGACGAGATTGCGGAGCTGGGGGACGAGTTCAACATGCTGACCGAGCGCCTTGAGACGACGGAGCGCCAGCGCCGCCGCTTTGTGTCCGATGCCTCGCACGAGCTGAAGACCCCGCTCGCTTCCATCCGGCTGCTGTCGGACAGCATCGTGCAGAGTGAGAACATGAACGCCAGCACCGTGCGGGAGTTCGTCACGGACATCGGGCAGGAGGCGGAGCGCCTGCAGCGCACGACGGAAAAGCTCTTAGAGCTCAGCCGCATGGACGACGACGTCCGCTTTGACCCGGAGCCTGTGGACGTAAAGCAGGTGACCGTGGACGCGCTGGTGCTGCTGCGCCCGCTCGCGGACGAGCGGAAGGTGAAAATGCGCAGTGAGCTGGACGACGGCTGCGTCGTCATGGCGACGGTGGACGATATGTTCCACATCATCTTCAATCTTATCGAAAACGCTATTAAATATAACGTTGAGGGCGGCAGCGTCACGCTGCGCGTCAAAAGCGACGACAGCACCGTCAGCATCGCCGTCGAGGACACGGGCATCGGCATTCCGGAGGAGGATCGCTTCAACATCTTCTCCCGGTTTTACCGCGTGGACAAGGCGCGCTCAAGAGAGGCCGGCGGCAGCGGGCTTGGGCTGAGCATCGTGCACGACGCGGTGCAGCTCTACGGTGGTACGATAACCGTCGGCGCGAACAAGCCGCAGGGCTCGCGCTTTGTCGTCAGCTTTCCAAAACCATCACCGGAGGAGACAGGAATATGAACAATCTCAGCAGAATTCAGCAGCAGCTTGAGCAGCACGCGCTTGACGCACTGCTCATAACCGACGAGAAAAACCAGCGCTACGCACTTGGCTTCCCGTTCACGGACGGGGCTGTGCTCGTCTCGTGGCGCGGCGCGTGGCTCTTCACGGACTCGCGCTATATCGAGGCGGCGGAGAACACGGCGGGCAGCATCGCGAACGTCGTCCTCTTCGACGCGCAGCACCCGCTCATGGACAGCATACGCGCCGTCATCGCGTCCGAGCGGCTCTCGCGCATCGGCGCGGAGGAGGAAAAGCTCAGCCATGCGGGGTTCATGCACTATGAAAAGGAGCTGGGCATGAAGCTTGAATCGGCGCAGAGCATACTTTCCACCCTGCGCAGTGCCAAGAGCGAGGAGGAGATCGCCGCCATGCGCGAGGCGCAGGGCATCGCCGAGGCCGCCCTTGCCGAAACGCTGCCGCTCATCCGCCCGGGCATGAGCGAGCAGGAGCTTGCCGCGGAGCTGGTGTACCGCATGCTGCGCCACGGGTCGGAGGGCAACTCCTTTGACCCCATCGTCATCACCGGCAAAAAGACGAGCATGCCCCACGGCGTGCCGGGGGACGAGCTTATCGCCGAGGGCGATTTCGTGACGATGGACTTCGGCTGCATAAAGCACGGCTACTGCTCCGACATGACGCGCACCGTCGCCGTCGGACACGCGACGGAGGAGATGCGCAATATCTACTCCATCGTGCTGGAGGCGCAGCTTGCCGGTATCTCCGCGGCGCGCGCCGGTGTCCCCGGGCGCGACATTGACGGCGCGGCGCGCGATGTCATCACCCGCGCGGGATACGGTGAGTATTTCGGCCACGGCTTCGGTCACTCGCTTGGTCTGGACATACACGAAAGCCCCAACGCCAACCTGCGCGGCGACACGCCGATGCCCGTGGGTGCGGTCGTCAGCGCGGAGCCGGGCATATACCTCCCCGGCCGCTTCGGCGTGCGCATCGAGGATGTGATGGTGCTGCGCGAGGACGGCGCGGAGGTCATCACCCGTGCGCCGAAGATGGAGCTTATCGTGCTGAACAACAAGTGATCCGACACCGCGCAGGCGAAAATTGAGAAAAACTCTTGCAAATTATCAATATATACTGTAAAATAAAAAGGCTAAGTATATAAGCGTTTTGAATCTATATATGGGAGGACCCTATTTATGATCACAGCAGGCGATTTCAGAAACGGCGTTACCTTTGAGATGGACGGACAGGTCATGCAGGTCGTCGAGTTCCAGCATGTCAAGCCCGGCAAGGGCGCGGCGTTCGTGCGCACCAAGATGAAGAATGTCATCACCGGCGCCGTCACCGAGACCTCTTTCAACCCCACCGCGAAGTTTGAGAACGCGACCGTTGACCGTCAGACCATGGAGTACAGCTATGCCGACGGCAACCTCTATTATTTCATGAACCCCGAGACCTACGAGCTCGAGCCGGTCGACTCCTCCGTTCTGGGCGACAACTTCAAGTTCGTCAAGGAGAACATGGAGTGCACCATCTACTCCTACAAGGGCAAGGTCTTCAATGTCGAGCCTCCGTTCTTTGTGGAGCTTGAGGTCACCGAGACCGACCCCGGCTTTGCCGGCAACACCGCCACCAACGCGACCAAGCCCGCCACGCTTGAGACCGGGGCCGAGATCAAGGTTCCCCTGTTCATCGATGTCGGCGAGAAGATCAAGGTCGACACCCGCACCGGCGAATATCTCAGCCGCGCATAAGAGAGAAAAAAAGGGAGGCTCATAAAAGAGACCTCCCTTTATCAAACTATACATTTGAATACAAACAGCATTGACGACCAAAAAGGAGGTTTTCACAATGACTATCGTTGAAAAAGCGGCGTATCTGAAGGGTCTGACCGAGGGTCTGGGCATCGACGGCGATTCAAAGGAGGGCAAGCTCTGGACTACGCTGTGCGAGCTTGTGTCCGACATGGCGCACGAGATAGAGGACCTTCAGGAGAGCAGTCTTGACTTTGCCGGCGCTCTCGACGAGATGAGCGACGAGCTTGTGTATCTTGAGGAGCTGACGTGTGACCTCGACGTGCCGGAGGATCCCTTTGACGATGATGACGACGTCTATGACTTCTCCGACGACGATGAGGACGATGCGCCCGTCTGCCGCGGCCGGTGCTGCTGCTCCGCGCCCTACGACGATGAGGACGACGAGGAGCTGGACTATGACGGCGTGATGTACGACGTGACCTGCCCCACCTGCGGCGAGGAGATAACCTTCGACGAGGGAACGCTGTCCGAAGGCTCCATCATCTGCCCCAGCTGCGGGGAGGAGCTGGAATTTGACCTCGACGGCGAGACCGCGGAGGGCGAAGACAGCAGCGAGGACAAGGATGAGTAACAGCGTCCCCCGCCCCTATCGCTTGAGCTTTCCGGGGCTCATGCCGAAGCTTTCGGTGAACGCCCGGTGAAAAGTTGAATAGTCTGCAAAGCCGCTGTCAAAGGCGGCTTTGTTTGCGTTTACCCCCTCGCGGATGAGCCGCGCGGCGTACAGAAGGCGCTTGCGGCGGATATAGGCGTGCACCGTCATGCCCGTCTGCGCCTTGAAAAGGCGCATGAAGTGGTACCGGCTGAGATACACCCGGTCGGCGAGCACGTCCACGGTCAGCTCCCGCGAGAGGTTTTCGTTTATGTAGGAGAGCGTTTTTTCTATCTTCTCGTCAAGCTTCTTCTCCTCGCGCTCCGGCGCGGCGGCGGCAATGCGGTTTATGCGTATAAGAAGCTGCATCATCAGCGTGTCGCGCATCGCCTGCGCGCCGAACTCATTGTCCGCAAGGCTGTCCTCAAAGGCCGAGAGCGCCGCCGAGAGCGCCGCGCGCGGCTCCCCCTCCGGCGTGAGCAGGTGCTGCCCCGTGGCGTCCGCGTGCTCGAAGCACTCTCTCAGCCCCGCGCCGGGCAGCACACGGTCAAAATAGTGCCGGTCGAGGTAGATGATGATGCGCTCATACGGGACGGACTTGTCGATGAGCGCCTTGTGTATGGTGTGGTGCCGCACGAGCAGCATATCCCACGGGCGCAGGGTGTACACCTTGTCCTCCACAGCATAGTCCACGCTGCCGGAGATGAGCAGCACTATCTTGTCAAAATCGTGAAAGTGAAAATCACGCTCCTGCCCGGCGGTGTCGCGCAGGTGGAAATAATGATAGTTCTCCTCAAGATACCCCTCGCGCGCGAAGGTCTGCTCCTCTTTCATCGCGTCCTCGCCCTCCTTTTTTTCGTCTACTATACCGCATTTTTTGCAATGTTTCAAGAGTATACCGTGTTTCAATTGCGTTTCTGCCCGTCCGTCATATCTTCGCTTCCCCCCTCCTTTCGCGCAAATTCTCGCCCCGCACGGGATATACTTTTCCCATACTGAAAGAACGGCACTGCCATACTAAGGAGGAACGGCAAAAATGCAGGCATTGCGCACACGCCCCGGCGTTAAACGGGGCAGCATAGTTTATCTCTGCACGGAGGACGTCTCGCCCTGTCCCGTGCAGGCGCGGAAGATATTCGACGAGGACTCGCTCCGGGAGCTGAGCGAGAGCATACGCACCTACGGCATATTGAACCCCCTCACCGTCCGCTCGCGCGGCGGGCGGTATGAGCTGGTCGCGGGTGAGCGGCGGCTGCGCGCGGCAAAGCTCGCGGGGCTGCGGGAGGTACCGTGTCTGGTGATAGACGTGGACATGGAGAACGCCAGCCTCATCTCGCTCATCGAAAATCTCCAGCGGCGGGATCTGGACTTCATAGAGGAGGCAAACGGCATAAGCCAGCTTATACATATGTTCGGCATGAGCCAAGAGGAGGCGGCACGGCGGATAGGCAAATCGCAGTCCTCCGTGGCGAACAAGCTGCGGCTGCTGCGGCTGCCGGGGGACGTGCTGGACGCACTGCGCGAGCACTCGCTCACGGAGCGTCACGGGCGGGCGCTGCTGCGTCTGCCGTCGTCGGACGCGCAGCGCGCGGCGCTTGAGCACATCATTGAAAACGACCTCAACGTCGCCGCGACGGAGGCGTATGTCGAAACGCTCCTCGCCGCCCCCGCCGCGGAGCCGCCGGAGGAGGAACGCCCCGAGCCGCGGCGTACCTTCGTGCTCAAGGACGTGCGCGTCTTTCTCAACACCCTCTCGCGCAGCATTGACCTGATGAAGCAGGGCGGCATCGACGCGGGCATGCGCCGCGAGGAGACCGAGGACTCGCTCATTCTCACCATCTCCATCCCCAAAAACCGCCCCGGCACCGCGCCCTGCGCGGAATAGTACAACTCCCCGCCCCCATAGATTTATATATACGTCTATGGAGGCGGTGAATTTTTATGATCGGCTATTTTTCCGACCTGCGGTATAAAGAGGTCATCGACGTGCACACAGGGGCGCGGCTGGGCTACGTGTGCGACGCGGAGTTCGACGACGCGGAGGGGCGGCTCATCTCGCTCATCACGCCGGGGCGGCCGCG
The DNA here is from genome assembly GCA_934572335.1 of uncultured Oscillospiraceae bacterium. Classification (GTDB taxonomy): domain Bacteria; phylum Bacillota; class Clostridia; order Oscillospirales; family Oscillospiraceae; genus Limivicinus. The sequence continues at coordinate 16,850 of CAKTKU010000018.1, forward strand.
CTGGTTCGGGCTGCTGGGGCGCGAGGACGACTATGTGCTGCCGTGGAAGTGCATCGTGCGCGTCGGGCAGGACATCATCCTTATCGACGCGAAGGAGGAGCTTCGCCGCCGCGCGCGTGAGCACAAGTGGTTTTAAACCTCTGACTTAATCTTTTCAAATCGTCATTTATGAAGTATAATATGTTGTATATCCCGATTTCCGCAGCAAAGGACTGATAATTATAGAAAACACAGAGATAAAGAAAGAACGCGCGGTGCTCGCGGGGCTTGCCGCGGCGAGCATGGATGAGCGCGAGCGCTCGAGCGAGGTTTCGATGGAGGAGCTGGCCGCGCTTGTGGAGACCGCGGGAGGCGAGACCGTCGCCATGCTCATCCAGAACCGCCCCACGCCCGAGCCGCGCAGCTTCATCGGCGACGGCAAAGTGCAGGAGCTCAAGGCCATCATCGAGATGAACGACTGCGACCTCGCGGTGTTCGATAATGAGCTGAGTCCGTCGCAGATGCGCGTTCTGAGCGAGGAGTTGGGCGTGAAGGTGCTCGACCGTTCCGGGCTGATACTGGACATTTTTGCCCAGCGTGCGCAGACGCGCGAGGGTCAGCTTCAAGTGGAGCTGGCGCAGTACAAATACCTGCTGCCGCGCCTGACCGGCATGTGGACGCACCTTGTGCGCCAGACGGCGGCGGGCGGCTCGTCCCCGATCGGCACGCGCGGCCCGGGCGAGACCCAGCTGGAGACCGACCGCCGCCACATCCGCCGCAAGATACAGAAGCTTGAGGAGGAGCTTGCCGCCGTGCGCAAGGTGCGCGGCACGCAGCGCCGCCGCCGCGAGAAGAACGCCATGCCCGTCGTGGCGCTCGTGGGGTACACCAACGCCGGGAAGTCGACGCTCCTCAACTGCCTCACTGGGGACTCCATCCCCGCGAATGACCGGCTCTTTGACACGCTCGACACGACGACTCGCCGCCTCCGACTTGACGAGACGCAGGAGGTGCTGCTCAGCGACACCGTTGGCTTCATCCGCAAGCTGCCCACGCACCTCATCGAGGCGTTCAAGGCGACGCTGGAGGAGCTGAAATACGCAGACGTGCTGCTGCACGTCATCGACATCTCGAATCCCGAGTGGGAGGAGCAGGCGCGCGTGGTGGACGACCTTATCCGCCAGCTCGGCGCGGAGAGCACGCCGTGCGTCCGCGTCTATAATAAGTGCGACGCCTATTTCGGCATTCTGCCGCACGGGGAGGACGTCGTGTGCCTCTCCGCGAGAAGCGGCGAGGGCGCGGACGTGCTGGTCAGAAAGCTCGCGGACATGCTCGGCAAGCAGAAGCGCACCGTCACACTGCGCATCCCGTACTCAAAGGCAGGCATTGTCGACACGCTCAAGCGCGACGCGAGCGTCACAAGGCTTGACTACACCGACGACGGCATCGAGGCCGAGGCCGTCATCACGCCGGAGCTTTTGGGGCGGGTGAAGGAGTTCATCCCCGGCTACACCGAACCGCGGGAGGAGTGGGAGGATGAATGAATATTACATCCCCACCGGCGCGGGCGAGAGCGAATACCTCGAAAAGCGCTCGCAGTTTCTGGGGCACGTGCGCCGGGTCGGGACCGAGGACGAGGCGCGCGCGTTCATCGCGGAGATGAAAAAGAAGCACTACGACGCGCGCCACAACTGCTGGTGCTACATCATCCGCGGCGGGGCGGAGCGCTACAGCGACGACGGCGAGCCGCAGGGCACGGCGGGCATACCTATGCTTGAGGTGTTCCGCCGGGAGGAGATCACAAACGTCGTGTGCGTGGTGACGCGCTACTTCGGCGGGGTGCTGCTCGGCGCGGGCGGACTTCTGCGCGCGTACACGAAAAGCGCAAAGGAAGCCCTCGACGCCGCGGGCGTGTCCGCCGTGCGCCGCTGGGTGGAGGCGGAGCATGAATGCTCCTACGCTCAGGCGGAAAAGCTCAAGCTTGAGATCGCCGCGGCGGGCGGCGTTGTGGACGGCGTTGACTACGCCGCCGGGGTGACTGTGCGCGCGCTCGTGCCGGAGGAGGCCCTTGATGCGTTCTCCGCGCGCATATTCGATGTGACCGCCGGGAGCGTCACTGTGCGCGCCGTGGGCGAGGCGTTCCGCGATGTGCCGATAAGGTAAATTAAAAAGCTTAAAAATTTCTCGAAAATTTAGAGGGGAAATATTCGTTTGCGTCGTATAAGAGTAATGAGAGAGTTGAATCTCATACTTTTATACGGCGCAAACGCCGTTATTATAACGTGGAGGTGACAGCCATGTTATGCCCGAGAGAACAGCGGGAACGGATAGAGCACTACATAGTCGGACCCTACGGGGTTCTGGCAGAGAACACGCGCGGGCGGCTCACGCCAGAGGACGAGTGCGAGATACGCACCTGCTTCCAGCGGGACATTGACCGCATCACGCATTCAAAGTCGTTCCGCCGCCTCAAGCACAAAACGCAGGTGTTTTTGCAGCCGGAGGGCGACCATTACCGCACGCGCCTGACCCACACCTTGGAGGTCAGCCGTTTATCGCGCACCGTCGCGCGCGCCCTCGCGCTCAATGAGGATCTTGCCGAGGCGATCGCGCTGGGGCATGATCTGGGGCATACGCCGTTCGGCCATGCGGGCGAGCGCGCGCTCAACGCCATCTATCCCGGCGGCTTCAAGCACTATGAACAGAGCCTCCGCGTCGTGGACATTTTGGAGCGCGGCGGCAAGGGGCTGAACCTCTGCTATGAGACGCGCATGGGCATACTCAACCACACCCATGGCGCGCCGGATGATACGCTGGAGGCGACGACCGTGCGTCTGTGCGACCGCATCGCCTACGTCAACCACGATCTGGACGATTCCATTCGCGCCGGCATACTCACGGCGGAGGACGTGCCGGATATTATCCGCCGCAACTGCGGCGACACGAACAGCCGCCGCATAAACGCTATCCTCACCGACCTCATCACTCACAGCGGCGGCGGAAAGCTCGCCATGTCCCCCGAAATGCAGGAGACTTTCGACATTTTCCACGCCTTCATGTACTCGGACGTGTACAAAAACCCCGTGGCAAAGGCGGAGGAGGGCAAGGTCGAGGGGATACTCGCCAGACTCTATGACTACTATGTCGCCCACCCGGAGGCGCTGCCGGAGGACTTCGGCGGCGTTATCGAGCGCGAGGGGCGCGAGCGCGCCGCGTGCGACTATATTTCCGGCATGACCGACGGCTACGCCATGGAGAAATACGGCGAGCTGTTCATCCCGTTCGCATGGACGGTCAAATAACTGTTTATTCAACCAAGGAGGCGGCAATTTGGCATTTCCCGAAAGCTTCATAACCGAGCTTGCCGAGCGCAATGACATTGTGGACGTTGTCTCCTCCTACGTGCGTCTGAGCAAGCGCAGCGGCTCCAACCTCTTCGGGCTGTGTCCGTTCCACAGCGAGAAGACCCCGTCATTCTCCGTCTCTCCCGACAAGCAGATATACCACTGCTTCGGCTGCGGCAAGGGCGGCGGCGTGATAAACTTCATAATGGAGATAGAAAACCTCTCGTTCCCGGAGGCGGTGGAGTTTCTGGCACGCCGCGCCGGAATGGCGGTGCCGGAGGAGGCCGACGACCACGAGAGCCGCAAACGGGCGCGCATGCTCTCGCTCAACCGGGACGCCGCGCGGTATTTTCACGAGCAGCTCTCCTCCCCCGGCGCGGACATCGCGCGCGATTACATAGCAAAGCGCCAGATAGGGCGCAGGATGGTGACGGCGTTCGGGCTGGGCTTCGCGCCGGACGGCTGGTCGGGGCTTCTCGACGCGATGCGCGCCAAGGGGTACACGGACTATGAGATGTTCGACGCGGGGCTCGTGCGCCGCGGGAAGAGCGGCGGGTTTTACGACACGTTCCGCGGCCGCCTCATGTTCCCCGTTATCGACGTGCGCGGCAATGTTATCGGCTTTTCCGGGCGCATTCTCGGCGACGGTGAGCCCAAGTACATGAACAGCCCCGAAACGCTTGTTTTTAACAAAAGCCGCAACCTTTTCGCCCTGAATCTGGCTAAAAAATCAAAAAGCGGATATATAATTCTCTCAGAGGGCAATATAGACGTGGTCAGTCTGCATCAGGCCGGGTTCGATTCGGCGGTCGCGTCGCTGGGCACGTCGCTCACGCCGGAGCAGGCGCGCATGCTCTCGCGCTACACAAACGAGGTCATCATCGCCTACGACAACGACGGCGCAGGCATGAAAGCGTCCCAGCGCGCCATAGGCATACTGGAAAAGCTCGATCTGAAGGTGAAGGTCCTGCAGATGAGCGGTGCGAAGGACCCGGACGAATTTATAAAGCTCAAGGGCGCGGACGCTTTCCGTAACCTCATCGACGGGGCGGAGAATCAGGTGGATTACCGACTTCGCGCCGTGACGCAGAAATATGAGCTATCCTCCGACGAGCAGAAGGTCGAATTTCTGAAGGAAGCGTCGGAGCTTGTGGCAAAGCTCCCCGGCGCGGTCGAGCGGCAGGTGTACGCGATGCGCGTGGCGTCCATGGCGGGCGTGAGCGCGGACGTCGTCACCGCCGAGGTCGAGCGGCGGCGAAAAAAGCTCCTCTCCCGCGCGCACCGCGACGAGGGGCGCGAGCAGAGCCGCCCCGAGCGGCAGAGCCAGCCCACGGAGCGCAGCTTCCGCTATGATAACCCTGCCTCCGCCGTTGCGGAGGAGGGCGTGATACGGCTTTTGTACCTTGAGCCGGAGCTTATATCCCAGCCGCTCCCCGCGGCGGAGGATTTTTCCGCGCCGGTGCTCGCGCATATATACTCCGTCATGTGCGACACTCTGCGCCGCGGCGGCCAGGCGACGACAACGTCGCTCTCCCCCGCGCTCTCCGGCGAGGAGATGAGCCTGCTCGTCGGCATCATACAAAAGCCGGAGCTATTGTCAAACGCGCGGCAGAGCATGAGCGACTACCGCGAGCGTATAGAAAACGAAAAGGCGCGGCGCAGCACAGGGTTTGACTATGCCGCCATCGCGCGTCAGAAGCAGAACACCGCCTACGACGCGAAGAAAAAAAGAAAAGGATACGAGGGATAAACTATGTCAGACGAAATGAAGTTCAAGGAAGAAGAGCTGGAGAGCATGGCAGATAAGCTTTTGGAGCAGGCGTCCATCGCGGAGCTGAGCGAGCAGCCGGAGCTTGAGCTGCCCAAGCCCAAGAAAAAGGCCGCCGCTGCCAAGAAAAAAGAGCCGGTCGATCCCGCCGAGGCCGCCAAGACCGCGGAGGAACGCCTCAATGAGCTTTTGGAGCGCGGCAAAAAGAAGGGCAACCTCACTGCCAAGGAGCTTGAGGTGCTTGAGGAGCTGAATCTCGACGGCGAATCCGTGGATAAGTTCTACGAAACGCTCGAAGCGAACGGCATCGACATAGACGTCGGCGCGGCGGACGTGCTGCCCCCCATCGACGACATTATTCCCGAGGTCGAGGACCTCGCCGGGATTGAGGAGGTCACGCAGGAGGAGATAAACGACACCGACGCGCTTATGGACTCCTTCGCCACGGACGACCCCGTGCGCATGTACCTCAAGGAGATCGGCAAGGTGCCGCTGCTCACGCCGGATGAGGAGATCAAGCTCGCCATACAGATGGCGGAGGGCAACGAGGAGGCAAAGCACCGCATGACGGAGGCGAACCTCCGTCTCGTCGTGTCCATCGCCAAGCGCTACGTCGGGCGCGGCATGCTCTTCCTCGACCTGATACAGGAGGGCAACCTCGGTCTTATAAAGGCCGTGGAGAAGTTCGACTACACCAAGGGCTATAAATTCTCCACCTACGCCACGTGGTGGATACGCCAGGCCATCACCCGCGCCATCGCCGACCAGGCGCGCACCATCCGCATCCCCGTGCACATGGTCGAGACGATCAACAAGACCATCCGCGTCTCCCGCCAGCTTTTGCAGGAGCTGGGTCACGACCCCAGCGCCGAGGAGATCGCCCGCGAGATGGACATGCCTGTGGAGAAGGTGCGCGACATACTCAAGATCGCGCAGGAGCCCGTCTCCCTCGAAACGCCTATCGGCGAGGAGGAGGACTCCCATCTCGGCGACTTCATCCCCGACGAGGATGCGTCTGAGCCGAGCGAGGCCGCGTCGTTCTCTCTCCTGCGCGAGCAGCTTGAGGAGGTGCTGGACACTCTCGCCCCGCGCGAGAAGAAGGTGCTGGAGCTGCGCTTCGGCATTGTGGACGGGCGCACCCGCACGCTTGAGGAGGTCGGCAAGGAGTTCAACGTCACGCGCGAGCGTATCCGCCAGATAGAGGCCAAGGCGCTGCGAAAGCTCCGCCACCCCAGCCGCTCCAAAAAGCTCCGCGATTTTCTTAATTGATCAACGATATATAAAGATTGGCTCAGTCACATTTATATGTATCTGCTGCGGTATAAAAATATCGGGAGTCCCTGCTTGTTATTGCAGGGTCTCCCGATATCTATTTTGGTTTCATGTCAGGTCAGTCGTTCACCCCGGCGAGTGCGCGGCGCACCTCGGACACAAGGGGAATGCTTGCCGCCGCGCCCGGTCTGCCGACTGCTATGGCCGCGGCCATGCTCGCATAGGCAAGCGTTTCCTCCACAGGTATCCCGGCCGCGGTGCAGCCGAGAAAATATCCTGCAAATGTGTCGCCTGCGCCGGTCGTATCGACAACACTCACGCTGTATGCACCGTGCCGGTAAAACCCGCTGTCGTCAAGAAGCATGCAGCCGTCACCGCCAAGCGTCAGCACGATGGTGCTCCCCGGATACTTCTCCCGCATGACTGTGCATATCCGCTCCGGCTCGCGCTCTCCGCTGAGCTCATATCCCTCTATCTCATTGAGGATAAACCAGTGGACGTGTTTGAGTGCGCTGCTCGTCAACAGCTCTTCACTGATTGGCGATGGGTTGAGCGCCACGTACATCCCTTTCTTTGCCGCCTGCTCGATCGCATATGCAACGCCGCTCGTCTCGTTTTGCAGGAGGAGTATATCCCCCTCAGAAAACGCGGACAAGCAGTCATCTATATCTTCATTGCTTATCTCTCGGTTCGCGCCGCCGAAAATGAGGATGCAATTCTGTCCGGTAGGATCGACCTGAATAACAGCATGTCCCGTCGCAATATCACGCCGCAAGATCAGCGATGTATCCGCGCCGCTGTCGCGGAGCTCCTTTACAAGTGCTGTACCCTCCGCTCCGATACATCCGGCGTGGTATACCTTCGCCCCCGCGCGCGCAAGTGCTATTGATTGGTTCAGACCCTTTCCTCCGCAATGCTCCTCGCGAGTGCGCGCGGCCAGTGTTTCGCCCGCCCGGACGAAGTGTTCAACGGAATAAGTGTAGTCAATGTTAAGCGAACCGATATTCAGGATCTTCATATGCTCTCTCCCATAAGCCGTGACAATTTAGCTGATTGCTCATGCTGAAATCAGAAAGTGACACCGGAGCAGAGAATGATATTCGCAAAAGAAGTGCACTCCCCTGTTCGGATCACTGCCCTTGACGATTCGCTCAGCTTTTTGAGCTCTTCATGGCTTACATATTCTATTTTTACCTTATCGCCCAGTGCCTTAAGTATCTCCTCGTGCATTCCGGGTGAGACGCTTTTCGTCTCCTCCGCTATAATTGCCTTTTCAACGCACAGCTCAGAGAGCACTGTGTTGAGCGTATCGATAAAAGACGGGATACCTTTTTTCAGACATATATCTATTTTCTCTGTGCCGTGCACCGGCAGCCCGCAGTCTCCTATTGTGAGCATGTCGGTGTGACCCATAGACGAAACGACCGCAGAGATGCTCGAGTTAAGCAGTTCGGTTTTCTTCATTTCTCCGCCTCCTCAGTCTTTTCCCGCTGCCTTAAGAAGCCGTTTGTTCTTGATGCAGTCTATGTACACCGCTATAAGAATAACTATACCCTTGACTATATACTGCCAGAAGCTGTCCATCCTGAGCAAATTGAGTCCGTTGTTGATAAGACCGATGATCAAGGCGCCGGCAACTGTTCCGAAGATGCCGCCTTGGCCGCCTGCCATGGAAGTGCCGCCCAAAACCACAGCCGCGATCGCATCCATTTCCATGCCCGTGCCGAGTGTGGGCTGCATGGAGGTACTTCGGCTCGTATAGACAAGGCCCGCCAGTGCGGCAAGAAAGCCCGACAGCGCATATATGAACACGATGTCTCGCTTGATGTTTATGCCCGCATATGCGGCGGCCTTGATATTGCCGCCTATGGCGTATATCTGCCGTCCGAGGCGCGTGCGGTCAAGTATGAACCATGAGACCAGAATGACTATAAACATATAGATTATAGGCCATGGTATCCCCGCTATCATTCCCCCGCCAAAGGCAAGAAATGCCGGGTCATAGATGCGCAGCGTTCCTGCCGTGGTGATGACATACACCATCCCGCGAAGAACACTCTGCATGCAGTAGGTCACGATAAAGGGATGCAGCGTAGTGTTGGCAATGATCAGCCCGTTTATTATGCCTACCAGTGTACCGCATACAAAGCCCGCCGATGCGCAGACCCAGAACGGCGCGCCGGCAAGCGACAGATAAGAGGCCACCATTCCCGCCAGCGCCATAATTGAGCCGACGGAGAGATCAATGCCGCCCGTCAGCAGTATAAGTGTAAGCCCGCAGCTTATATACATGTTCGGCGCGATCTGCTTGGGAACGTTAATAAGATTCCGCTCGGTCAGAAAGGTATCCGTGAATATTGACAGGAAAACGAATATGAAAACCACTGTAACTATCTGACCTATATAATTGGATATAAACTCGGATCTCTGTCCTAATCTGTTTTTCTGCATAGTTAATCCCGCCTTTTATATATTGACTGCGTATTTCATTATCTCTTCCTGCGTTGCTTCTTCCCGGTCGAGCACTCTGCTTATTTCTCCGCCGCGCATAACAACGATCCGATCGCTCATATTGATTATTTCGGGCAACTCGGAAGAGATCATGATGATGGCCATGCCTTCCTGCGCAAGCTGGTTCATGAGCGCATAAATCTCCGCCTTTGCTCCCACATCAATCCCTCTGGTCGGCTCATCCATTATGAGTATCTTCGGATCTGTCGCAAGCCAGCTTCCTATTATGACCTTCTGCTGATTCCCGCCTGACAGATTCTGAAGCCGCGCAAGCTGACTGGGTGTCTTGATGTGCAGTCTGTCTATGTATGTCTGGGTGATGCTCCGCTCTTTTTTCTTGTCAACAGAAAGCCCATGAATAAATTTGTCAAGAACCTTGAGACTCGTGTTAAAGCGCACTGTCTGAAGCGGGATGATACCCTCCTCGCGCCGGTTTTCGGGGATATAGCCTATCCCAGCCGCATAGGCCTCTGCTGGGTCGTTTATGTGTACCTTGCGCCCATCAACATATATTTCACCTTCGGTACGTTTGTCGATGCCAAGGATTGCCTTCGCGGTTTCCGTTCTGCCCGCGCCGACAAGTCCCGCAAACCCGAGTATCTCTCCGGCATGCACCTCAAAGCTGATATTTTTCACCTTATTTGAGCTGATGTTCTCCGCCGCGAACCGCACTTCCCCGCGCTTATTATACGTGCGCGTGTAGTAGTTCACCAGTTCTCTGCCGACCATCAGGTTTACTATCGTGTCATTATCAGTGTCGGCAACATTCATTGTCGCCACTGTCTCTCCATCGCGGAGCACCGTGACCCGATCCGCAATGCGGCGAAGCTCCGACAGTCTGTGGGAAATATAAATTATACCTATCCCGCGTGCTTTCAGCTTTTCAATGTTCTCAAAAAGCGCATCTATCTCTTTATCAGAAAGAGACGATGTCGGCTCATCCATGGCAATGATCCTCGCGTTGAAAGACACCGCCTTCACTATCTCGACCATCTGCTGCATGGCAATGGAAAGCCGGATGACCTTTGTGTGCACATCGAGATCCAACCCAAGCTCATCGACAAAGCGCTGAGCATCTTCGTACATCTTTTTGTAATCAATGGCGTTGTTCTTCATCGGCTCACGGCTGATGAAAATATTTTCCGCCACGCTCAAAAACGGCACAAGCACTAGCTCCTGATGGATAATGCTAATTCCCGCATGGCGTGCGTCAAGCACATTATTTATTTCCGTTTCTTTGCCGTCAACGGCTATCGTCCCCTCGTCGCGGTCATATATCCCGCCGAGGACATTCATAAGTGTGGACTTGCCGGAGCCATTCTCTCCGACCAGGGCGAGAACCTCACCCTCATTGAGCTCAATATTCGCTCCCTTTAGGGCATATACGCCCGGGAAGCGTTTATGTATATTGCTCATTTTCAAAAGACATTCACTCACAACGGTATCCCCGCATTCTACAGATTGTGGTTGTGCCGCACACTAATGTGTACGGCACAACAGAACGTGTCAGGGAATTACTCCCAAGCATCCAGATTGCGCTCGGCTATATTCTCCGGGCTGATGAGCCACATGGGAACAAGAACTTCCTTCTCTGCCTCGCCGCCTGTTGCAAGGGCATAAGCAGCCTCAAAAGAGGACTTTGCAAGATCGACCGGAGAGTACACCATAGTGCCGGCCATCTCACCGTTGCTGATCGACTGCTTGCCGGCAGGAGAGCCGTCAAAGCCGTAAACAAGGATCTCGGGGCTTCCCAGCTGGTTGCACGCCGCCCAGCAGGAGAGTGCGGTGTTGTCATTGAGGCAGATAAAGCAGGTAATGTCGGGATCGGCAAGAAGCATATCCTCGGTGTAAGAGGCGATCGCGTTGAGATCCGTGCACTCTTTCTCCACAACAACTATATCATCGCGGCCAGCTGCCTTGAAAGCATCGGAAACACCGACAAAGCGGTCGGCTATTACGGAAATGGTGGAGTAGTTCAGGTATCCGACCTTCGCGCCCTCAGGGAGCTTGTCGACAAGGTACTCGCCAAGCGTCACGCCGCCGCCGTAGCAGTCGGCAGTGATGAAGCTGGAAACCATGGGCTGGTCATCCTCAATGACCTTGGAGTCGCAGTTGACTATCTTCACACCGGCATCGGTCGCGACCTTAAGCGCGTTGCCAAGGGCGGTGTAGTCCTGAGGGTCAACAACGATGACGGAGCAGCCCTGCGCAACAAGGGTCTCAATATTATCGACCTGCGCGGAAGCCACAGCGTTTGCATCGTTCCAGATGACCTCAACATCGTCCTTTTCGGCAGCAGCCTCAAGGAAGCTGTCTTTCATCTGCACAGCCCAGTCGGCAGTCTGGTTGTGCATTGCAAGACCGATCTTGATCTTTCCGTCAGCGGCTGGTGCTTCGGAGGCAGGCTCTTCTGCGGAGGCGGGCGCTTCCGCCGTCGCAGGTGCGGCAGTCTGTCCGCAGGCGCAGAGCGCGAGCGTCATGACCACTGCGAGGATCAGTGCGAGAATTTTCTTCATTTTCCTTTTTCTCCTTGTGATATAAGATTTTTATGTTTAACATCCTCGGATGCATAAACCTGAATCATCTGAGATACGCGCATATCCTGTCGAGCGCGGCAAAGGTCTCCTCATAGGTGCGCAGGATAAACGCATGCGGCATACCCTTGTATATCTCACATTCAACCGGCACACCGGCATCGTGCAGCCGCTGCGCGTACATGAGTCCGTCGTCGCACAGGGAATCACACTCCGCCTGAATAAACAGCGCCGACGGCAATCCTCTCAGATCATCGGCAAGCAGCATGGAGACATACGGGCTGAACGCCTCCTTGGGCTCTGTGCAGTATATCTCGCTGAACGAGACCGCGGGGGCATCATCAGACGCTCCGACAGGAGCATACACCTCGGCAGAGACCTTCTCGACGGTTCCCGTCAGATCGGTCGCAGGATATATCAGCACCTGCTTATCAAGTCTGATCTCCTTTCTGTCTCTTGCCATTAACGCCAGCGCCGCCGCGTAGTTGCCGCCGCTGCTGTCGCCGCCGACACTTATTCTCGCAGTATCCACATGATAGTTTTCCGCGTTTGCCGCAATATGCTTTATAGCGGCATAGCAATCCTCCAAGCCGGTCGGAAACTTGTGCTCTGGCGCAAGCCTGTATTCGATGCTGAAGCATACTATCCCCGCATTTGCCGCGACATACGACGGCACAAAATCATGCGTTTCCACGCTGCATGTCATCCATCCGCCGCCGTGCGCAAATACCCAGCCCGGCACAGCGCCGGTTATGTTTTTCGGCATATACACCTTCATTTTGATTTCGCAGCCGTCATATGTGGTAAACCCGGTATAAAATTTGTCCACGCGGTCATCCACGGAGTATGGTTCAGTTATGCTGTGATAGAACTTCGCCTCCGCCGACACGATCTCTTCTCTGCGCTCCGGCTGAAAGCCGGTGAAAAAGTCCGGCAGGAGATTTACCTTATCAGCAAGCTTACCGTAATCGGATTTCATATAGGGTTTGAACTCCATTGTGCATACTCTCCTTATGTATTTTTAGGTAAACGTTTACCTACTGCAGAATCATGCGAAAACCGGCTCTGTTATTCAAACCGTTCCTCGCATGATCAAGCTGAAATCCAGCTTTTTATTATACAGCGGTATTCCGTTTTCAAGATGCTCTATCAGCATTTTTGCCGATTCCGCGCCCATTTCATATGCGGGCTGCCGGACTGTGGAAAGCGGCGGCGACATATATCTCGAAAAGTAAATGTCGTCAAACCCCATTACCTTCATCTGCTCGGGGATCTTTATACCCTTCTCGTTGAGACGGCTTATCGCCCCAACGGCGATAAGATCGTTCCCGCACACTATCCCGTCCGCTTCTGTGCGTGAAAGTATCGCTTCTATCCCATTATAACCCGTCTCAAAGGTGAATTTGTCGTTATAGACAAGCTTCTCGTCAAAGGGCAGCCCTGCGTCCTCCAACGCGCGGCAATATCCAAAATATCTGTCCGTGCTGGAATTATACCTTGCTGAAATATACGCGATACGCCGACACCCCTGCTCTATGAGTACATTTGTTGAGGTCATTATTCCTGCTGGGGTATCAACGATTATGCGCCCCATCCCTTCCGACTCAAAGTCAAGCGCTCTGTCAACGACAACGATCGGTATCTCTGTCTCTATGCATTTTTCAAGATGATCACTCTGCAAGGCACGTGCGAACACTATTCCGCCGACCTTTCTTGATGAGAGGAAGCGCAGAGCCTCCTTTTCCACCTCGAGAGAATCATTCGTATTGACTATTAAAACCCCGTACCCGTACTCATGCGCCTTTTCTTCCATCCCTTTTGCGACATTGGGAAAGAACGGGTTTGATATGTCCGGGAGGATAAAGCCTATCATTTTGCTTCGGTTCTGCTTGAGTCCCTTCGCAATGGCATTGGGCATATATTCTGTCTTTTCGACTATCTCAAGAACACGCGCCCGCGTAGCCTCGCTTATATGTTCATCCCGCGCATTAAGTATCTTCGACACGGTGGCAGTTGACACGCCGGCTGCCGCAGCGATCTCTTTCATCTTCATACTTTTTAGGTAAACGTTTTCCTTGATTTCTATTTTAGCATATCACAAATCCGTTCCGAGAACAACTCGCATAGTATACAAGCATTACCAACGGTTTTTGTGCAGTTCGTTCAAAAAACGCCTCAATGATATTTTGCCAAACGCCCCGCTGTCACTGACCGCGGGGCGTTGTCTGTTATCCCTTTATCTGTTTTTCATCACGTTTTTCATTCTCATGCTGTGATCGAGAATGCGCTTGCGCAGGCGCAGGGACTTGGGCGTGACCTCCAGAAGCTCGTCGTCTGCGAGGAATTCAAGGCACTGCTCAAGGCTGAGCTGCTTGGCCGGGACGAGGCGCAGCGCCTCATCCGAGCCGGAGGCGCGGGTGTTGGTGAGGTGCTTTGTGCGGCACACGTTCACCGGCACATCGTCGCTCTTGGGGCATACGCCCACGACCATGCCGCCGTAGACCTTCGTGCCCGGCGTGATGAACATCGCGCCGCGATCCTGCGCGTTCCATATGCCGTATGCCACGGCCTCGCCCGTCTCCCACGCGATGAGGGAACCGGTCGCGCGGCGGGAAATGTCGCCCTTATACGGCTCGTAGCGCTCAAAGACGCTGGCAAGTATGCCCTCGCCCTTCGTATCGGTCAAAAACTCGTTCCTGTAGCCGAACAGACCGCGCGACGGGACAAGGAACTCAAGCTTTGTGCGGCTGCCCACGGGGGTCATCTCGATGAACTCGCCCTTGCGCGCGCCAAGCTTCTCCATCACCGCGCCCATGTACTCGCTCGGCACGTCCACCACCACGCGCTCCACCGGCTCGCAGCGCTTGCCGTCTATCTCCTGATACAGCACGCGCGGGGGGGACACCTGGAACTCATACCCCTCGCGGCGCATGGTCTCGATGAGGATGGAAAGGCTCATCTCGCCGCGTCCGGCGACGTTGAAGCTGTCGGTGCTGTCCGGCACGTCGGTCACGCGCAGCGACACGTCCTTGAGCGTCTCGCGCATGAGGCGGTCGCGGATCTGGCGGGAGGTGACGAACTTGCCCTCGCGCCCGGCGAAGGGGCTGTCGTTGACGGAGAAGGTCATTTCCAGCGTCGGCGCGCCGATTTTCACAAAGGGCAGAGGCTCCGCCGCGCCCTTGGCGCAGATGGTATCGCCGATGGTGACGTCACCTATGCCGCTCATGGCGATGATGTTGCCCGCGCCGACCTCGGTCACGGGAACGCGGTTGAGTCCGTCGAACTCATACAAAGATACGGCCTTCGCCTTTATTGTGGGCTTGTCCTTGTCGTGATAGTTGCAGACCTCTATCTCTTCGTTCTGCTTTATGCGCCCGCGCTCGATGCGCCCGATGGCGATGCGCCCGACATACTCGTTGTAGTCTATGCTGCTCACGAGCATCTGGAACGGCGCGTCCTCGTTCATGTCCGGCTCGGGGATATACTCGATGATAGTCTTGAAAAGCGGCTCAAGGTCCGTGCCCGGCACGTCGGGGGAATAGCTCGCCGTGCCCTGTCTGCCGGAGCAGAACAGCATCGGGGAGTCAAGCTGCTCGTCTGTGGCGTTGAGGTCTATAAGCAGCTCCAGAACCTCGTCCACGACCTCGTGGATGCGCTGGTCGGGGCGGTCAATCTTGTTGATGACAACGATCACACGGTGCCCCAGCTCAAGCGCGCGGCTGAGAACGAAGCGGGTCTGCGGCATGGGTCCCTCCGCCGCGTCCACCAGCAGTATGACGCCGTTGACCATCTTGAGTATACGCTCGACCTCGCCGCCGAAGTCCGCGTGACCAGGCGTGTCGACTATATTGATCTTCGTGTCGCCGTACCACACGGCGGTGTTCTTCGCCATGATGGTTATGCCGCGCTCGCGCTCAAGATCGTTGGAGTCCATGACTCTGTCCACGATCTCCTGATTCTCGCGGTACACGCCGGACTGCTTCAAAAGCTCGTCGACGAGCGTGGTCTTGCCGTGGTCGACGTGGGCGATTATGGCGACGTTTCTGAGTTTGTCCATTGTTATCTGCTCCCTTGTGCGGGACCGCACCGGCCCCGAAGAATAGTTTCTGTTTGATTTTTCAACACAAAATTGAATTTTAACACCTATGCGGCGAAATTGCAATACAATTCACTTCATTTTGATTCAATTTTCTGCAAAAACCTGCTCCGCGTACCTGACAACGGAGTAGTCCGGGGTGAAATCGGGGTATTTTGCGTCCATCTCGCCCAGCCGCGCCCTCAGCCGCGCGCACTCATCCAGCACCGCCGCGGCATCCACGTCCCTCGGCGCTCCGGCAAAGCGCACAAAGTTCCCGCCGAGTATCTCGCCCAGCCGCTCCCCGTAAAGCGCGAGCCCGCGCATTGTAAACGGCGCGCGTTTTATGAGGAAATGCCCGTCGGACGCGATCTCCCGCTCGCCGTCGAGCGTCAGGAATTCCCGCACGATCTCCGGGCGGCGGAGGTTCTCCCGCTCGTCGAGCGGCTTTTCCTCTCCCATGAGTATGCACCGCCCGCCAATGTCCGTGCCGTAGATGATGCGGTCGTGCCAGCGGTCAAAGAACGCGCGGGCACGGTCAATACCGGCGGAGAAATTCTCGTACATCTCTATCCCCGGCGTGAGGTCGACGCGGACGTTAGCATAGCGCGCGAGTATCGCGTCGAGGCGGTCAAGCTGCGCGGACATGAAGAAAAAGTGCGCAAAGTCTATTTTCAGCGCCGGGTGGCGCGCGAGGACGTTCAGCACCTCGGCGTACTGCGCCTCGTTGTTGACATAGCTGTCGTCATACAGCCAGCCCTGCTGTATGGCGAACGCCGGGGCGTGCTCAAGATCCCAGAAGTTCTCCGGGTCATTCACGTGCCAGAGTATGGGCGTGCCGGTCTCCTCCGCCCATGCCCAGAACGTCTCCCAGCGCGCGTCGTCGAACGGAGGGACGGGGTATTTTTTGCGCATCTGCGGCTTGCCCTCCAGCATTTTTATCCCGTCGCAGCCCGCCTGTGCCATCCGCGCGGCATACTGCGCCATGTGCGTGCCGAGCGTGTCCGGGTGGAGGTAATACTCGCTCACGTCGAGGCTGCCGAACACATAAAACCGCCCCGGCCACAGCTTTTTCATCGCCAGCGCCTGCGGCGTGAGCGACAGCGCGCGGCTGTGCGCGCACGCGGCGATGTTCGCCATGTCCGTGCCCGTGCGCATCAGCACCGCCTCCAGCGCTGCGGGGTCGACCTGCTGCGCGCAGTGGACGTGTCCGTCGATTACTTTTATATCACTGTACATGAGCTGCACCTCTATACTTTTAATGTATATACTATACCATGCGCGGGCGCGGTTGAAAAGAGCGCCGTTTCGTGGTATTATGGGGATAACAACGATTTTATAGAAAGAGTATATCATGTCAGACAGCTTTTTTGCCTATATCTCGCGCATGCGCTACATCACGCGGTGGAGCCTCATGCGCAACGCCATGCCGGAGAACATACAGGAGCACAGCCACATGTGCGCCGTCATCGCCCATGCGCTCGCCGTTATCCGGCGGGACGTGTTCGGCCGGGAGTGCGACCCGAACGAGTGTGCCGCCGTCGCGCTCTATCATGACTGTTCCGAGATACTCACCGGCGACCTGCCCACCCCGATAAAATACCACAACGCCCTCATCCGCGACGCTTACCGCGAGGTTGAGGACATCGCATGCGCCCGTCTCATCGAAACCCTGCCCGCGGAGCTTCGCGGCGCGTATGAGCCGCTGCTGACCGGGGAGACCGCCGCGCGGACGCATGACATCGTCAAGGCAGCGGACAAGCTCTCGGCGTACATCAAGTGCATTGAGGAGCGCCGCGCCGGGAATGACGAATTCATCTCCGCCGAGAAGCAGACGCGCGCCGCGCTGGAGCGCTGCGGCATGCCGGAGGTAGAGTATTTCCTTGAGCATTTCATCCCGCCGTTCGAGCTGACGCTTGACGAGCTGGGGACATTGGAGGAGAACGGAGGAACAGCAGATGGAACAGACAAAGCTTGACCGCATAAACGAGCTTGCGCGCATCGCAAAGCTGCGCGCGCTGACCGAGGAGGAGAGCGCCGAGCGCGACACACTGCGCAAGGAATATATCGCCGAGTGGCGGCAGGGCGCGATGCAGGTGCTGGAAAACACCTATATCGTCACGCCCGACGGGAAGAAGCACAAGCTTCAGCGCAAGGACGGCACACAGGCCAAATAAGCGCTTATTTCTCCCCTGCTATTGACAAAACCCCCGCTCTCGCGTATTATAGCTTGAGCGATTTGTTCAGCTTTTGATCGATTCCGATTATTTGTGAGGTGACAGTGATGATGAAGTGCGCGTGTTGCGTCTGTTGTATCCGATGTCGCTGTCGCTGTATGCGGCAGGGTCTGTGACCCTGCGCGCTCATCTGCGGCGGCATAAGGCTGCCGCTTTTTATTTTGCAAAAAATCGAGGTTTTTATATATGTTCAACGATCTGAGAGAGACCATTGCCGCCTATATGGCGCGCGACCCCGCGGCGCGCAGCGCGCTGGAGGTGTATTTCCTCTACCCCGGTCTCAAGGCCACGCGCAGCCACCGCCGCGCCCACTGGTTTTATGAGCACAACATGAAGTTCATCGCCCGCCTCATCTCGCAGGCGAGCCGCCGCCGCACCGGCATCGAGATCCACCCCGGCGCGAAGATCGGCAAGCGCCTCGTCATCGACCACGGCATGGGCATCGTCATCGGCGAGACCGCCGAGATCGGGGACGACTGCCTGCTCTACCACGGCGTGACCCTCGGCGGCACGGGCAAGGACAGCGGCAAGCGCCACCCCACCATCGGCAACAACGTCCTCATCGGCACCGGCGCGAAGGTGCTGGGGCCGTTCAAGGTCGGCGACAACAGCCGCATCGCGGCAAACTCCGTCGTCCTCGGCGAGGTCCCGCCCGACAGCACCGCCGTCGGCATCCCGGCAAGAATCGTGCGCATCGCGGGGCAGAAGGTGGACTACGCCACCGAGGTCGACCAGGTCAGCGTCCGCGACCCGATGGTCGACGAGCTCGCCGCGGTGAAGCGCCGCCTCGAAGAGCTTGAAAAAAAGCTCGGCGAATAAACCATTGCACATGATACAAGACAGGAGCGTAAATTGCCCCTGTCTTGTTCTTTTTATTTGATTATTCTCCCTGTTGTTGTTATAATTAAGGTCTATATCAGATTTTCTCAGGAAACGAGGACACAGCATGGAAACAGTAGTGGTCATAGGCGGCGGAGCCTCCGGCATGATGGCGGCGCTGACGGCGGCGGAGAGCGGGCGGCACATCGTCCTGCTGGAGCGCCAGCAGCGCGTCGCGCGCAAGCTCCTTGCGACGGGCAACGGGCGCTGCAACCTCACGAACACCGGCGCCGGCGCGGCAAATTACCACGGGGAGAACGCCGAATTCGCGCTCCCCGCGCTCTCGCGCTTCACGCCGCAGGACACGCTTGACTTTTTTCATGCGCTCGGTCTTGTCACGGTGACGGAGTACGGCGGGCGGGTCTATCCTCTCTCCAACTCCGCCAACAGTGTGGTGGACGTGCTGCGCTTCGCGCTCGAGCGCGCGGGGGTGGAGCTGCGCTGCGGCGTCTCTGCCCGCTCGCTCTCCCGCGCCTCGGACGGCACGGGCTATGTTGTCGGCACGGATGTGGGCGATATTTTCGCCGATTATGTCATCGTCGCCTGCGGCGGCGCGGCGGGTGCAAAGCTCGGCGGCGTCATGGACGGGTATGAGCTTTTGAAACCCCTCGGGCATAAGCGCACACGCCTCTGCCCTGCCCTTGTCCAGCTCACCACCGCGCCGGAGTACCCCCGCGCGCTCAAGGGCGTGCGCGCGGACGCGGCGCTGTCGCTGCTCGCGGGGGGCGAGGTCATCGCCCGGAGCCACGGTGAGGTTCAGTTCACGGAGACGGGGCTGTCCGGCCCCGCGGCGTTCGACGTGTCGCGCACCGTCTCCACTGGGGGCGACGGGTTCACCGCGTCGCTCGACTTTATGCGCGATCATCCCGCGGCGGAGGTCATGGATATGCTCGCTCGCCGCTGCCGCGATCTGCCCGCGCTCCCCTGCGGGGATATTTTCACCGGCATGCTGCATAACCGCCTCGGGCGTATGCTCGCGCGCTATGCGCGCCTCGACGCCGCCGCGCCGCTCTCCTCTCTCTCTTCCGCCCAGCTCCAAGCCGCCGCGGACGCGGTAAAGGGCTTTTCCCTGCGCGTCACCGGCACGGAGGGCTTTGACAGCGCGCAGGTCACGGTCGGCGGCATACGCACCTCCGGCTTCGACCCGGAGACGCTGCAAAGCTGGTTTATGCCGCGGCTCTTCGTCTGCGGGGAGCTTCTGGACATCGACGGCGACTGCGGCGGGTATAACCTGCAATGGGCGTGGGCGAGCGGGCGGCTCGCGGGGAGGCTCGGCGAATGATACTTGTGCGAAACCTCCGGCTCGACCCCGGCGAGGATACCTCTGTCCTCCGCGCACGCGCGGCGAAAAAGCTCCGCCTCGCGGCGGATGCCGTCACTTCCCTTGTGCTCGTCAAGCGCTCTCTCGACGCGCGGCACAAGGACGATATACACTATGTCTGCTCCGCCGCTGTGACCGTCGCGGGCGACGAGGGGCGCGTCATTGCGCGCGCGAAGAGCGCGGACGCTGCCGCCTACACGCCGCCGGAGTATGATATTCCCCATGCCGAAAACATGAAAAAGCGCCCGGTCGTGGTCGGCTTCGGTCCGGCGGGTATGTTCGCCGCGCTCGTGCTCGCGCGTGCCGGGGCGCGTCCCATAGTTATTGAGCGCGGGCGCGACGCGCTCTCGCGCAAGGCCGCGGTGGAGGCGTTCCGCTCCGGCGGCGCGCTGGACACCGAGTGCAACGTCCAGTTCGGCGAGGGCGGCGCGGGCACGTTTTCCGACGGCAAGCTCAACACCGGCACGCATGACAAGCGCATGTTCTGGGTGCTGCGGCAGTTTTATGAGCACGGTGCGGATGAGAGCGTCCTCTATGACGCCAAGCCGCATATCGGCACGGACGTGCTCATCGGCATCGTGCAGAATATCCGCGCGGACGTCATTGCCCACGGGGGCGAGGTCCGCTTTCAGACGCGGCTGGACCGGCTCGTCACGCGCGGCGGGCAGCTCTGCGGCGCGGAGGTCGTGAGCCCCGACGGGCGGTATACCATCGACACCGACGCGCTCATCCTCGCCGTGGGGCATTCCGCGCGCGACACGTTCAAGACGCTTCTCGCGCAGGGCGTGGAGATGCGCCCCAAGCCCTTCTCCATGGGCGTGCGCATAGAGCACCGTCAGGCGGACATTGACCGCGCGCAGTACGGCGCGGAGCATCCTCCGCTCCCCGCGGCGGACTACTCGCTCAGCGTCCATCTGCCCGACGGCACGAGCGCCTACACCTTCTGCATGTGTCCCGGCGGCGAGGTCTTTGCCGCCGCGTCCGAAGCGGGCGGCGTCGTCACGAACGGGATGAGCTATTCCCGCCGCGACGGGGAGAACGCGAACTCCGCCCTGCTCGTCACGCTCACTCCGGAGGATTTCCCCGATAAGAGCACGCTCGGCGGGATGTACTGGCAGCGTGAGATAGAGCGCGCCGCCTACCGCTGCGGCGGGGATAACTACCTCGCCCCGGCGCAGACCGTCGGCGATTTTCTCGCCCATACGGCGAGCCGCGGGGCGCGCTCCGTCACGCCGAGCTATCGCCCCGGCGTCGTCTGGTGCGATCTGCACGAGGTGCTTCCCGCGCGCATCACGCGCGTGCTTGAAAACGCGCTCCCCGCGCTCGGCAAGAAGCTTGCGGGCTTTGACGCGCCGGATGCCGTCATGACCGCGCCCGAGACCCGCTCGTCCTCCCCCGTGCGCATCGTGCGCGATGCCGCGCTGCAAAGCGGCATACGCGGGCTCTACCCCTGCGGCGAGGGCGCGGGCTACGCCGGCGGGATCAGCTCCGCCGCCGTGGACGGCATGCGCTGTGCCGAGGCGGTGCTCCGCGGCGGTATATCGGAAGAAACGAGGTTCAATGTGTGATGCAGATATATAACACGCCCTCGGTACTGGCAAAGAACCAGTACCGGGGGGCATAATACCGTTGGGGTGATAAAAATGAGCCGATTGAAAGATTTACGGAAAGAGCGGCAGCTTACGCAGGTGCAGATGCAGCTGCTCACCGGGATAGATCAAAGCGATTATTCAAAAATCGAAAACGGTAAGCGCTACTATTCATTTGAACAGTGCAAGCGCATTGCGCTGGCATTGGACACAAGTATGGACTATCTCGCCGGGCTGACTGACGAGAAGAAGCCCTATCCCCGCAGCGCGGCGGTGATCAAAGACTGATTCCCCACACTTAATATATCTTGTTCAAATAAGTTTTTAAGGTTAGACCTTAAAAACTTATTGTTTTTTCTGCTTTTTTCGGTTATACTCCTCGTGAGAGGAAGTGACAGCATGATTTTCAGACCTGACTATATACGCAAGCTCCAGCCGTTTATTGATAAACCCTTGGTGAAGATACTCTCCGGCATCCGCCGCTGCGGAAAGTCCACGATCTTTGAAATGCTCAAAGCCGAGCTGTGCGCGCGCGGCCTCCCCGAGGATCGCATCATTCACAAGACCTACACGGAGATGGACATTCCCGAAAACATCACCGCAAAGCAGATGTATGACGAGCTTACCGCCATGATGCGTGGCAAGGAACATTGTTATCTGCTTTTGGATGAGATTCAGGAGGTTCCCGGCTGGGAACGCGCTGTCAACAGCCTTCTGGAAAACGCCGATGCCGACATATATGTGACCGGCTCCAACTCCAAGCTGATGTCGAGCGAAATATCGACCTATTTGACCGGGCGCTATGTTCTTATCCCCGTATACCCGCTGTCCTTCCGCGAATACCTTGATTTCAAATCCGGCAGTCCACTTTCAATGCGGGAGCTGTTGGACGAGTATATACGCTTCGGCGGTTTCCCTGTCATCGCGCTCGGCGACTATGAGGCGCAGACCGCGTATCAGATTGTGAACGGCATTTACTACACCGTTGTCTCGCGGGACATTGTAAAGCGTCACCGTATCAGCAAGCAGGATCTCTTTGACCGCGTCGTGAAATACGTTGTGGAGAACACCGGCAAGACGTTTTCCGCCAACTCCATATCAAACTTCATGAAGAGCGAGCAGCGCAAGGTCTCCGTTGAGAGCATATACAACTATCTGCGCTGGCTGGAACAGGCTTTCATCGTCTACCCCTGCGCCCGTTATGATCTTCAGGGAAAAAGCATACTGAAAACGCAGGAAAAATACTATCTCGCCGATATGTCGCTCAAGTACGCGCTCCTTGGCTACAACCGCAAAATGCTGGACGGGGCGCTGGAAAACATCGTTTTCCTTGAGCTGAAGCGCCGCGGATATGATGTGTATATAGGCAAATCCGGCGCAAAGGAGATAGATTTTGTCGCCATCCGCCGGGATGAGCGGCTCTATGTGCAGGTGTGCGTACAGCTCCCCGCGGATTCAGACCGCGAGGTCGGCAATCTCATGGAGATAAGGGATCATTATCCGAAATATGTCGTCACGTTGGACGACATGGCTGTCGGCATTGAAAACGGCATAAAAATCGTCCATCTCTCGGATTTCCTTTTGTCAGATCAATGGTGATAGGCTGCCCCTCACACCCCGTCTCTTATCCGCTCCCACGCGGCGCACAGGCGGTCGAACGACCACGCGGCGTTCGCCGGGCTCGTCGACGGCAGCTTTATCGCCCCGCGCGAGCACACGGGCGCGAGATAGCGCATGAAAAGCTCATACGACGCTGTGCCGTTGCAGTATATCTGCCGTATATCCGCGCCGGAGAGCACGGTCATAATGTCCACCGGGACGGCGTTTTTTATGCTGCTGTCGCTTGAGCCAACAATGTCGCACTCCTCCAGCGTGTCCCACAGCGCAACGCGGTGGGCAAGCAGCATCGCGCGCTTTTCGTCCGTGCTCCCCGGCACCGGACAGCCCAGCACGTGCGCCATCACCCGCCAGAAACGGTTCTGCGGGTGTCCATAATAAAAATTCGCCTCGCGCGACTTCACCGACGGGAAGCTGCCGAGGATGAGCACCGCGGAGTTCGCGTCCCATACGGGGCCGAACTCTCTTTTTATATGCCTGTATTTCGCCATAGCGCGCACCTCTCATGTGATCATATATGTACATATTACCACCCGTTCGTCCCACCGGCAAGCCTTGACACGGCGGTTTCGCGGCGGTATCATATGTCTGACCATATTATTCACCGCACATTATCAGGGAGGTGCAGACCAGCCGATGAAATACGCCGTTGATAAGCGCGCCGACAAGCCCGCGTATCTGCAGCTCTATGAGCAGCTGCGCAATGATATAATCACCGGCGCGATCGAGCCGGGCGCGCGCCTCCCGTCGAAACGGCTGCTGGCGGAAGAGACAGGCGTGAGCGTCATCACCGCCGAGCACGCGCTCGCCCTGCTGACGGACGAGGGCTACGCCGAGGCGCGCGAGCGCAGCGGCTGCTTTGCCTGCCGCGCGCCGGGACAGTCCAGCGCCCCGCCCCTGCCGCGCGCGACGCTTGCCGACATGAGCGCCGAGGACGGCGTACCGGCGGATTTCCCGTTTTCTGTGCTGGCGCGGACGATGCGCCGCGTGCTCAGCGACTATGACCGGCGCATACTCTCCCGCGCGCCGAACGCGGGCTGCATCGAGCTGCGGGAAGTGCTGGCAGAGTACCTCGCCCGCTCGCGGGGGCTGTCCGTCGCGCCGGAGCAGATCATCATCGGCGCGGGCGCGGAGTATCTCTACTCGCTCGCCGTGCAGCTTTTAGGGCGCGAGATCGTCTATGCGCTGGAATCCCCGTCGTATGAGAAGATCCGCCTCGTGTACGAGGCGAACGGTGCGCAGTGCGCGATGCTGCGCCTCGGCGAGGACGGGATACGCTCCGACGAGCTTGCGTCCTGCCGCGCAGGCGCGCTGCACGTCACGCCGTTCCACAGCTACCCCAGCGGCGTCACCGCCACGGCGGCAAAGCGGCGGGAGTACGCCGCGTGGGCGCGCGAGCGCGGCGCGTATATTATTGAGGACGATTATGACTCCGAGTTCTCCGCGCTCTTCGCCCCGATAGAGACGGTGTTCTCCGTCGCGCCGGAGCGCGTCATATACATCAACAGCTTCTCCAAGACCATCGCCCCCGCGATGCGCACAGGGTACATGGTGCTGCCCGCGCCGCTCGTCGCGCGGTTCGAAGCACGGCTGGGGTTTTATTCATGCACCGTACCCGTGTATGAGCAGTACGTGCTTGCCGAGTTCATACGCTCCGGCGAGCTGGAGCGGTGCATAAACCGCCGCCGCCGCGCCCTGCGCCAGAAGGCGAAGCCGCCCCGGGACTGAGCGCCCAAGCGACAGCATTTGCCCGCGCCGGGTGCTATGATGGAGCGGTGCAAAGCTTTACGGGCCATTCAGAGAAAGTTAACAGCGATTTAATTGAAAGGGAACTATCCGTGGCTTATTATAGTCTTATAGTTAATGTGTATAATTTTTATATAACGCAGTATGAAAGGGGATATATTCTATGAAAAAACGACTGCTCACTCTCGCGCTGGCGGCGATGCTGCTGGTGTGTCTGCTTCCGGCGGGCGCTTACGCGGACGACGCAAAGCCCGCGGCGCAGTCCGACGCGGAGGAGGAGACGCTCGCCATTGAAAACGCGCTCATCAACGACCCCGGCGAAACGCTCTATAACGACGGGGATATAGTTTTCAACAACTACGGCACAGTGTTCAACAACGGCGGCATTGTTTTCAATAACGGCGGCGTCGTGTTCAACAACGAGGGTACCGTCTACAATAACGGCGGCACGGTGTATAATAACAGCGGCACAGTCTACAACAACGGCGGGAGTGTCGAGGATAACGGCGTTGCGGCCGCGGCGGTCACCGGGGCGGACAAGCTCGCGGACGACAGCGCCGCCTCTGACGGCAAGAAGTCTGAGAGCACGAAGTCCGACAGCGCCAAAAACACGTCCGCAAAGCCCGGCAAGGCGGAGTACACCATCACCCTCGCGGGGAACTACTCCGACTTTGTTGACATCGACGGTCTGACCGAGAACGACGACGGGACCTACACCGCCGTATCCACCTCCGTCGCCACCATCACGCCCAAGCCCGGCGTCACCGTCACCGACGCCACGGCGACCACCGGCGCGTGCAGCGTGTCCGACGCCGGGATCTTCACGTTTGAGCGCATCGACGCGGACGGGAAGCTCACCCTAAAGTTCAAGCTTGACGCGCCGGTCATCACGCCCGGCTCCGCCACCTACTGCGACGACACCGAGATCACCATCACTGCCGCCGACGGCGCGGACATATACTATACGCTCGACGGCAGCACCCCCACAGAGAAGAGCGAGAAGTACACCGAACCCTTCGACGTTGACAGCAGCACCGTCATAAAGGCGATCGCGGTCATGGACGGCGCACGCACGAGCGACACCGCGGAGGAGAGCTATGTCTTCCCTGTCATCCGCGACATCGACTTCGGTCATGAGACGGTCGGCTACAAGCAGCCCGACCCCGTCGCCTTCGTTGTGAAGAACACCGGGCTCGGCGAGCTAACGGTGGAGAGCGTGACGCTCGAGGGCGCGGACAAGTCCCGCTTCATCCTCAACACCGAGGACGGCGGCACCGTACCCACGGGGCAGAGCAACTCCAAGACGTGGACGGTCGTGCCGAAGAAAGGTCTCTCCGCGGGCGATTACGAGGCGGAGGCCGTGTTCACGTTCGACTCCGGCGAGCAGCTGCGCGTGGAGATAAGCTTCACGGTCGACAAGCCCTCGACCGCCGGCAAGGCGTAATTACATTTACACATCTAATCAAAACCACCGGTTGAACCGGTGGTTTGAACAGACCCTATAAGGGTCTATCTCCTGTGGTGGCTCCCTAAAGG
>CAKTKU010000019.1 GCA_934572335.1 uncultured Oscillospiraceae bacterium
ACTGGACTCGAACCAGTGACCCCCTGCTTGTAAGGCAGGTGCTCTAACCAGCTGAGCTATGCTCCCGCGTGACAGCTCCGTTATAATACTAAAAAAATGCGAAGTTGTCAATATCTTATTGAAAATTTTTTAGATAATTTTTTTCGGGCGCGATACGCGCTTATTCGGCAGTGTCCGCCGCGCCCTTGTCCAGATCGTCAACTATCGCGCGCAGGTCGCTGGGCGTGAAGGAATACGCCGCGTCGCAGAACTGGCAGCTTATGCTGCAATCCCTGCCCTCGGCGATCATCTCCTCAAGCTCATTGCGCTCGACACAGCGCAGCGCCTCCGCCACGCGCTCACGGCTGCAATAGCAGCGGTAGCCCACGGGCACCTCGCCGACGATGTGGTGCTCCAGCCCCTTGAGGACCTGATCGAACACCGCCTCCGCGCCGTCCTCGTCGAGAATGGTGGTGAGCTGGTCCATCATGAAAACGTTGTCCTCCAGCTTGCCGATAAGCTCCTCCGGCGCGCCGGGCATGAGCTGCACAATGAAGCCGCCCGCCGCCTTCACAGTCCTGTCCGTGTCGACCAGTACGCCCAGCGCGCACGCGGAGGGCACCTGCTCGCTCTCAAGGAGGTACGCCGTCAGATCCTCCGCGATCTCGCCGCTGACAAGCTCGGTCGAGCCGGTGTACGGCTCCTTGAGCCCTATGTCGCGGCTGACGGTCAGCATGCCGTCACGCCCGACAGCGCCGCCGACGTCGAGCTTCCCGTCCGCACGCAGAGGCAGGTCGACCGCGGGATTCGTCACGTACCCGCGCACATACCCCGCCGAGTCCGACACGGCAACGATGCTGCCGATGGGACCGCCGCCGTTTATGCGTATGGTGAGCGTGCCGCGCTCCTCCTTCATCATCTCGCCGAGCATGGACGCGGCGCAGAGCGTCCGCCCAAGAGCCGCGGCCGCAGTGGGGGAGCAGTCGTGTATCTCCCTCGCGCGCTGCACGGTGTCCCGCGCCGTTATAACCGCCATTTTTATAAAGCCGTCTCCGGCCGTTGCACGTATGATCTTATCCATCAGTCATTCCCTCGCTTTGATATAATGAATTGCCGGCCGGCCGCACCCTGCGGTCCGTCGCGGCGGAGTGCTGTGTCCGTGAAGCCCTCGCGCTCCATGAGCGTGCGCAGCGCCTCGAACGTATAGACATACTCGGTGTGCTCCTCGCCGTCGCGCCGCCAGAGCGCGCCCTCGCGCGAGAAGATGTCCATCCCGTAGCTCATGCGCTGTCCGTCCTCGTCCATGTCGGCGCGCCACAGGCACAGCACATCCTCCTGCTCGTCAACATACACCTGCCCGTCCATGCTCCGGAACCATTCGGGGGAGCGTATGTCGAAGATCAGAAGCCCGCCCGGACGGATGAAGAGCCGCAGCCGGTGAAAAAGCTCCGGCAGCTCATCCGGCGGAATGTAGTTCATCCCGTCGAGGGAGCAGTACGCCGCGTCGACCGTGCCGTAAAGATCCAGCTCGCCCGCCTCCTGACAGAGAAACAGCGGGGGAGGGACAAGCCCGGCAGCCTTCTCCTGCGCCTGCATGAGCATATCCACCGAGGCATCCACCGCGATGAGCTCATACCCGCGGCGCACCAGCTCACACGTGAGCGTCCCCGTGCCGCAGCATAAATCGAGCAGAAGGCGGAATTCGCCGCCGCCGCGCCGGAACTCCGCCTCATAAAAGTCCGCAAATTCGGCGTATGGCACGTCGCCGGTCAGCCGGTCGTACCATTCCGCCAGAGCCACGTAGCTGCTCACTTGTCCTCGCCCTTCTTCACGCGGTCGAACACGATGGCGTACCCGCCCTGACCGTACTGGAGCGAGCGGTTGACGCGGCTTATCGTGGCGCTGGAAGCGCCCGTCTCGGCGAGAATGTCGTTATAGATCATACCGTCGTCGAGACATGAGGCGACCTGATAGCGCTGCTCCATCGCCATCAGCTCCGACATGGTGCACAGATCGTCAAAAAACTTCATGCACTCGTCCACATTGTGCAGACTGAGTATCGCCTTATACATGTTCTCGTTTCTTGGCTTTTTGGGAAGCTTGTTCATTTCGTTCTCCTTAATCACACGTAATTATACATAATGCGGTAAATCCCGTGCTGTTTTTATGTATATATCATACAACAACCTTATCAAAAAGTAAAGGGCTAAAGCGCTAAAGCGCGCCCGCGCGGACGAAAATATTTTACGCTATTTGTGCTTGTAAAAAAGCCGATGTCCATATATAATAGAATACAAAGCAACACGCTTGCAAAAGAAAATACCAACAGGAGGTGAAGCGCATTGCTTATAGGGTCAACATTTGTTGTCAACATGGCGGTGGTGTGGCTCGTTGCTATGGTGGTGCTTCTGATCGTTGAGGCGATAGTGCCGGGGCTGGTGTCGATATGGTTCGCCATCGGCGCGCTCGCCGCGCTCATCGCGGCGCTGCTGAACGCTCCGCTGTGGCTTCAGGTGGTGTGGTTTCTCGCGGTGTCGGTGGCGACGCTCGTGCTCACCCGCCCGCTGGCACAGCGCTATGTCAATTCCCGCGTGCAGCCGACGAATGCCGACGCGCTCATCGGGCGCGACTGCGTCGTGACGGAGGACATCGACAACCTCGCCGGAACGGGCGCGGTGAAGATCGGCGGCAAGGTTTGGACCGCGCGCACGGAGGACGAGAACGAGAAGTACGCGCAGGGCGACGTTGTCAAAGCCGTGAGAATAGAGGGCGTGAAGCTCATAGTCAGAAAGTAAGCAGGCAAAGGAATATGTGCGCCGCGGACATAAGCGGCAGAACGGAGGAAAAATGATACTCGCAATAATAATCGTACTGCTCATCGCAATACTCATCAGCAATATACGCATTGTCCAGCAGGCGAAGGCGTATGTGGTGGAGCGCCTCGGCGCGTACAAAACCACGTGGACCGTCGGCATCCACGTCAAGGTGCCGTTCATTGAGCGCGTGGCAAAGGTCGTCACGCTCAAGGAGCAGGTGGCGGACTTCCCGCCTCAGCCGGTCATCACCAAGGACAACGTCACCATGCAGATCGACACCGTTGTCTACTTCCAGATCACCGACCCCAAGCTCTATACCTACGGCATCGAGCAGCCCATGTTCGCCATAGAGAACCTCTCCGCCACGACGCTGAGAAACATCATCGGCGACCTCGACCTTGACCAGTGCCTGACGAGCCGTGACATCATCAACACCAAGATGCGCACCATCCTCGACGAGGCGACCGATCCCTGGGGCATCAAGGTCAACCGTGTTGAGCTGAAGAACATTCTCCCGCCGAAGGAGATACAGAACGCGATGGAGAAGCAGATGAAGGCCGAGCGCGAGCGCCGCGAGGCGATACTGCGCGCCGAGGGCGAAAAGCGCGCCGCCATCCTCGAGGCCGAGGGCGAGAAGGAGTCCGCGATACTGCGCGCCGACGCGAAGAAGCAGCAGCAGATACTCGAAGCGCAGGGCGAGGCGGAGGCTATCCTCACCGTCCAGCGCGCCACGGCAGAGGGCATCAAGCTCATAAACGAGGCCGCCCCGTCCGACGCCGTTCTGCGTTTGAAGGCGCTTGAGTCGTTCACCGCCGCGGCGGACGGCAAGGCGACGAAGATAATCATCCCCAGCGAGATACAGGGGCTTGCCGGTCTCGCCGAAGGCGTTATCGAGTCCGTCAAGGAAAAGTGATATAAAACTACGACCAACCAGTGCAAACCGGCGGCATTCGCCGCCGGTTTTGCGCGGTATACGGGAAAGAGAAGAGGTAAGAGGATCAACATGAGCAGCCAAAAAGCACTGGATTTCATGGCGCGCCACGGCATGAGCGCGGACATAGACCCGGCGGAGTACGCCGAACTTATGCGGCAGGATATGGAGCGCGGCCTCAAGGGCGAGAAAAGCTCCATGCCGATGATACCAACCTATATAAGAAATGACGGGCTCATCCCCAAGGGCGTGCCCGCCGCCGTCATCGACGCGGGCGGCACGAATTTCCGCAGCGGACTCGTCACGTTCACGGACGCGGGCTATGAGCTCAGCGATGTGACAAAGCGCAAGATGCCCGGCACGGACAAAAGCGCGACGTGGGAGGAGTTCATATCCTTCGCGGCGGACAGCATAATGCCGCTCATGGATAAGACCGACCTCATCGGCTTCTGCTTTTCCTATAATGCCGACATCACCCCGGAGATAGACGGGCTTGTCAAGCGTATTGACAAAGAGGTCGTCATCACCGGCTCGTCCGGCAAGCTCGTGGGCGCATCGCTCACGGCGGAGCTGGAGCGCAGGGGCGTGACAGGCAAGCGCGTTTTCATCCTCAACGACACTGTCGCGGCGCTGCTCGGCTCGTCCTGCACGCTCGACAAGTCGGCGTACAGCGGCTTCATCGGGCAGATCAGCGGCACGGGGACGAACACCTGCTGCGCCCTGCCGTACCGGCGCATCACAAAGCTGGGACGCGACGAGGACGGGAGCATCCTGGTCAATCTCGAATCCGGGCTGTATGACGGCATGCCGCAGGGCGATTTTGACGTTATCCTCGACCGCGAGAGCCATAACCCCGGCGAAAAGATAATGGAGAAGCTCACTGCCGGCGTGTATCTGGGCGAGCTTGGCCGCTTGATGCTCCGCGCTGCGGCGGATGAGGGGCTGCTGAGTGCGGGCTCCGCCGAACGTGTGCGCGCGCTGGGGAGGATAGACGCCTCGGTCATTGACGCATGGGCGAGCGGGGAACAGCTCGACCTCGCCGCGGACAACGCCGATGACGCGGACTTTGCCCAGACGATGAGCCTTGAGCTGTTCCGCCGCAGCGCGCAGTGCATGTGCGCAAACCTCGCGGGCATCATGCTGCTCACCGGCGCGGGCGACGATGCCGCACGCCCCGTGTGCGTGTGCGCCGAGGGCTCGCTCGTTGACCGCAGCCGCCACTTCCGCCCCATGCTTGAGGAGCTTTTGAACGAGTATGCGGCGGGCAGACTCGGCAAGCACGCCGTTTTGCGCGTCAGCCGCGAGACCACGCTTCCGGGCTCCGCCGCCGCGGCGCTGCTGAACAGATAAGCGGAGGCGCACAGCTATGAAGATCTGCGTTTTGAACGACAGCTATTTCAACTTCGGCGATCTGAGCTGGGACGCGCTCAATGAGTTCGGCGAGGTCAGCATTTTTCACACCCATGCGGACAGCATGGATGAATACAAGCGCCGCGCGCTGGATGCCGACATTATCGTCGGCGACCAGCCCATGCCGCGTGAGCTTATCGCCGCCAGTGAGAGGCTAAAGTATATCACGCTGACCGCCACGGGCTTTGACGGGGTCGACACCGCCTTCGCGCGCGAGCGCGGCGTGGCCGTCTCCAATGTCCCCAGCTACGGCACGACCTCCGTGTCGCAGTTCGCCATTGCGCTGCTGATGGAGGTGTGCTCCCACACGGCGTATTTTGACGGCTGCGTGCGTCAGGGGCGCTGGCGCGAATGCGCCGCGGAGTGCGCCGGTGAGCACCGGCTCATTGAGCTTGCGGGCAAGACCATGGGTGTTATCGGCTTCGGGCGCATCGGGCGCGCGGTCGGCGCGGTGGCAAAGGCGCTGGGCATGAACGTCATCGCCTATAACCGCAGCCACTGCCCGGAGGGCGAGGCGATAGCGGAGTATGTCCCGCTGGATGAGCTTTTTGCCCGCGCGGACGTGATAAGTCTCCACTGCCCGGCGAACGCCGCGACCATCGGCATCATCAACCGTGACAGCATCGCAAAGATGAAGGACGGCGTCATCATCATCAACAACGGCCGCGGCTCGCTCATCCGCTCGGCTGATCTCGCCGAGGCGCTGGAGAGCGGCAAGGTCTGGGCGGCAGGTCTGGACGTTGTGGAGCATGAGCCTATCCCCGCGGACGACCCGCTTCTGCGCGCGCCGCGCTGCATCATCACCCCGCATATCAGCTGGCTGCCGAAGGAGAGCCGCCAGCGCATCGTGGACCGCACCGTGGAGAATATCCGCGCGTTCATCGCCGGTACGCCGCAGAACGTTGTGAACTGAATATTGACCTGATATGGACACCGGGCTTTGCAAACCGCAAAGCCCGGTGAAATTTTTCTGCGTTATTTACCTTTTTTCCGTTCCGACACGGGCAGGGCGTTCGCCGTATAGGTCTCCCACATATTTATGCGGTCCTGCTCGTCGAGATTGCGTATCACCCGCGCGGGGACGCCCGCGGCGATGCTGTTTGGCGGAATGTCGCGGTTGACGACCGCGCCCGCGGCGATGACGCAGTTCTCGCCGATGGTCACGCCGCCGCACACCGTCACGCCGGAGCAGAGCCAGCACCCGTCGCCGATGGTTATGGGCGCGGCGTATTCAAGCCCGTGATGCCCGTCGGGGTAGTCGGCGGGAAGGCGCTCCTCGGCGAGGTAGGGGTGGTTCGGCGTTGCCAGCGTCACGTTCGCGCCGATCCACACCCCATTGCCGAGCGTTATGGGCGCGACGTCGAGAAACGTGCAGTTATAATTGATGAAGCACCCGTCGCCGACGTGGATATTCACGCCGTACTCGCAGAAAAACGGCGTAAATACGTCGAGCTTTTTCCCCTTGACCGACGGTATCAGCGCTTCCAGTGCGCGCCGCTTTGCCTTTTCGCGGCGCAGGGGTATCCTGTTGAGACGCTCGCAGCGGCTCATCCCGTCCGTATGCCGCCGGTCGATCTCCGCCTCTCCGGGGTTATAGAGCCGTCCTGAGACCATGCGCTCCCATTCGGTGAGCTTGGTGTCCATATTCGTCCCTCCAAATTTCATCATGACCGGATTATATCACGAAAGAGAGGAAATATCCACCGTGTTTTGCACTGTCAGCTCCGGCGCGGGTGCGAACGTGAGCGTGAACACGCTGCCGCGCCCAAGCTCGCTTGAGACCTCTATTGTGCCGCCGTGCGCCTCGACTATCGCCTTGGCAAGCGGCAGACCCAGCCCGATGCCCGCCGTGTCCTGCGAAAACCTGCTGCGGTAAAAGCGCTTGAATATGTGCGGCATATCCTCCGGGTGAATGCCGCTGCCGTCGTCGAGGATGATCACCTGCACCGAGGACGCGGCGCGCCGCTGCTCGATGCATATAGTGCCGCCGCGGGATGTGTGGTCAAGCGCGTTTTTCACGATGTTGCCCAGCGCCTCTGTCAGCCATTCCCGGTCGCACAGCAGCGTCAGCGCGCCGTCGCCGGAGAGAATGATATCCTTGCCCTCCTCGGCGAGACGGTATTCAAAGCGCTTTTTCACAGCCTCCGTCAGCTCGCCGATATTTACCCTCCGCTTGGAAAATTTCATCGTGCCAGAGTCCAGCTTCGTTATTTTCAGCAGGTTCTGCACAAGTGTCTCTATCCGCTCCAGCTCCCTTTCCGAGAGGTCGGAAAAGCGCCTCACCGTGTCCTCGTTGTCCGGCTCGCCCTGCATTATGCCCGTGTAGACGTTCAGCGCGGCGAGCGGGGTTTTCAGCTGGTGCGAAATGTCCGCGATCGTGTCCTTCAAAAAGAGCTTCTGCGCCTGTTCGCGGTCAAGATGCGCATCCAGCACGGCGGAGAGAGTGTTCACCCGGTGGAAGAGGCGGTTGAGCTCACCCTCGCCGTCGCACTCTATCCGCGCGCTGTGTCCGCCGTATATGTATTCCGTTATCTTCGCCTCGGCGTCCTCTAAAAGCTTGCTACGGCGGAGAAGAAAGCCGTATAAAAGCGCACCGACCGCCGCGCACAGTATGACTGCGCCGACGATCGGTATTATCTTTGCCGTGCTCGCCGCGCACACGGCGATGAACACCGCGAAAGCGGCGGCGACGGTCATGAAAAGCGCCCTGACATCCCGGCTGACAAATATCTTCATTCGCCGTACACCCTCGCCACGCGCGGCGACAGCGCGGCTGTCAGCCCGCAGCCCTCGTCCCCGCCGATGAGCAGCGCCTGCGCCTGTGACGCGAGCAGCCGCCCGCCCTCGTCATAGCCGAATATCGTCACGCTGTCGCCCACATGGCAGTCAGCGCCCGTCACATCCGCGAACGCCTGATCCATGCAGCACGCAAGCAGCGGACACTCCTGCCCGTTCACCAGCACCGGCGCGTGCGCGGCGCACAGCGCGCCTTGCAGCCCGTCACCGTAGCCCACGCCGATCGTGGCGATGTCCGCGTTGTGCGTCAGTGTGTACGCCCCGCCGTAGCCGAGCGTGTCCCCGGCGCGGCGGCGCTTGACCGCCGTGACATAGGTGCGCCATGTGACCGCCTCGTCAATGCCGTGCCGCGCGCCCTGCGGCGCGTCCATGTACAGCCCGCGCCCGATGCGCACCGCGTCCAGCGCGTACTGCGGGTACTGCTCGTGCGCGGCGGAGGAGGATATGTGCCGCACGAGGTTTTTGTATCCCGCCGCACTTAGCTGACTGACGGCGCTTTCAAAGCGTGCGAACTGCTGCGCGGTCAGCGCGGCGTCGTCCGTGTCCGAAAAGTGCGAGAACACGCCGTACACGTCTATGCTCCCTGCCTCACCCAGCGCCGCGATGAGCGCATCAAGCTCCTCGCCCGGCTCAACGCCGATGCGGTGCAGCCCGGTGTCTATTTTAATATGTACGCGCGCGCGAAGTCCCAGCTCACGCGCGCACTTATCGAGAGCGCGCGCAAAGTCGACCGACGGACACGCGAGCATCAGCCCGGTCTCCACCGCGGCGGAGAGCTGGAAGGGGAGGGCGCTGCTCATCACGAGTATGTCCCGCGTCCAGCCGGACGCGCGCAGGCTCAGTCCCTCCGACACGTGTGCCACCGCGGCGCAGTCTATCTCTTCAAACTCCGCCGCCGTGCGCGCGATGCGCGCCGCGCCCAGCCCGTAAGCGTCGTCCTTCAGCACGGGGATGAGCCGCGTCCCGGCGGGGAGCGTATTCAGCGTCGCGCGAATATTCTTCCGCAATATATCCGTGTCGATATACAGATATGAATTATTTATTATATTCATGACAAAATGCATAAACCTCACTGCTTATTCTTGCTGTACAGCGCTATTATACCTGCTTATAAGCGCTTATGCAACAACTATTTTCAGCGTCTTGTGCAGGGTGCACAGCACGACATGAAAATTTATTTGAAAAATTCGCAAATTAGGTATTGACAATGAATATTTATTCGTGCTATACTTCACACCGTCGAGAGACAAAATGAATATGACATGAAAAAGAGGAGATAAAAATGAAAAAGATAGTTTCCCTTATGCTGGCGCTCGCAATGGTGTTTGCGCTGTGCGCCTGCGGCTCTGCCGCCTCCACCCCCGCCGCGACCGAGGCTCCCGCTGCTGACGCGGCAGAAGCTCCCGCCGCCGATGCGGCAGCCGAAGATGCAGCCCCCGCCGAGGGCGGCGGGCTGATCATGGGCACCTCCGCCGACTACGCCCCGTTTGAGTTCATGTACCCCGACGAGAGCGGCGAGATGGTTTTCGGCGGCATTGATGTTTTCGCGGCTGACTACATCGCCCAGGCAATGGGCAAGACCCTCAAGGTCGAGAACATGAGCTTTGACTACCTGCTCGCCTCCCTGCAGAAGGGCGATTATGACATAGTCATGGCCGCTATGGAAGCCACCGACGAGCGCAAGAACGCCGCCGACTTCTCCGACCCGTACTACACCGACTACCCCGCAATGATCCTCGTCAAGGCTGACAAGGCTGACAAGGCTGACTCCTTCAAGACCCTCGCTGACTTCGACGGTCTCTCCGTCGCTGCCCAGACCGCTACCACCAAGGAGCAGATCGTCACCGAGTCCATGCCCGGCGCGAACCTCGTCTCCCTCCAGAACGTTAACGACATCATCAACCAGCTCGTCAACGACAAGATCGACGCGGCTGTGCTTGACGGCAGTGTTGCACTGAACTTTGCCGCCACCAACCCCGACCTCGCTGTTGCCTCTGCTTCCGATGAGCTTGGCTCCGCCGAGCCCTACTGCATCGCCGTCCAGAAGGGCGACCCGAAGGGTCTGCTCCCCGCCATCAACGCCGCCATCGCCCAGATGACCGCTGAGAACAAGATCGAGGAGTTCAAGGCTCAGGCCGATGAGCTGTCCGGCATCGCCGTTGAGGTCTCCGCGGACGCTCCCGCCGACGAGGCAGCGGCAGGCTGATAACTTGTCAGTAAACACGTAAGACTTGATTGGAAAGCCGATGCATCCCACCGGCTTTCCAATTTCGCGTATTCCCGCCCCGCGCCTAACTCCACAGAGAAAGGACATATATAAATGTGGTGGTCTAACCTCTTCACCGATATGAGCCCGGCGAATTTCTTCAACTTCTCTTTCCTACCGAAATACGGTCAGTTTTTTATCCAAGGCATTGAATATACGCTCCTGCTCGCCGTGGTGTCCGTGGCGCTCGCCGTTATACCGGCGCTGCTGCTCGCGCTGATGCGCCTGAGCAAGAACAGAGTAGTCAAGTGGATATCCGGCGCTTACATTGCGGTGTTCCGCTCCACGCCGCTGCTCGTCCAGCTGAGCATTATTTACTTCGGGCTTTTCGGCGTGGTGTCCATCCCGCGCGTCACGATCCTCGGCTTTGTGGACATCAGCCGCTTCATCCCCGGCGTTGTGGCGCTCGCCCTCAACTCCTCGGCGTATGTTGCCGAGATCTTCCGCAGCGGCATTCTCGCCGTTGACGTTGGGCAGACGGAGGCCGCCCGTTCCCTCGGACTCAACGCCGCGAGCAGTATGCGCCTTGTCGTGCTGCCGCAGGCGATAAAGAACGTCCTCCCCGCCCTCGCAAATGAGGTCGTCACCATGGTCAAGGAGAGCTCCATCTGCTCCATGCTCGGCATGGCGGAGCTGATGTTTGCCGCCAAGGCCGTCGCGAGCGCGACGTATATCACCCTCGCGCCGTACACCATTGCGGCTCTTATTTACTTCTGCATTAACTACCCAGCCTCCAAGGGCATTGAGGCAATAGAGAGGAGGATGCGCCGTGGCGACAAGCACTGAGACCCTCATTTCGGTCAGACATCTTACAAAGGAATATAACGACGGGCAGGTAAAGGCTCTGGACGATTGCAGCATGGACGTCAAGCGCGGCGAGGTCGTCGCCATCATCGGGCCGTCCGGCTCCGGCAAGTCCACGATGCTCCGCTCGCTCAACCTGCTTGAGGAGCCGACCTCCGGCAGCATCATCTTCAACGGCACCGATCTTTCCGATAAATCCGTCAACATCAATCTCCACCGACAGAAGATGGGCATGGTGTTCCAGCATTTCAATCTCTTCCCGCATATGACGGTCAAGAAGAACATCACCCTCGCCCCCGTGCATCTCAAGCTGAAAACACAGGCGGAGGCGGACGCGATGGCAGTGCGCCTTCTTGAGCGCGTCGGTCTCGCCGACAAGGCGAACGAGTATCCCGCGATGCTCTCCGGCGGCCAGAAGCAGCGCATCGCGATCGTCCGCGCCCTCGCGATGGAGCCGGAGGTCATGCTCTTTGACGAGCCGACCAGTGCGCTTGATCCCGAAATGGTCGGCGAGGTGCTGGACGTCATGAAGGAGCTGGCGCAGCAGGGGATGACGATGGTCGTCGTCACGCACGAGATGGGCTTTGCCCGCGAGGTTGGCGACCGCGTTCTCTTCATGGCGGACGGCAAAATTCTTGAAGAGGGCACGCCCTCCGCGATATTTGACCATCCGCAGAACCCGCGCCTCAAGGATTTCCTCTCCAAAGTTCTCTGATAAATGTATACACTCCACAGCGGCGGTGCAGACTAACACCGCCGCTGTTGTTTGACTGAATATTAGCACTCAAACGCAATGAGCGCTAATATTCATATTGCGTTCATATTTAATGCTATATTTATTAATATTTGTGCGGTATCTTATATATACGATGAAACGAAAGATATGAGAGCTTCATCGAGAGCTAAAATTGTAAATAAAAATTTGGAGGTTATATATTATGTTTGAACTTATTCCTTTTGATCGTACTATCCGCCACATGGCAAACTTTGACCCGTTCCGCGAGATGGACAATATGGAGCGCAGCTTCTTCGGCAACACGAACCTTGTCTCCGCTTTCCGCACCGACGTCAGCGACACCGGCGATGCCTACAAGCTCGAGGCGGAGCTGCCCGGCTTCAACAAGGACGACATCAAGATCGACATTGAGAACGATTGCCTCACCATCAGCGCCGAGCGCAAGCTCGAGACCAATGACGACGACAAGAAAAAGAACTTTGTCAAGCGCGAGCGTTTCTACGGCTCGTACAGCCGCAGCTTTGACGTGACCGGCATTGATGTTGACCACATCGAGGCGAGCTACACCGACGGCGTGCTCACGCTGAACATGCCCAAGAAGAAGGAAGAGATCCCTGCAAGCCGCAGACTTGAGATTAAGTAATCACCATAACCCCATAATCCCACACCTTGCAGAGGGCGCGCCAAATCCGGCGCGCCCTCTTTTGCCGTCCGCGTTTGCATTTTTCGCCGCGGACGGATATAATACTACTATATTATTATAAAACACGAAACGCGAGGTAGCCCCATGTATTTTGACACCCATGCCCACTATGACGACAAGGCGTTTGACGAGGATAGGGACGCGCAGCTCCGCTCGGCGCACGCCGAGGGGGTGGAGCTTATCATTGACCCCGGCTGCGATGTCGGGAGCAGCCGCGCGGCGCTCGACCTTGCCGCGCGGTACGACTTTGTGTACGCCGCCGTCGGGCTGCACCCGGAGGAGCTGGACAAGGTCACGACCGACAGCATGGACGAGATCGCCGCGCTCGCCCGCGACCCCAAGTGCGTCGCGATAGGGGAGATAGGGCTGGACTATTATTGGGACGACACGCACAAGGAGGAGCAGAAGGCGCTGCTCGCGGCGCAGCTCAAGCTCGCGGCGGAGCTGGATAAGCCCGTCATTATCCACGACCGTGAGGCGCACGCGGATTCCTATGAGGCGGTCATGAGCGTGACCGGTCTGCGCGGCGTGTTCCACTGCTATTCCGGCAGTGCCGAAATGGCGAAGGAGCTTTTGAAGCGCGGGTGGTATCTGGGCTTTGACGGACCGATAACCTACAAGAATGCCCGCCGCGCCATTGAGGTATTGGAGCTTTGCCCGCTTGAGCGCATACTCATCGAGACGGACAGCCCCTATCTCAGCCCCGTGCCCATGCGCGGGCGGCGCAATGACTCCCGCAATCTCCGCTATGTCGTAGGGAAGATAGCAGAGGTAAAGCAGCTCACACCGTCAGAGGTCGCCGCCGCGACGCTGCAAAACGGCAAGACCCTCTTCGGCATAGCGTAAAACAAGTATACACAACGCACTTAATACACATAACGTCTGAATCCAGATGTTATGTGTATTATTTTATGATAACTATATTATTTATACTATATTAAGTAAATGATAATACGTAAATAAAATTATGATAATAATATTACGTTTATTATATTAAGTAAAGCGTATTATGAAGCTAATATTAAGTTAATAAAATTACGTAGATAGAATTATGTGGCAAAGATTAAGTAAATAATATTAAGTAAAATAAATTACGTAAACAAAACAAAGAAATCCCCTGCGCGGCATATTGAGCCGCGCAGGGGAAAATAGAGCCTGATTTAATTGTCCTTATGCATATCAGCCCCAGCTGCTGTACCAGCTGCTGTAATCCGCGCCCTGGGACTTTGCCTCATATGTGCCCTTGAGCTTGCTCATCACGCGCTCATAGGCGTCGCTGCCCTCCTCGTAGGGGGTGGGGCAGTAGTTGTTGTAGTTGTCGGCCATGCGCGCCGCGCCCTCAAGATTGCTGCTGACGCAGCAGGGGATAACGTCAAAGCCGTCGGTCGTCACGCTGCCGTCAATGTCGCGCTTGAGCTTGACCTGCACTATCGCCGTGTCCGGATCGGACGGGCGCGTGCTGCCGCCGAACACCCAGTTGCCAAGGCTGTACAGAATGAGCGAGCCGTTATATTCCTCTATCGGCTGTAAGCAGTGCGGGTGCGATGCGTAGATGAGATCGGCCCCGGCGTCCGCCACAGCGTGGGCGAGCTTCGTCTGATTCTCATTGGGCGTGTAGTACAGCTCAAGCCCCCAGTGGAACATGCATATCACGTAGTCCGCGCCCTGCTCGCGCAGGGACTTCACCGCCGCGACGACGTCGTCGGTCTTCCAGTCGGGGCGCATGTCGTTGCCCGCCGTGTATATGCCGAGCTTCAGCCCGTTCTTCGTCGTGACTATCTGCGCCTGACGCTCCGTGCCGTAGGGGAGCCCGGCGGCATCCAGCGCCGCGAGCGTGCTTTGCAGCCCCGCCTCGCCAAAGTCGAGACTGTGGTTGTTCGCCGTCGTCACGAAGTCCACGCCGCCCTCGGTCATGATGTTGGCGTAGGCCGTCGGCGCGCGGAAGTAGAACATCTGAGCGGAGCTCAGCTTCGTGTCGGAAAGGGTGCACTCGAAGTTTGCCAGTGTGTATTCATCGTCCTTGAAATACTGCACGGTGTTCGAGAACGGGTAGGCGTAATTCTCACCCACGGTCTTTGGGAGACCCACATCGCTGTTTTCAAACTGCGTGGACGACCAGAGTGTGCAGTCGCCTATGCAGGATACGGTGAAATACTCCGGCTGGGGTTCGGGCGTCGGATCCGGGGTCGGCTCGGGCGTGACCTCCGGCGTCGGCGTGGATGCCGCAGCCATCGTCTCCGCCGCGGCGGCGGCATCCGAGTCCGCCTTTGCCTGCTCCGCGTTCAGCACATCCCCGCGTATTTTGAAGAGCCATACCATCGCGGCCATCAGCGCTGCCAGCACTATGCCCTGCACAACCAGTTTCATTGTTTTTTTCATCTGTGCGTTGTCCTCTGAAAAAGTCGATAATACATATATTATACATTCCCCGCTGTTTCCCGTCAACAGCTTTGACGCACCGTGCGCGGCTAATGTTTCGCGCTATTCCATATAAATAAATTCGGGCGCGCCGGTCAAGGCGCGCCCGTGGCTGATTATATGTCGGTGGAAAGAATCTGATCAGAGTATACCGCCGAACTTGATGAATATCGGAGCGAAAACGAGGGACACAACGGTCATCAGCTTGATGAGGATGTTGATGGAGGGACCGGAGGTATCCTTGAACGGGTCGCCGACAGTGTCGCCGACGACTGCCGCCTTGTGCGCGGAGGAGCCCTTGCCGCCGTGGTGACCGCCCTCAATGTACTTCTTCGCGTTGTCCCAGGCACCGCCGGCGTTGGACATGTATATCGCCAGCAGCACGCCGGTCACGAGAGAGCCCGCGAGCAGACCGCCCAGCGCGCCCGGACCGAACAGCAGACCGACGAGCAGCGGCGCGATGACCGCCATCAGACCGGGGACTATCATCTCATGCAGTGCCGCCTTTGTGGAGATGGACACGCAGGAGCTGTAATCGGGTCTTGCCTTGCCTTCGAGTATGCCGGGGATCTCGCGGAACTGGCGGCGGACCTCTTCGATCATCTTGTATGCCGCCTTGGAGACGGAGTCCATCGTCATTGCGGAGAACGCGAACGGCAGCATGCCGCCGATCAGCAGACCGATGACAACGTAGGGGGACAGCAGGTCGAGCACGTCGAGCTTGACCTCGGTCGCGTAGGAGACGAAGAGTGCCAGCGCGGTCAGCGCGGCGGAGCCGATGGCAAAGCCCTTGCCCATTGCGGCGGTCGTGTTGCCGACAGCGTCAAGCTTATCGGTGATCTCGCGCACGTGCGGGTCAAGACCGCTCATCTCGGCGATGCCGCCGGAGTTGTCGGCAATGGGACCGTAAGCGTCAACGGCGACGGTGATGCCCGTGGTGGACAGCATGCCGACGGCGGCCAGCGCGATGCCGTAGAGGTCGTTGGTGACGGAGTAGGAGATGTAAATGCCGATGCAGATGAGCAGGATGGGTACCCAGGTGCTCTTCATGCCGACGGCGACGCCGCTGATAATAGTCGTGGCGGAACCGGTCTCGGACTGGTCGGCGATGCGCTTAACGGACGCATAGTCCTCAGAGGTGTAGACCTCAGTCACAAAGCCGATGACAAGACCGACGACGATGCCCGCGATGATCGCGGCGGAGCAGTAGAGGCGGCCGAAGAAGACCTTGCTGAGGAAAATGGAAGCGATGCCCACGATGGCGGCGGACACGTAAGAGCCCATCTTCAGCGCCTTGTGCGGATTGGAATTATCCTTGCCGCGCACAAAGAACGTGGCGATGACGGATGCGATGATGCCGACCGCGCCAATGACGAGGGGATAGAGCGCACCCGCGCCCTGGAACAGCGCGCCCTGCGCTGCGACGCCGAGCGTCAGCGCGGAGACGAGCGCGCCAACGTAGGATTCAAAGAGGTCTGCACCCATGCCCGCGACGTCGCCCACGTTGTCGCCGACGTTGTCGGCAATGACGGCGGGGTTGCGGGGGTCGTCCTCGGGTATGCCGGCCTCGACCTTGCCGACGAGGTCAGCGCCGACGTCTGCCGCCTTGGTGTAAATGCCGCCGCCGACGCGCGCGAACAGCGCGATGGACGACGCGCCCAGGGAGAAGCCGAACAGAATGTTGTAATTGCCGGTGATTATGTATATAAGGCTGCATCCGAGAAGACCCAGACCGACAACGCACATACCCATGACCGAGCCACCGGAGAACGCGATGGACAAAGCGCGGTTCATGCCGTGCTCCATCGCGGCGTTCGCGGTGCGCACGTTTGCGCGCGTCGCGACCTTCATGCCGAAAAACCCGGCGAGGATCGAAAACGCCGCGCCCAGCAGGAAGCACACCGCTGTGCCGATGTCAATGAACAGCGCGATCAGCACAAACAGCACGACAATGAAAATAGCCAGAATCTTATATTCTGACTTCAAAAAAGCGTCGGCGCCCTCTGCTATCGCGCCCGCTATTTCCTGCATCCGGTCGTTGCCGGGGGCAGCCTTTTGTACATAATGCGCCTTATATCCCGCGAACAACAGCGCAAGAATCGCCGCTGCGGGTATAAACCAAAGTAAAAATCCCATAAAACTTTCTCCTTAAAAAGACTGTAAGGCGGGGCCTCTATGTGCATATTAACCGATAAACGCAAATTTGACAAGGCGAAATTTACGAAAATCTAGGCAAAATCGACAACTTTATACAAAACGCTGAAATATACACGCCCGCAAAGAGGTTTATAGGCGAAATTAACAAATAACGTTTGCGCTGAGTTGACAATCATGCCGCACAAATCACCTCAAAACTGATTTTTGACGAAAATATACGGTTATAGAATGAAAACTGCGGGATTTTCGTACAAATCACATAAAGTAAAATGCACAAAATGAGATTTGTTTATTATGCTGCCTCTTGCACTGGGGCAAAAAGAGTGGTATTATGTAAACGCTTGCACGGCTGCTGTACACATTTATATAATCTGTGATGTTGTATACATATTGAGTGCTGAATATGCCAGACGGGACTTGGCGAAAAATCTGCATTCCGGATGAAACTTTTTTGTTTTTAAAACGTTATATATGTAGCGGCAGGGCGGAGGACAGCTCGGACGCGGCTGCGGAACGCACAACGCGAACGCACTGGCGGCGCGGAATTCAAACCGCACCACAATATCTCGCGGTTCTGGCTGCGAAGGCTGCAAGATATAGATAAATTACAAAACGGTAAAAAATAATAAAAATTTTTTCAAAAAAGTCTTGCAATTTCGGAAACAATGTGTTACATTATGTGTGACCTCTAGGAGGTCGCGGCGGCATGCGTGCCGCGTGAGATTCCTGTAATCAAATCTCATAAGGGGGATTTTTAGATGAAAACCATGAAGAAAGTTATTTCCGTGCTGCTTCTGGTCTGCGTGCTAGCCAGCTTCGCGACCGTTTCGGCATACGCGGACAGCGATGTTCACGCGACTCAGGACGGCGAGGTTGCCGTTCAGGGTAACACGGACTATGTCACGTCGCTCACGCTATATGCAGAAACATCGGGCGGCAACAGCGTAGGATATGC
Organism: uncultured Oscillospiraceae bacterium; assembly: GCA_934572335.1. Taxonomy (GTDB): domain Bacteria; phylum Bacillota; class Clostridia; order Oscillospirales; family Oscillospiraceae; genus Limivicinus. Next base: position 17,972 of record CAKTKU010000019.1, read on the forward strand.
AAAGAAAATCTCAATCAGTGCTACTGTCGGCGATAATGTTGTGATTACTCCGGCGACGACTGGCGAAGGTAGCTTTGTAAGAGCTGTTACGTACAGCAGCAATCCGGAGCTTACCGGCGCACTTGATACCGGAAGCGGGAAACAGACATATTGGATGAAGTCTGCTGGCACATATACTGTGACTGTTACAACAAATGGCGTGGATCAGGATGGTAAGGCGCTCACTGCAACCTGCACTATAAATGTAAAAGCTGCGGAAGCCGCAACTCCCAGCAGCATAAAAATCCTTGAGCCTGCCTCAAAGAATGTCCGTGTAAACACCAGCATTGCTCTTCAGGCTGAAGTCCAGAACGGAGACTTTGGCTATTGGCAAGTCGCATACGGTAGTGACGGCAACGGCACGTTTGATGTTGTGAGCGGCAATCCAAAGGTCAATTTTACTGCTACTACTGCCGGTAAAGTAAATATAGTTGCCTATACTAAGGACGGTACTGCTTCCGCTCCGCTGGAGCTGAACGTCACCGCGGCTCGCACACCCCAAGTCGTGTGCAGCGTTAGCCGCATAGATAACAGCGAGGTCGCAACATTTTCTGTCGGCAATGCCGAGCCGGGTGAACAGTTCACTTGGAGTTACAACACGTCTCCCTCTACCGCACAGATAATCACGAAGGCGACTGACCGCGGTGGAGAGTATGACCTCACCGGCGGCAAGGGCGAGGGTACTGTTACCGTCACCGCAAAGGATAAGTACGGCGCTACTGGCTCCATCACTGTTCCTGTGAACGTCATGGATACCGGCGATGCCAAGCTCTCGCCCACCAATGTCACCTGGACGCGCGGCCAGGGCAACCTCACCTTCACTGTTGAGCCTGTCCTTTATAATGCCTACATCGACGGCGTGTGCATCACCGGCAGCGGCAACAACAATAAGTACAGCTACGTGTGGAGCAGCAAGAACCTCGTCATCAACTCCAGCTATCTTGCCACCCTTTCGGCTGGCGAGCACATCCTCAGAGTTGACACTGTTTACGGCAGCGGCGAGGGTATAAATCAGGGTGCGGGCACGGTCTATGCGACCATCACCATCAACGGCACGGCTTCCGCAGCATACGGCGACAACGCCCATGTCCGCGGCACGTCCAGCAACCTTTACTTCAACTCCAACAGCTCCATCAGCAAGGTCTACATAAGCAACCAGCTCATCGACCCGGCGAACTACACGCTCTCCGCTGACGGCAAGAGCGTCACTCTCAAGGCGAACTTCCTTAACCTGCTCAACTACGGCAGCTACACCATGAAGCTCGAAAACACCAACGGCGGCACCGAGACGGCGACCTTCCGCATCGTCACCGCCAACTACGCCCCAGCCACGGGCGACGACAGCAATCTCGCCATCTGGGTCGCTGTGATGCTCATCTCCGGCGTCGGCGCATTCGCCCTCATCCCCCGGAGAAAGAAAGAAATGTGAGCCAATAACCCCAAACGCAAACGCCCCGGCTGACCGCCGGGGCGTTATCTTACGCACAGGAGAAGAACATGGATATACTCTATCACGACAGCGAGATCGCCGTCTGCGTAAAGCCGCCGCGCGTCCTCTCCACGGATGAAGCGGGCGGCATGCCCTCGCTCGTGCGCGCCGCGCTCGGCGGGGAGGCGCGCACCGTGCACCGCCTCGACGCGGCGGTGGGCGGGCTGATGGTGCTCGCACGCAATGCCGCCGCCGCGGGGAAGTTGAGCCGTCAGATACGAGATGGAGAATTCCACAAGGCGTATCTCGCCGTCGTCCACGGCGAGCTTGACGCGCGGGGAACACTGCGCGATCTCCTCTGGCGCGACAAAGCCCGCCGCATGACCTTTATCACCGATACGCCAGGCAAGGGCGTGCAGGAGGCGGTGCTCGACTATGAGCGCCTTGGTGCGGCGGAGGGCTTGAGTGAGGTTTACATAACGTTACACACAGGGCGCACGCACCAGATACGCTGTCAGTTTGCCTCGCGCTCGCACCCGCTTGTCGGCGACAGAAAGTACGGCACGCTTACCGACGGCGAGTGTGACATTGCCCTATGGTCGCATGAGCTTTCGTTCGCGCACCCGGCGACGGGGGAGCGGCTGCATTTTTCCGCCTTACCGCCGCGGGCGTACCCGTGGACGCTGTTCTGAAAAATCGCGCAAAATATTAAAATTAAGTGAATATGGGTATGCTCCTGTTGCAAAGGGAATTAAGCTGTGATATAGTAAGCTTAAAAATTTTGAAGAAATCTTAGCAACATCTGAACAGGAGCATGATATGATAGTTCTGAAATATATCCTCACGGCGGTCTGTGCGTACTTTCTCGGTTCGGTCAGCGTGTCCATTCTGCTCTCGCGCGGCGTAATGAATGCCGACGTGCGCGCGCACGGCAGCGGCAATGCCGGGGCGACGAATATGGCGCGCGTGTTCGGGCTGCGCATGGGCGCGGTGACGCTCGCGGGCGATATGCTCAAGGCGGCGCTGGCGATGCTTTTGGGCTTTGCGCTGCTGGGCGAGAGGGGAATGTGCGTCGCCGGGGCGCTGTGCCTCGTGGGTCATTGTTATCCAGTGCTGCACGAGTTTCGCGGCGGCAAGGGCGTGTCCGTGGGCACGGCGGTGTTCCTCGCGGTGGATTGGCGCGTGCTGGCGGTCGCGGTGGTGTTTTTCGCTCTCGCCGCGTTTCTCAGCCGCAAGGTCTCGCTCGGGTCGCTCGCGGCGGCGGTCTCGGGCTTTGCCGCGGCGGCGTATCTCGCGCTGCCTCTGCCGCGGCTGCTGCTCGTGGCGTTCACGATGCTGCTGGTCATCCTGCGCCACAGGGAGAACATCATCCGCCTTGTGCGCGGCACGGAGCCTGACTTCACCCTTGGCTCCGTCAAGCGCCGCCGCACGGACGAGAGCCGCGGCTGACACCGGCATATTCACATGAAAAACCGCCTGACGCGAGGCGGTTTTTACATATTTTTAACCATTCACGACCGCTATGTCGTATAATATGACATTATAGATTATAGAATTAACGCAGGGGGCAAAACTTATGAATAAACGCGCGCTTGTTGTTGAAGACGATGTCAATATCGCGGAGCTTCTGCGCCTGTATCTGGGCAAGGACGGGTTTGAGGTCATGATCGCGCCCGACGGCGGCAAGGCGAAATCCGCCTTTGACCTTTTTCAGCCGGACGTTGTCCTGCTGGACATCATGCTGCCCGTGAAGGACGGCTGGCAGGTCTGCCGCGAGATACGCGAAAAATCCTCCACGCCGATCATCATGCTCACCGCGAAGGGGGAGACCGCCGACAAGGTCAACGGTCTTGAGATGGGCGCGGACGATTATATCACCAAGCCCTTTGACGTCAAGGAGCTTATCGCCCGCGTGCACGCCGTCATGCGCCGCACGGACGCCGACGCGCCTGTCGACAAGAAGCTCACCTTCGACAAGCTTGTCGTCAATCTCGATTCGTATGAGCTCATCGTCGACGGCAAGAAGATAGACACCCCGCCGAAAGAGATGGAGCTGCTTTACCATCTCGCGTCCTCGCCCAACCGCGTTTTCACGCGCAACCAGCTGCTTGACGAGGTCTGGGGCTTTGACTATTTCGGCGATTCGCGCACGGTCGACGTGCACATAAAGCGCCTGAGAGAGAAGCTTGAGGGCGTGTCGGATAAATGGAGCCTCAAGACGGTCTGGGGTGTGGGCTACAAATTTGAAGTGACCGAATAAGGCGCGGATATGAAGAGCATTTATCTTCGCAACTTCGTCGCCACCGCCATCATGGTGTCGGTGTGCTTTCTCATCGTGGCGTTCTCGTTCGTCGGCATCGGGCGCAATTACCTTATCAGCGAATACCGCGAGGATATGGTCAACTCCGCGCGCGAGGTCTCGCGCACCGCGGCGGCGATCGCGCCGAGCGATTCGCTCAACAGCTGGGTGCTCAGCATGACGCTCAGCTCCGTGTCGAACTCCACGGGCAATCAGGTGTTCATCGCCGACCCCAACGGCGTCGTCGTCACCTGCTCCGACCGCCGCCCCGTGTGCGAGCATATGGGGTATCAGATGTCCCCGGAAATACTCCACCAGCTCAGCACCAACGGCTCGATAAACCAGATCACAAACCTCGGCGGGTTGTATGAGAGCAACCGCTATGTCGTCGCCCAGCCGATAATTGTGGCCGACACGGGCGAAATCCTCGGCTATGTGTTCGTCACGAATGTTATCGACAATATGCTCGGCGCGTGGTCGACGTTCCTTGGCGTGACGGCGGTCGTGACGGCGGCGGTGTTCATCGCGGCGCTCGTCATATCGCTGATATACTCTAAGCGCATGGCGCGCCCGCTGGATGAGATGGCCGCCGCCTCGCGCAAGTTCGCGCGGGGGGATTTTTCCGTCCGCGTCAAGCAGGAGGACGACACCGCCGACGAGATGGGCTCGCTCATCGAGTCGTTCAACAAGATGGCGGACTCGCTTGAAATGGCCGAGGCGCGACGCACGGAGTTCATCGCCAATATCTCGCACGAGCTGCGCACGCCCATGACCACGATCTCCGGCTTTGCCGACGGCATACTCGACGGCACCATCCCCAAGGAGGACGAGGAGAAATACCTGCGTTCCATCCGTGACGAAACGCGCCGCCTGTCGCGCCTTGTGCGGGATATGCTGGACGTGTCGCAGATGCGCGCCCGCGCCGCCGACCCCAGCAAGCGCACGGTGTTCGACCTGACAGAGCTTGTGCTTCAAACGCTTTTGAGCTTTGAGTCGCGCGCGACGAAGAAGGGGCTGGATGTTGACCCGCAGCTCCCGGATAACCACATCATGGTGCGCGCGGATAAGGACGCGATAACGCAGGTCATATATAACCTGCTGGATAACGCCGTGAAATTCGCGCACGAGGGCACCTGCATCACACTGCGCCTTTATAAGGACAACGGAAAGGCGTATGTCTCCGTCAAGGACGTCGGCGAGACCATCCCGCCGGACGATCTGCCCTTTATCTTTGACCGCTTCCATAAGTCCGACCGCTCGCGCAGTCTGGACACCACGGGCGTGGGGCTGGGACTCTACCTCGTGAAGAGCATCATCAACAGCCACGACGAGGATATCGCCGTGCGCAGTGAGGACGGTGTGACGGAGTTCGTGTTCACGCTCGCGCTGGCGTAAAAGGGAAGTATTCAGAATTCGAGGTTTTGATATGAGCAATAATGATTGGTATGATAACTCCGGCTGGTATGAGCCGCTGCACCCGGAGAAAAAGACGGCAAAGCCGCGCTGGGAGAGAAGCAGAGCAGGCTGGACGAAGGCGCGCGCCATCGGTGCGGTGGTGCTGGTGATCATCTTCATCGTCGCTACGTCGCTGCTCTTTGCCCAGCGCAGCCAGCAGCGCGCGTACAGCTTCTACTGGGGTGGCAACGACAACACCCCGTGGAGCGCCGACGGCAGGGACGGCACGAATAAGATGCCCGACAGCAAGGAGGACTTCTTCGACAAGTATTACACCGAGACGGACACGGATACGGCGGAGATAAACATCCCCACCGTCGAGCTTGAGAGCGATTTCACGCTCAGGCTGGAAGCGCCCGGCGAGCAGGAGCTTACGCTCAATGAGCTTTATGACGCCTGCGCCCCCTCCATTGTCGCCATCTACGGCTATGTGGACGGGCAGACGGGGTACTATTGGGGCTCCGGCGTGGTGCTCAGCGAGGACGGACTTATCCTCACGAATACGCACGTCATCAATAACTGTGACCGCGCGGCGGTGAAGCTTGCCGACAACAGCGAGTACGAGGCGAAGCTCGTCGGCGCTGACACGATAAGCGACATTGCCATATTGAAGATAGAGGCCAGCGGGCTGACCGCCGCGCATTTCGGCGAGAGCAGCGGTCTCAAGACCGGCGACGCTGTCGCCGCCATCGGCAATCCCCTCGGCGAGACGTTCCGCATGACCATGACCAACGGCATCATCTCCGCCATTGACCGCGGCATAAGCTACAAGGGGCACGACATGACCGTTCTTCAGACGAACACCGCCATAAACGAGGGCAACTCCGGCGGCGCGCTGTTCAATATGTACGGGCAGGTCATCGGCATCACGAATATGAAGATGATCTCCTACTATTCCAGCATTGAGGGCATCGGCTTTGCCATCCCCAGCGCCACGGCCAGCAGCGTGGTCGACTCGCTGCTCAAGTATGGCGAGGTCAAGGGCCGCCCGAGCATCGGCATAACCGTCGGCGCGATCCCGGACGTGGCGCGCGAGGAGTACGGTCTGCCGGAGGGGCTGTATGTCTCCGCCGTGGCGGAGAACTCCGACGCGGCGCGGCAGGGCATGAAGCCCGGCGACGTTATCACCGAGGTCAACTATCAGCATGTCACCACCACCGACGAGGTAAACGCGATCAAGAATACGCTTGAGGTCGGCGATCTGATGATCTTCACCGTCTGGCGCGACGGGGAGACCATGGAGTTTGAGGTCATGCTCATGGACAATAACACCATCTACAAATAAGCGCACAGCTTCAAACACAAAGCTCCGCACCCGGCGCAGACACGCACCGGGGGCGGAATTTTCTTGCAATATGAACGAACGGTGAACACACGGCGCACTGCCGCTTTTTGCATTCTGACAAAAAACATCAAAAACCTTGCAAAGCTTTAAGGACTGTGCTATATTGTGACCACAACAAAATAATTCCGCAGAACCCAGCAGAATCAAACGAGACTGTTGGCGGAGGAAACTCTGGAGAATCCCTTTTTTGGGTGCCGAAGGTGCAAGATCGTTTCGATCGAATCTCTCAGGCCAAAGGACAGAGCGAGTGTACGGCATTTTGTGTGCCTTTGCTCTCTATCCAGAGTTGCTGTTTTGTCGGCAACTTTATTTTTTTACTCAGGAGGAACACAAATGTCATTGCTCAGCATCGTGCAGAAGATCAACATGTATCTCTCGGATTATATTCTTATAATCCTTCTCGTCGGCACGGGTCTTTTCTTCTCGATAAAGACGAAGTTTGTGCAGGTGCGCTGCTTCAAAGAGGGCTGGCACCGCACGTTCGGCAACTTCTCGCTCCACGGCGGCAAGCAGGAGAGCGGCATAAGCTCGTTCCAGGCGCTCGCCACCGCCATTGCCGCGCAGGTCGGCACGGGCAACATCATCGGTGCATCCGGCGCTATCCTCATCGGCGGCCCCGGCGCTATCTTCTGGATGTGGATAATCGCCTTCTTCGGCATGGCTACGATCTACTCCGAGGCCGTGCTCGCGCAGGAGACGCGCGAGGTCAAGCCCGACGGCACCATCCACGGCGGCCCCGTGTACTACATCAAGCGCGCCTTCCCCAACGGCTTCGGCAAGTTCCTTGCGGGCTTCTTCGCCGTCGCCATCATCCTCGCCCTCGGCTTCATGGGCTGCATGGTGCAGTCCAACTCCATCGGTGAGACCTGCTCCAACGCCCTCGGCGTTCCCGCGTGGACGGTCGGCGTTGTTGTCACTGTCATCGCCGCGATCATCTTCCTCGGCGGCATCCAGCGCATCGCCTCCGTCACGGAGAAGATGGTGCCCGTCATGGCGGCGCTCTACATTGTCGGCGGTCTCATCATCCTCATCGCGCGCATCAAGTACGTGCCGGAGACCATCGGCATGATCTTCAAGTACGCTTTCGTCCCCAACGCCATCATCGGCGGCGGTCTGGGCTACGCCCTCAAGACCGCGATAAGCCAGGGCGTGAAGCGCGGTCTCTTCTCCAACGAGGCCGGTATGGGCTCCACCCCGCACGCACACGCCATGGCAAACGTCAAAAAGCCGCATGATCAGGGTGTCGTCGCCATGATCGGCCTCTTCTTCGACACGTTTGTCGTCCTCACCATGACCGCGCTCATCGTTATCTCCACGCTCTACGCCGGCAACGGACCTCTCGCCTCCGGCGCGGCCGAGGGCATCAGCAAGACCAACATGGCGCAGCTCGCGTTCTCCTCCGTCCTTGGCGACACGTTCGGCCCGCTGTTCGTCGCAATATGCCTGTTCTTCTTCGCGTTCTCCACGGTGCTCAGCTGGAACTTCTTCGGCAAGGTCAACGTTGAATATCTCTTCGGCAAGAAGGCCGTCCCCGTGTACTCCGTGCTCGCGCTGTGCTTCATCTTCCTGGGTTCCTGCCTCTCCAACGACCTCGTGTGGGAGCTGACGGATATGTTTAACCAGCTCATGGTCATTCCCAACGTCATTGCACTCATCGCGCTCTCCTCCCTCGTCGTCGCGGCAAGCAAGACCGCCGACAAGGAAGAGCGGCTCGAAACCAAGTAAGCGATATTCCGTGTATAATAGCCGCATGCCCGTGGGCATGCGGCTATTTTGTGAAATTTGAGTAAAATATAAAATGTTCATAAATTCTACTTGACGTATCGCGGTAAAAGGCGTATAACTGCGTCGCAGATAAAAGAACAAAAGAAGGCGTCATTTTGAAAAAGAAAGACCATTTGCAGATAGGGCGGCTGCTGCTCGACCAGAAGGATGTCAATGTCAGCGGGGCGCGGCGGCTGCTGTTCCTCTTCGGCTGTGTCGAGCCGGACATAAACCCGTTCACGTATACGCGCGGGCTCTTCCGGCATGAGTTCATGCACGGGCATCACGCGGACAATTCCCTCCGCCACCGGCACAAGCTCATGCGCAGGCTCACGAAAAGCGGGGTGCACTCCCCGTGGCAGTGGTTCACGTTCGGCACGCTCATCCACTACTCGGTCGACAGCTTCACCTTTGCCCACAACACCATCTTCCCCGGCACGATGGCGGATCATCTCCGCTATGAAAACCAGCTGCACGCCGCCTTCAGCGACTATGTCAAGGGCCGCGCGGGCCACCGCAGGGAGCCGATAAAGGGCATACGCAGTCTTGACAAGCTGCATGAGAGCTATATCCACGGCGCGGGCGCGGCGGCGCGCGACTGCCGGTTCATCATGGGCTCGGTCAAGTGGCTGTGGCGCATCATGCCGAAAACGGCGAAATGAAAAAGAGGCTCGGCTGAGCCTCTTTTTCATACGTCTATTATCTCCACGCCGACGCCGGTGCGCTCGGCATAGAGTATGGTGCGCATCGTGCCGCCGGGGCGGCCGTTGTAGCAGCACAGCAGCATGGACGAATGGTCGACCATGTATTGGTTGCGCCGCATCATGCATTCGGGGCTGTACCCTATTTGCAGCACCGTCACCTTGCTGCACGCATTGAGCAGGGCGTTGTAGCGCTCGCGCTGCGCGCGGTTCCAGCGGTCGGGCTGCGTGCCGCAGGGGACCGCGGCCTCCAGCGTGACATCGTCATGCACATCGCGCAGCGCCGTCACCGCCTCCGCGAAATACATGTCGCACCCCAGCGCCATGCCGCATATGAAGTGCCTGTACCCCTCGGCGTACAGCGTCTCCAGATGCGCGGCAAGCTCGCCCTTGAGCGCGAGACAGCGCTCGTCCGCCTCATTGCCGCCCCACGGCAGCTTCGCGGGTCTGTGCCCGGAAAAGCAGCAGGTTTGTTCGCGTTGCTCCATCGTTTTCCTCCGATTATTTCCTATGCACAGTATAGAATAAAAAAAGGGTCTTGTCAAAGAAAAGATACTGTGCTATACTGACGGTGTCTTCAGGGCAGGGTGAGCGCTCCGGCGCAATTCCCGATCGGCGGTAAAGTCCGCAAGCCGCATCGCGGCAGGATTCGGTGCAATTCCGAGACCGACAGTATAGTCTGGATGGAAGAAGATGCGAATAACACCTTTTTCGTATATCAACATCAACGCCCGAAGATACAATATCTTTGGGCGCTTTTTGCGCCCTGAAAAGGAGCTGTATCTTATGGAAAACCTGCAATTCATCCTCATGTGCGTCGTCGTGTTCGCGGCGATCCTCGCCGTGGCCGTGCTCGCCGAAAAGCGCCTCAGCCGCGACAGAAAGTCCTTCTCCGGCACGCACTACATCACCTACACCGCCATCTTTGCCTGCATGGCGGGCGTGCTTATGCTCTTTGAGCTGCCGCTGTTCTTCGCGCCGGGCTTCTATAAGCTCGACATCAGCGAGATGCCGGTGCTCATCTGCACGTTTTACCTCGGCCCCGTCGCGGGCGTGATGACGGAGCTTGTCAAGGTCATGGTCAAGCTCCTCCTCAAGGGGACGACCACCGCCTTCGTCGGCGACTTTGCAAACTTCGTCGTGGGCTGCTCGTTCGTACTGCCCGCCAGCATCATCTATCACGCCAAGCCCGGCAAGAAGACCGCGCTCATCGGCATGGCCGTCGGCACGCTCGTGCTCACCGTTTTCGGCAGCATCTTCAACGGCGTATACCTCATCCCGAAGTTTGCCGAGCTTTACGGCATGCCTCTTGATGCCATCGTCGGCATGGGCACGGCGGTCAACGCCAATATAACGAGCATCACCACCCTCGTCGTCTTCGCAGTCGTGCCGTTCAATCTCCTGAAGGGCGTCATCGTCTCCGTGCTGACCTTCCTGCTGTATAAGCGCATCTCGCCCATCCTCCACAAGAACGACGCCAAGCGCGCCGCCCGCCTCGAAAAGAAAAAGAACACGCCGCAGAGCACGCCCAAGGAGGCGTGAGCGCGGTCACAGCGTTTTCAGTACGCGCCGCAGGCGCGTCATGCTCAGCACGAAATTCAATAGCTCAGTGAAATATATGATGCCGATGTACGCCGCCAGCGCATAGCGCGGCAGCAGCCACCATACGAGCAGCAGACCCGTCAGTGCGTCGAGGATGTTTATCCCCATGCTCCACACCTGCTGCCCCAGCCCCTTGAGGCAGCCGTCGACCGTCATATCCGTGTACATCACGGGCACGAGCGGTGCGAGAAGCCGGATGTAATGTCCGGCTTCTTGGCTTTTATACACGGCAAAGCCCAGCATATCCGAGAAAAACCACATGAAAAGCCCCACCGCGGCGGAAAACTCCAGGCTCAACAGCAGCAGCCTTTTCGCCGCGGCGTGTATGTCCGCGCGGCTGCCCTGCACCTGCGCCTCCGTCAGCTCCGGCACGATGAGCTCCGCCGCGGCGGACATGATGCACGACGGAAAGAAGATGATCGGCAGCACCATGCCCTGTATCGTCCCGTAGCCCGCGAGCGCGCCGTCGGCGGAGTACCCGGCGGATTTCAGCCCGCGCGGGACGAGCAGATTTTGCAGCGTTGTCAGCGCGCTGCGCGCGTAGGCGGACACTGCCAGCGGCAGTGCAATCTTCAGCATCCGCGCCGTGAGGCGCTGCCCGCCGCCGCACTCGCCGTAGTGCCGACGCCGGTCGTCGGTGTATACCGCCAGCATCAGCGTGAGCGACACCACATCCGCGATCACGCGCCCGAGCGTCACCGCCGCACAGCTCAGCTCTATATCCTCCGTGGGGACGCGCGCAAGGCACAGCGCCACCAGCGCGATCCCCACGAGCTGCTCCGCCAGATGCACGGCGCTGGGTTTCCACACGCGCCCGCACGCTGTGAAGTACCCCGACAGCGCCGCGCACAGTGCAGCGCACGGCATGCTCACGGCGCTCAGGCGCAGCGACCGCACCGTCCGTGCGTCGCCTATCCAGAGAAAGCCTATCGGCTCTGCCAGCGTCCAGAGTATCAGCCCCGCCGCCAGCCCGAAAAACAGCGCATAGCCGAGGCAGCGCCGCATTGCCGCGCGTATCCCCGCACAGTTGAGCGCGCCCAGCTCCTCTGAGATGAGCCGTGTCGACGCGAAGCGTATGCCGGATATCGCGAATGTCATCGCAAGCCCCGTCACCGACAGTACCAGCTGATAAAGCCCTATTCCCGCCGAGCCTATCCGTCCCACGAGCCACACCTGAAACGCGATGCCTATGCAGCTCATCAGCAGTGACACGCCGGTGAGCAGGAATGTGTTGTATATCAGCCTCTTTTTTTGAATCATGCGCACACCCCCGGATATTTAAGTCTATGCGCACCGGCGCACCGACTTGTCCGGGAGAAAGCGCGAAAAAACACGGCGCGGAGAACCCTCCGCGCCGTGCAGTAATGTATAGTGTTTCAATTGAAGCTGTCCGCGCTCGCGGAGAAGAGACGGTCAATGCGCTTTCGGAGCGCCGCGTGCTCCGGGCTTTCAAGCGCCGCATCCCCGGCGAGGAGCGCCGCGGCGTCCTGCTGCGCTGTCTGCATCACGTTCACGTCCGCGCCGAGATCGGCCACGTGCATCTCCGGCAGACCGTGCTGCCGCGAGCCGAAGAAATCGCCCGGTCCGCGCAGATGCAGATCCTCCTCGGATATTTTGAAGCCGTCGTTCGTCTGCGTCATTATTTTCAGCCGCGCCTTAACCTCGTCCCCGCCGGCGTCGGACACCATCACGCAGTAGCTCTTGTGTTTGCCGCGCCCCACGCGCCCGCGCAGCTGGTGCAGCTGGCTCAGCCCGAAGCGCTCCGCGTTCTCGATTATCATCAGCGCCGCGTTCGGCACGTCCACGCCGACCTCTATCACCGTCGTGGCGACAAGTATGTCCGTCTCCCCGGCAGCGAACGCCGCCATCGCCGCGTCCTTGTCCTTTGCCTTCATCCGCCCGTGCACACACCCCACGCGCAGATCGGGGAACTCCTGCGCGAGCGTATGCGCGTGCTCCTCGGCGGATTTGAGCGGCACGGGCAGCTCGTCATTGTCGTCCACCATCGGGCACACAACGAACACCTGCCGCCCCTCGCCCGTGAGCTTGCGGATGAAGCCGTTGAGCCGCGCGCGGTAGCTCTCATCCACAGCGAAGGTGTCCACCTTCTGCCGCCCGGGGGGCAGCTCGTCGATTATCGACACGTCGAGATCGCCGTATATCATCAGCGCGAGCGTGCGCGGTATCGGCGTTGCGGACATGACGAGCACGTGCGGTCTCGCGCCCTTGGAGATGAGCGCCGAGCGCTGGTTGACGCCGAAGCGGTGCTGCTCGTCCGTCACGACGAGCGCAAGGCGCGTGTACTCCACATCCGCGCTGAACAGCGCGTGCGTGCCGACGATAACGTCGACCTCGCCCATGGCGAGCGCCGCCTTGACTGCGCGCTTGTCCTTCGCGCTCATCGACCCCGTCAGCTTCAGCACGCGCAGTCCCAGCGGTGCGAGCAGATTAGATAGGTTTACATAATGCTGGTCCGCTAATATCTCGGTCGGCGCCATGAACGCGCTCATCCAGCCGCTTTTCCATGTCTGCCATATGAGCGCCGCCGCGACAAGCGTTTTGCCGCTGCCGACGTCACCCTGCAATAATCTGTTCATCACGCCGCCGGAGCGCATATCCGCCGCTGCCTCGGTCACGGCGCGCCGCTGTGCGCCGGTGGGGGAGAAGGGGAGCGCGGAGAAGAATTCCTCCATGTCCGCGCCGCGTATCTTTATGCCGCCCTCGCGCACGCGCTCTTTGCGCATCATGCCAAGCGCGCACGCCAGCACGAACAGCTCCTCGTATATCAGCCGCCGCCGCGCCACGTCTAGCGCCTGAAAATCGGCGGGGAAGTGTATGTTCTCGTAGGCGTAGCGCGCCGCGGCGAGCTTGCGGAGCGTGCGTACCTCCTCCGGCAGCACGTCCTCCACGCGGTCCGCGCAGGCGTCCAGCCCCTGCCGTATGCTTTGCAGCAGCACGCGCAGACTCAGCCCGGCGCACAGCTTGTATACCGGTATGATGCGCCCGGTCACGCCGCCCACAGTGCCTTCCTTTTCGTGCACGGGGTTTGCCATCGTGCGCCGCCCGCCGTGCTGCTCCACCTTGCCGTAGAACACATAGGTCTCGCCGCGTTCGATCTGGTCTTTTACATAATTCTGATTAAAATATGTTATGTCAACCGAACCAGTGTCGTCCACAGCGCGGAATTTCACCAGCTCCATCCCGCGGCGTATGCGCACAAGGCGCGGCACGTCCGCCACCGTGGCGAGGATGCACACCGGCTCATCTGCCGGCGTCTCCGCGATGCGGCACATGACGCTCCTGTCCTCATATCGGCGGGGGAAGTATGAGATCAGGTCATAGAGAGAAAAGACGCCAAGCTTATTGAGAGCCTGCGCCTTTTTCTCGCCTATACCCTTTATGTATCTTACATCGGTCGTTAAATCAGCCATTATTCAACAAATTTCAGCCCGTAGTTCTCGTTCGTGAGCGTGAACTCCTCGATAAGCCCCTTTGTGCAGATGATCTGGCTGTCCTTCGTCACGAGTATCATTTCAAACCCGCCGTAGGTGCGCCAGTAGCTTATGGCTCTCGACTCGCCTAGCACGTACATCGCCGTGGAGAGACTGTCTGCCATTGTCCCGTCGGAGCAGATGATGGTGACGGATTGGAGCGTGTTCGTCACGGGGTAGCCGGAGGTGGGATTGATGATGTGCTGATACGTCGTCCCGCGAGAATCCGTGAAATAGCGCTGATACCCGCCGCTTGTCACAACGGCGGTCTCGCCTACGCTCACAACGCCGAGATAGCTTGACGTGTTTGCGGGATCCTGCACCGCGACCTTCCACTCCGTCCCGTCGGGCTTGAGCCCGAGGGTCTGCACGTTGCCGCCGAGGGAGATTATCCCGCTCGTCACGCCCGCCTGGCGCATGGCCTCGATGGCGTTGTCCGCCGCGCACCCCTTTGCGACCGAGGCGAAGCTCATTTCGCCGTAGGAGGGGATGGTGACGGAGTACGACCCGGAGGCGGGGAAGCTTGACAGCACAAGCTTGTCAAAGCAGAGGCGCGAAAGGTCCTCGGCGATCTCCTCGCTCGTGGGGACGTAGTATTTCCCGTCGATAAAGCCCCAGCGCTTCACGAGGGGGTAGAGCGTCAGATCGAGCGCGCCCTCGCTCTGGGTGTACACGGTGTGCGCCGTGCTTATCATCTTCGCAATCTGCCCGGAAATGACGGTGCTTGCGCCCTGCGCGTGGTTGATGGCGTACACGGTGCTCGTGCTCAGCTCGGGGTCAAGCGCGTTGTCCATGGAGAGGATGATGCTCTCCGCGGCGCTCAGCCCGGCGTTTGCGTTCTTGCCGTAGGCTGTCAGCGTCATGACCGTGTCCATCGCGTATACCTCGCGCTGTGTCTCCCGCGTCTCGCCGCACCCCGCGAGGGGGACGAGCATCGCCGCGCACAGCACGATGCATATGAGCTTATAAAAGGTCCTTGTGTGCTTCATAAAACTCGTTGTAATCCTTTAGCATATATTTCAAGAGCTTCGGCGTGTCGAGCTGATACGGGCAGCGCACGCTGCACTTGCCGCACTCGATACAGTCGTTGATCTTGTTCATCTTCTGACGCCATTCCTCGGTCATGTACTGCTGCCACGGAGAGCGGCGCAGCAGCATGTTCATGCGCGCGCACTGGCGTATCTCAATGCCGACGGTGCATGGCATGCAGTAGCCGCAGCTGCGGCAGAAGCTGCCCGTCAGCTCGCGGCGGTCCGCGTCGATCGCGGCACGCAGAGCGTCGTCCAGCACGGGATCCTCCTCCGCCAGCGCGATCCAGTTGTCCAGCTCCGCCATGCTCTGTATGCCCCAGATGGGGACGACGTTGGGGTATTCGTTCATGAACGCGTGACAGGCGCGTGTGTTCGTGCCCAGAAGCCCGCCCGCGAGCCCCTTCATGGCGATGTAGCCCATGTCCGCCTTCTCGCAGCGCTCCGCGAGCGCGAGATCGCGCTTGGAGGATATGTAGCTGAAAGGAAACTGCATCGTCTCGAAGCGACCGCTCGCGATGCACGCCTCGGCAACGTCGATGCGGTGGGACGTCACGCCGATGTGACCTATCCAGCCGCGGCGCTTCGCCTCCAGCGCGCCCGCCATCGCCCCGTTGGGATCGTCCGGGTCTGGCACGCGCGTGACCTGATGGAACTGGAAGAGGTCGATATAGTCCGTTTTCATCATGCGGAGGCTGTTTTCGATATGCGCAAGTACACCGGCCTTGTCCTGCGCGGCGCTCTTTGTGGACAGCACGATCTTATCGCGCACATCGGAGAGGGCGAGACCTATCTTCTTCTCACTGTCGGTGTAGGCGTTCGCGGTGTCGAAAAACGTGATGCCGCGCTCATATGCCGCGCGCAGCAGCTTCACGGCGTCGTCCTCGCCGCAGCGCTGTACGGGCAGGCAGCCCATGGCGGGTTTTGAAACGATTAGCTCGGTCTTGCCAAGTCTGACGTATTTCATTGTCATACCCTCCGGTTCGATGGATTAATCAATATATTATAGCAGAAAATGCCCATTTTGTAAATACACGGGGCGCATCACGCGCCGCGCTCGTCCATTGCGCGGCTGAGCTTGCGCTTTATCCGCTGCAAGGCGGAGTCCACGGATTTCACGGGCTTGCGGCAGCGCGCGGCGATCTCCTCATAGCTCTCCCCGTCCAGATACCCTGCCAGCACCTGCTTTTCCAGCGGCGAGAGCAGCGAGCGCGCGAGCATATAGAGGTCATTCTTGTTCTCCTGCTCTATCACAAGCTCCTCCGGCGTGCGGGCGTAGTCCTGCGCGAGCGCGGCGGCGTCCTCCCCGTCCTCGCCGTAAAGCTCCTCCAGCGACAGGCGGTAGTTCAGCGGCATGTGCTTGAAGCGCGAGGCCGCCTTTATCGCCGAGAGTATGCGCCGGCGTATGCAGACCTCGGCATAGGACCTGAAGCTCGTCCCCGTGCCGGGGCGGTAGCTCTGCATGGAGCTGACGAGCCCGATCATGCCCTCCTGTATAAGATCCTCGCTGTCCCCGCCGACGAGGAAGTACGGGCGGGTGCAGCGCTTTATGACCGGGCGGTAGCGCACGGCCAGTTCACTGCCCGCCTCGCCGTTGCCGCCGTGAAAAAGCTCCAGCAGCTCGTCGTCCGTCATGCGTGTGTAGTCAAGCGCCATGCGCGCACCTCCTGTCGGTGGGTTTATGCGGTGTCGTTATTTTGCCGCGGGATATTCGCAGCACAGCAGTCGGTAGGGCGCCTCGTCCTCCTCAATGGTCGGGAAGCGTCCGACGGGAGGGTTGAAGCGGTTGTCGGTGTTGTCGTCGTTGCACTGGCTCACTTCGCCAAGCAGCACAGCACCCGTGCCGGGCTCGACCTCAAAATCGTGGTACATGTATGGATAAATGGTGATGCTCTCGCCGGGGGTCAGGCGCACCTGCGTCCCCGCCGGGACGGTCATTGCCCGCCCGTCGACGTGGACTTCCACGTCCGTGACCTTGTCTATCTCCTCGTCGGGGAGGGAGTTATACACGCGGATGAGCACGTTCCCGCCGCCGCGGTTGATGATGTCCTCCATCTTTGACCAGTGGAAGTGCATGGGGGAATACTGCCCCTCACGGATGTACAGCAGCTTCTCCGCGTAGGTCTTGGTGTATTTGTCGCGCATTTTGAGGTTGCCGTTTCTCAGCGTGATGAGCGAGAAGCCGACCTTGTCAAAGTCGCCCAGACCGTAATCCGTAATGTCCCAGCCGAGCATGTTGTCGCGTATCTCGTCGTACTCGTGTCCTTTTTCCGCCCACTCCTCCGGCGTGAAATTGCAGAACGGCGGCAGGGTGAACCCGTGCTGTATCGCCGTCTGCTCAAGCTCCCGCAGGGCGGCGTTTATCTCGCTGCGTTTCATTGTGTGAACCTCCGATCGTAATGGAAAATTCCTGTATATTATCTGTGCAGATAATAAGCTTTTCCGCGCATATTGTCAAGTAACATACTGTTAACTCAGCACTTTCCCGAGCACTCTCAGCGGCAGCTCCGGCGAGATGATGATGTCCTTGTAGCTGGGGTTGAGCGAGTGGAGCATGAGCGCGTCCTTCCCCGCGGCAAGCTCCTTGAGATAGGCGCAGCCGTCGTAGAGGAATATGCCGATCTCGCCCGTCATGAGACTGCGCTGCTGGCGCACCCAGATGACCTCGCCGTCGTGATAGCGCGGCTCCATGCTGTCGCCAGCGACGCGCACGCCGAAGTTGGAGCCCTCCGGCACCTCCGCGCCGACCTCCACCATCTCGTAGTTCTCCCCGTCGAGGAATTGCCCCGTCCCGGCGGAGACCGCCAGCGAATACAGCGGCAGGGTGCGCACAGCGACCTCGCCGCCGCGGCGCGGACTGTACCGCCCGCTCGCTATCAAAAGCTCCCGGTATTCCGCGAGCTTTTGCCGCCCGGCGGCATTGAGCCCGGCGTAAGCGCCGTATTTGCCGTTTGTGAATTCGCCGAGCACATCGTCTATCCCAAGCGCCGCGCAGAGAATGATGAACTGCCGCGCGTTCGGCAGCGTCGTGCCGTTTTCCCACTTGCACACCGCCTGATTCGTTACCTCCACGCCCAGCATCGTCAGCCGCGCGGCAAGCCCCGCCTGACTCAGCCCCGCGTTCCGCCTCGCCTCGCTTATCGTCTTTCCTATGTCCATGCTCATATATCCTCTCTCTCGATGTTTTTCAGATCGTCCAGCGGGATGCGTACCTCGCCCAGAATGAGGCGGCGCGCCGTCAGGTCTATCTTTGTCACCGCCCCGCTCACACGGACGTACCGCCCGCCGTGGTAGTATTCCACCGTTACGCCGTCGCCCGGCTCAAGGTTCTGCAGCTTTGCGTTCAGCTCCTGCTGCGCGTCCTCGCCGAGGTATATCCGCCTCTCGCGCACCTGCTCCTGCGCCAGCAGCGCCTTGTCCAGCCCCTTTAGCGGGGAGAACGCCATGAACTGCTTGGCGCGCTCTGCGTTCGTCATCATGCCTTGTGTCCTCCTATCTGTGCGTTGCGTTCAAGGGTCTTTGCGCCCTCGAGCAGGTTGAAGCCCTTGAAGATGCCGTTCTTGCCGTACTTTGCCTTGATGTCTATCACCGCGCGCTGAAGCCGCTGCTCGCGCTCCTGCTCCTCCGCCGGTGAGAATATGTCGTATTGCATATGCTCCTGCCGCGTCAGTTTGCCAAAGCATATGTTCAGCCGGAATACGTCCGCCTGACGCACGGCCACACGGTCGTATAGCTCACCGGTGTATTCCATCAGCTTTTTTGTTGAGCTTGTCGGTTTTTCCAGCGTCATGCTGCCGTGTGCGGGCTTGACCTCGGCAGAGAACGAGTACCCCAGCGACAGGCTTATCGACCCTGCCGCCACGCCCAGCTTTACAAGCTCAAGGCTAAGCACTTCCGCCATTTCCAGCATCAGCAGCCGCGCGCCCGCCACGCCGTACCCGCAGTGCAGCACCTGCCCCGTGGAGAGGGAGTTATTCTGCGGGACATAGTTTTTTATGTCGGCGATACCGGCGCTCTCGCGTCCCCATGCGTGGTCTATCAGCAGCTGCGCGTCCACGCCGAAGGTCTTGTATAAAAGCGCCTCGTCCGTCTGCGTTATCTCGCGCATCGTGCGTATGCCCAGATGCGCCAGCCGCCCCACCGTGCCCACATTGATGTGCCAGAAGTCCGTCAGCGGCGTGTGGTCCCACAGCGTCTCGCGGTAGCTCTCCTCCGTCAGCACGCCGATGAACTCCGGCGAACGCTTGGAGATGACGTCCAGCGCGATCTTCGCAAGATACAGGTTCGTCCCTATGCCGCAGGTCGCAGCGATGCCCGTCTCGGCGTACACATCGCGCATCACGGCGCGCGCGAATTCCAGCGGGGTCATGCCCCGCGCACCCATGTACGCCGTCGCGTCCATGAATACTTCGTCGATGGAGTATATGTGTATATCCTCCTTGGCGGCGTAGCGCAGGTATATGCCGTATATCCGCGCGGAGTAGTCGATGTACAGCTGCATGCGCGGCGGCGCCATGATGTACTCCACACCTTTGGGTATCTCGTACACGCGCCCGCGGCTCTTCGCGCCCAGCGCCTTTATCGCGGGCGTCGCCGCGAGGCATATCGTCCTGTCGCCGCGCGAGGGGTCGGCGACGACGAGGTTCGTGGTGAACGGGTCAAGCCCGCGCTCCACGCACTCCACCGACGCGAAGAACGACTTCAGGTCAAAGCACATATAGGTCTTTTCTCTGCCGCTGCCCGCCGCCATTGCGCAAATCTCCTCTTTAGATAGATAACTATATTATAGTATCTTAATAAGATAAAATCAAGAGGGATATGTATACATATGTATACAAAGCTCAGACTGTTAAAGAATTATGCACTGAAGACAGAAAACAGAGCAGCAGGGGAGTTTGAGGGGGCAAGGCCCGCCTCAAATTGGATAAACCGCCGTCGAAAGCCTTGATACATCAAGGCTTTCGGTA
>CAKTKU010000020.1 GCA_934572335.1 uncultured Oscillospiraceae bacterium
AATCAAAACCACCGGTTGAACCGGTGGTTTGAACAGACCCTATAAGGGTCTATCTCCTGTGGTGGCTCCCTAAAGGGAGCACTGAATAGTCTGGCAATCACAGTTTTGTCACTGGCAGCCCCCTTCTCGGGGGCTGTTTTTATTTGCCTTGTTTCACCGGCTCACCCGTAAACGGGTCGGTGAACTCTTTCAGACTTATCTGGTCATTTGCTATGTCGTCCTGTAATTGGTTGCGGATATATTCCCTTATCGCTCCTTCATACTTTCCCACCGTATCCACATAATATCCTCTGCACCAGGAATGCCGGTTCCCATATTTGTACTTCAGATTTGCGTGCCGGTCAAATATCATCAGGCTGCTCTTGCTTTTCAGGTATCCCATATACTGTGCCACACTCATATGCGGCGGTATTGATACCAGCATGTGGATATGGTCTCGGCAGCACTCTGCCTCCAGTATCTCCACTCCTTTCCGCTCACTCAGCTCTCTTAATATTTTCCCTACATCCGCTTTTATCTTCCCGTATATTATCTGCCTCCGATATTTCGGCGCAAACACTATGTGGTACTTGCATCTCCTTTTGCTATGTGATAAACTTTGTACGTCATCTTTCATGACTTCGCCTCCTGTTCTTTCTGCTGTGGTTACCAGACCTCTTTCAGAGTAGCACAGGGGGCTTTCCCTGTATATACTTTAAGTTCTTTTTATTGACCCCCAGTTGAACTGGGGGTTTATTTTCGCTAAAGCTCCAATGAAACCCCAGCACAGATCAAACGATCCGTGCCGGGCCGATAAGCGCCGCTTAGGTTTCACCTGTACTTTCTATCTCCAGGCGCATCAGATTTAAAAATGCTGTCTGCGCCTGTCGGATGTCCTCGTCTACATTAGTCGGGATGAAAATGTGCTTCATCTTAAAAACGCGCAATATCTGCTCCGCCATCGCTTTAGGGTCACTACAGGCCTTCAGGAGAAAATAATCGTAATGCTTTGCCTCACATACATGAAGCTTTGCCGTTTGTTCCTTTGTCAGCGTTTTTCTTTCCGATTCCATATCAACGGCAAGCCGGATATCGGGCAGAACAATCTCAATGCTCATTCCGGTGAGCTTGTCAGAGTCGAAATATACCCGCAAATCCATCCTTCTTGCATACAACAGGAACAACAGCTGTGGCAGCATTCTCTTATATTCAGCTCCGCTTGGGCGGCAGGCCATGCCGTCAACCGTTCTTTCACAGATTCTTGCCTGCCAGGAATAGCCGGAGGGAGACAGCCACCAAACAGCCTCCTTGGATGATCTGTGCATCTGCTTCGGTTCTTTTCCTCTGTTCTTCATGCAAGCTGCTGGATCGGCGGCTTCTGTCGGTGCTTCGGTGGGAGCGCTTGAATCTGTGGATACCGGCTCAAAGGAAGCAGGCGTTTCTTCCTGTGGCGTTGGAGCTTTCGGTGTGTTTCCTGCCGTTTGCCCTTGCAATGGCTCTGCGGCGCATCCGGAAAGCAATACGGAAAGCAGAAGCGCGCACAATATAAGAAGCTTTTTCATGGGATAACCTCCAATGACTGCTTTTCTCATATTCCCGGAAGGCTTTTCGCCTTCTCACTTTCTCTTTGCCGAATTTTTTTGCGAGATTCCCACACTTTTTCAAAAAAATTTTTTGTGCCGGTTCCAGAAAACAAAAAAGCGCCCACTGCACCTGTTTAGTAGGCGTAGTGAGCGCAAAAAATAAGACCCGGTGATTTCTCACCGAGTCTCATATCTGAATATATAGTTTTCAAAAAAACAGCCCCGCAGAATCACTTCTGCGAGGCTGAAATTCAATCGCACATTTTTCTCGGCATCCGTGGTGCACCCTTGGTGTAAATTGGTGTACGGATTGGTGTACGAGAGGCTTTTTTAACCCTATCAGGGGGGCAATCAATAGAGCTTTGCACCTGCCGGAATGTGAGGATCGACCATCAGCAAATGCAACTTTTCTTCACCGTTTTCGTGATGCACAGCGGAGATCAACATACCGCAGGAGTCGATGCCCATCATCGCTCTCGGAGGCAGATTGGTGATTGCAATGCAGGTCTTACCAACCAATTCTTCCGGCTCATAATACTCGTGAATACCACTCAAAATGACCCTATCTACGCCAGTTCCGTCGTCCAAAACGAACTTTAAGAGCTTTTTGGACTTCTTCACAGCTTCGCATTCCTTGACCTTTACGGCACGGAAATCACTCTTGGAGAAGGTGTCAAAATCGACCTGATCCTCAAACAAAGGCTCAATCTGAACATTGGAAAAATCAATTTTTTCTTCCACAACGGGAGCCGTCTGAGTAGCCTCCGCAGGAGCCGAAACTTCCTTGGAAACCTTCTTGTCAGAGTCCAACGGCTTCATTGTGGGGAAGAGAATGACGTCGCGGATGGAGCTGCACCCCGTGAGGAGCATGACGCAGCGGTCAATGCCGATGCCAAGTCCGCCCGTGGGAGGCATACCGTACTCAAGCGCGTTGATGAAGTCGTCGTCCATCATGCCCGCCTCGTCGTCGCCCTTGGCGCGAAGCTCGACCTGCTTTTGGAAGCGCTGCTTCTGGTCGATGGGGTCGTTGAGTTCGGAGAAGGCATTGCCCATCTCGCTGCAGCAGATAAAGAGCTCAAACCGCTCCGTCAGGCGCGGGTCAGCGGGGCTGCGCTTTGCCAGCGGCGACACGTCGACCGGGTGCATAGTGATGAACGTGGGCTGTATCATCTTCTCCTCGACCTTCTGGTCGAAGCACTCATACAGCGCGTGTCCCCATGTCGGCTCGACCTTGTCCATGTCCACGCCGACGCTCTTCGCCGCGGCGACAGCCTCCTCATCGGAGGTGATGGACATAAAGTCCACGCCCAGATACTCCTTGACGGCCTCAGCCATCGTCATGCGGCGGAACGGCGGGGCGAGGCTTATATCATGGTCAAGCCAATTGACATCGTAGGTGCCCAGTATCTCCATCGCCGCGCCGGAAAGCAGCTCCTCAAAGAGGTCCATCATGTCGTTGAAGTCGGCATAGGACTCATAAAGCTCAACGGTGGTGAACTCCGGGTTGTGGCGGGTGTCCATGCCCTCGTTGCGGAAGATGCGCCCGATCTCATAAACGCGCTCAATGCCGCCGACGATGAGACGCTTGAGGTTGAGCTCCGTCGCGATGCGGAGGAACATATCAATATCAAGGGTATTGTGGTGCGTGATGAAGGGGCGGGCGGTCGCGCCGCCGGAGATGGTGTTGAGGACAGGCGTCTCGACCTCCATATAGCCGCGCCCGTCGAGATAGCGGCGGACATAGCTGATGAAGCGGGAGCGTATCTCAAAATTGCGGCGGCTCTCATCGTTGACAATGAGGTCAACATAGCGCTGGCGGTACTTGAGCTCGGTATTGGTCATGCCGTGGAACTTCTCCGGCAGGGGGCGCAGGGACTTGGAGAGCAGCTCCACCTTCTCGACATGGACGGAGACCTCCTCCGTCTTGGTCTTGAAAACATAGCCGCTGACACCGACGATATCGCCGATGTCATACTTGCGGAAATCCGCAAACTCCTGCTCGCTGACGGCGTCGGCGCGAATATAGAGCTGGATCTGCCCCTTGTCATCCTTGATGTGGCAGAATATCGCCTTGCCCATGCCGCGCTTGGACATGATGCGCCCGGCGACGGAGACCGTCTTGCCGTCAAATGCACCGTAGTTGTCCTTTATCTCGCTCGACCATGCGCTGCGCGTGAATTTTGTCTTCTGGAACGGGTCTCTCCCCTCCTGCTGGAGCGCCGCGAGCTTGTCCCGGCGGACCTGCAGTATCTCGGAAAGCTCCATGGTGTCGTTTGCCTGATTGTTGACTGCTTCGCTCATCCCTAAAACCACCTATCTATAAAATCATAGAACCGGGCGTGACAGTTTTGCCGCGCCCAGTTTACATAATATCTTGCGTGTATTACTTGTTCTCGACGGAGATGATCTTGAACTTGAGCTGACCGACAGGTGCGTCGATGAGCGCGATGTCGCCGGCCCTGTGTCCGTGCAGCCCCTTGCCGAGGGGGGAATCGTCGGAGATGCGCCCCTCTCTGGGGTTCGCCTCCTGTGAGCCGACGATCTCATACGTCTCCTCAAACTCATCCTCCATGTCGAGCACCTTGACGATGCTGCCGAGGGTGACGGCGTCCTTGGGCGCGTCAGCGTCGATATTGTCGACGATCTCCGCGTTCTCGATGAGGACCTTCAGTTCGGCGATCTTGGAGTAGAGCTTGCCCTGCTCGGTCTTCGCCTCGTCATACTCGCTGTTTTCCGAAAGGTCGCCGAAGCTTCTCGCTTCCTTGATAAGCTCCGCCACTTCCTTTTCGCGGACGGTCTCAAGATAGTTGAGCTCTTCCTTGATAGCGTCAAGACGCTCCTGGCTCATTTTGAATCTGTTGGAATTACTGGGCATAAAAACGCTCCCCTTTTCAGTGTGATTCGCGTTTGGCAAATTTAATCTTGCTTTTTAACTATATTTTTAGCCTATATATTATATTGGTATTGCGCCGCTGTGTCAACTCAAATATTTGAGCGCCGCCATGAGCTGATCGTCGTTCGACGTACTGGCGGAGCCGTCGCTGATGCCGGTGGTGCCTTCGGTGGTACCCGTGGCGGAGGCGTCGGTATTATAGACGATGGAATCCGGCACAACGCCGCCGGCGTTGCAGATGTCCGTGCCGTTCGGGGTGAGATAGGTCTTTGTGGAGAGGCGGATGGCGCTGCCGTCCTCAAGGGGGATGGTGACCTGCGTTCTTGTTCTGCCGCGGGTCGGCTCGCCCATGAGCAACGCCCAGTTATACTCCTGCAGCACGGCGGCGAAAAGCTCCGCCTCGCTGTAGGTCTCGGTATTGATGAGGACGACGATGGGTATCTGCACGCACATGCCGTCAGACTCCGTGACCTCCTGATTGCCGTCCTTGTCGCGCTCGATGAAGAGCGTGCCCTTGGGGAGCAGGTAATCCAGCAGCGCCGCCGCCTCGGCCTTCAGTCCGCCGGGGTTGCCGCGCAGGTCGATGCACAGCGCGACCGCCTTCTGCGCAAGAAGATCCTCAATGGCGTTTATCGCGTCCTGCCCGCTGCCGGCCTCAAAGTTCTCTATCTTGATATACCCGGCCTCCGTCTTCTCCATACGGTAGCTGACGGGGCTGACATACGACGTGGAGCAGTCGACCTCTATGGTCTGCTGCCCGCGGTTGATGCCGAGGGTGAACTTTGTGTTCATGCGGGAGCGGATGAGCGTGCGGACATAGTCCACATCGCGCCCGGTCACGTCCTCGCCGTCAATGTCGGTGATGACCATGCCGGAGGAAAGCCCCGCCCATGCGGCGGGAGAGTCCGCGCTGACGGCGACGACCTGATAGCCGCCGGAGTTTTCATCCTGCATTATCGTCATGCCAATGTTGGAATATTCATTCGTGGAAGAGAGCTGATACGTCTTATACTCGTCCGCGGTCATATAATAGCTCCACGGGTCGCCAAGGCCGGAGACCATCGCCGCCGCCGCGGAGTCGCCCATCGCGCTCCTGTCGACCGCGTCGATAAACTTCTCGTCGCAGACATTCTTGATCTCGATATAGCGCATCGCCTCGTCATAATCGGTCTTGCCGCCGACCTGCTGGATCATTCTGTGGTGCGTATAGAAATACGTCCCGGCGGTGAGCACGGCGCACGCAAGCAGAACATATTTGAGCGAAACGCCGATATTGAAAATGGCGACGATGACGCGCCAAAGATTATAGAGAAATCTCCGGATTATATTTTTCAAAGACTGCTCCCTTCTGCCGCATCCGCGCGGCGGTGGAATATCATACTTTTCATACAAACAGGACAGTCATTGCCCGTGACTGCCCTGTGATAGGTGTCTGACCCTGATCCGGCGCTCAGACTCCCGCGCTTTGGGAGAATGTGAGCCCGGTGTAAAACTGCTCGGGATCGATGCGTGCGCCGTCCTTCCACACCTCGTAATGGCAGTGCGGTCCCGTGGAGACGCCGGTGCTGCCGACATAGCCCACTGTATCGCCCTGGGAGACGGTCTGCCCGTTCGTGACGGCGATGGAGGACATGTGCCCGTACAGCGTTTTATAGCCGTTGCCGTGGTCGATCATGACGCAGTTGCCGTAGCCGCTGTTCACGCCCGCAATGACGACCGTGCCGCCGTCCGCCGCGACGATGGTTGCGCCGGATTCTGCGCCGATGTCAACGCCGGTGTGGGACTTGGTGGTGCCGTAGATGGGGTGCACGCGCAGACCGAAGCGGCTGGTGAGATACGTGCACGACGGGACGGGCCAGATGAACGCGCCCGTGCCGACGACTGCCGCAGCAGCCTCCGCCTGGCGCTTCTTTTCAAGCGCGAGGACCATGTTGGCCACGTTCGTCTCCGCCTCGCGCTCGGCAGCCTCAAACTGCTCAAGCACGGCGGCGTTGTCGGCAAGGTTCGCGGTGATGTCGGTGATGAGCGCGGTCGCCTCGTCAAGCTCGGACTGAAGCTCCGCTTGTTCTGTGCGCAGCTCGTCCTGCTTTTCAACGATGTCGGCCTTATACTCCTCATACTCGGCGACGACGGCTTCCGTGTTCTCGCGCGCTTCTATATAGGCGTCCTCAAGGGCGCGGTCGCTCTGCATGATCTCGCCGATGTCGTCCACCGCCGTGAGAAACTCCGCAAGGGTGGAGGCGTTGAGGAGATACTCAACATAGCTGGCGTTGCCGTTCTCCTCCATGGCGCGCACGCGCGTGCGGTATTTATCCAGCTGCTGCGCTTCGAGCGTCTTGGCCTCGTCGACCTCGATGCTCTTGTCGGCGATCATGCCGTCGTAGAGCTCTATTTCCTGCTGGGTGAGCTGTATCTGCCACTGGGTGTACATATTCCGCTCGTCAAGCGCCTGCTTGACGGCGAGCACGCTCGCCTGTTGGTTTTTCAGCTCGTTGACGACTGCCTGCTGTTCCTGCCGCTGGCGGACAAGCGCGTCGCGCTCGGTCTTGAGCTGGTCCAGCTCCTCCTGCGAGACGGCGCTTGCCTCCACCGATGCGCCTGCGCTCAGCACGGGAAGCATGAGAGCCGCCGCAAGCAGCACAGAAAGCAGCCTTTTATATCTAATGCTCATATCTTTTTACCGGGGAAAGGGTTATTATACGGTCAGCAGTTATAGTAGGATATACCTGCAAAGTACGCGGCGGGATCCGTTCTGCTGTCGCCGACATACACCTCAAAGTGGCAGTGCGTGCCGGTGGCGCGTCCCGATGCGCCGAGATAGCCGATGGTCTGTCCCTGTGAGACGGACTGACCGGCGCTGACGGCGAGACCGGACATATGTGCGTAGACGGTCTTCATGCCGCCGTGGTCGATAATGACATAGTTGCCGTAGCCGCTGTTGCTGGACGCGGTGATGACCGTGCCGCTGTCGGCGGCGACGATGGGCTGGCCGTCGTTGCCGTAGCCGTCAATGTCGATACCGGCGTGATAGGTGGTCTTGCCGGTGAACGGGTCGGAACGGTTGCCGTAGCGGCTGGTGACGCGCATGGAGCACGGGACAGGCCACATCAGCGAGCCGGTGCCGGTGACATTGCTGCCGGTGTTGCCGCCGATGTCGCTGCCGCCGGTGCTGCCGCCGTCGGACGTGCCGCCGTTATTGTTGTTCTGGTTGTTCTGCGCGGCTTCTGCCGCCTTCTGGGCGTTATACTCGGCGATGAAGCGGCTGACCTCCGCCGCGGCGGCGGCTTCCTCCGCCTGTGCGGCCTCGTATTCCTTCGTCGCCTTCTCTATATCGTCGGCAAGGGACTCGATAAGGGCGTTCGCCTCGTCCATCTGCTTTTTCAGTTCGTCCTGCTCGGCCTTCAGCTCGCCCTGCTTCTCTTCGTAATCGGCCTTGACCGCTTCATAGTCCGCCTTGATGTCCTCAGTCTCCTCGCGCGCGGCGATGTACTGATCCTCAAGGGCGCGGTCGCTGTTCATGATCTCGCCCATATCGTCAACGCCGGAGAGCAGCTCGCTGAAATTGGAGGAATTGAAAACGACCGCGAGAATGTTGTAGCCGCCGTTCTCCTCCATGGCGCGCACGCGCGTGCGGTATTTCTGGAGCTGGCGATCCTCGCGCGTCTTTGCCTCCTCGACCTCCTGCGCTTTCTCGTCTATCATGTCGTTATAGAGGTCGATCTGCTCCTGCGCAAGGTCGATCTGCTCCTGCGTGAGCTTGTTCTGCTCCATGAGCGCGGCCTTCTGCTCCAGCACGCTCGCCTGCTGCTGCTTGAGCGTGTCCAGACGCTCCTTGCAGTCCTTGACCCTGCCGGATATTTCACTCTTCTGCTTCTGGATAGCGGATATCTCATCCTCCGTGACGGCGTAGGCGCTGATGGGGATGATGCTGACGACCAGCGAGACGACCATAAGCACCGCCATCACGATCGCGATGACCGATATGACCTTCTTATTGTTCATAGGTATGTATGCTCCTTTTCCCCCGCCTGCGCGGGGCGCGTTCGGTTAGTCCTGTGACGTATGACGCTTTACACCTTCAAATAGTTCCGTATCGCGTTCACGCCGCCGACAGCGCCGACAAGTATGCCAGTGCCGAGGTAGACGATGAGCACTATCATCGCGACAGACCTGAACGGCACGACCGAGATGAAGCTGCCCGTGAGGCTGCTGACAAGCTCACCGGTGATGAGCTCATATATGCCCCACTCGGCAAAGAACGCCAGACCGCCGCCCAGAATGCCGAGCACCAGACCCTCCACCACGAACGGCATGCGGATGAAGGAGTTGTTCGCGCCGACCATCTTCATGATGGCGATCTCCTCGCGCCGGCCAAACGTGGCGAGCTTGATGGTGTTGGACATGATGAACACCGACACGAACACCAGCATCACGATGAGCACGAGCGAAATGACGCTGATGATATTGCGGATCGTGACAAAGCGCTGGGCATAGTCAAGGTGCGCATTGACCTTGGCAATGCCTGGAACGTTCCTGAGATCGCGCTCCGTCTCCGCCATCTGGGAGATATCCGTGAGGTGAATGACATAGCGGTGGCGGAACACCGTCTCGTCGATGCCCTCCATAAGGGACTCGTCATACTTGCTCATGAACGCATCCATCGCGTCCGTGCGGGAGACGAACTCCACCGAACTGACATTGTCGACAGCCTCAACGCTGCTCTGGAGAGCCTTGGCCTCGTCCTCGTCGGTTATCGAGTCGTCCACAAAGGCGACGACCTCGTTCTGATCCTCAAGGTCCTTTATGAGCGCGTCAATGTTCACCGACAGCAGCGACACGCTGCCCATGATGATAAGGCACGCCATTATGACCGTGACCGAGGCAAAGGACATGAATCCGTGCGTTGTAATGCTGCGGAAGCCCTCGCGTATAAGATAGCCGCATCTACTCAATCTCATAGCTGTAATACCCATCCATTCCGTCGCTTATCACGTGCCCGCCGTCAATGGTAATGACGCGCTTGGCAAAGGCGTTGACAAGCTCCTTCTCGTGAGTGACGACAAGGATCGTCGTACCCATTTCGTTTATCTTCTCGAACAGCAGCATCAGCTCAAGACTGCGCACAGGGTCGAGGTTGCCGGTCGGCTCGTCCGCGACGATCATGCGGGGGTTGTTGGCGAGGGCGCGCGCAATGGCGACACGCTGCTGCTCGCCGCCGGAAAGCTCGTTGGGCATGCGCTTCTCGCGCCCCTCAAGCCCGACAAGCTCCAGCACGTAGGGCACGCGCTTTTTGATGTCCTTGGGCGCGGCGCCTACAACGCGCATGACGAACGCGACATTGTCGTACACCGTCATATTGTCGATAAGGCGGAAGTCCTGAAAGATGACGCCGAGGGAGCGGCGCACCTTGGGCAGCTTGCTGCGGCGGATATTGGTCATGTCAAAGTCATTTACAATGACCTGACCGGAGGAAGCAAACACCTCGCCGGTGATGAGCTTCATAAGCGTGGTCTTGCCGGAGCCGGACGGACCGACAAGGAAGACAAATTCCCCCTCGTTGATCGTCAGGTCGACATTATCGAGCGCAACGGTGTTGCTGCTCTCATAGACCTTGGTGACATTGTTCATCTGAACCATATTGTTATAGTCCTCCAGAAAACCGGGTCATATTGATCCGATATATTCTAGCGCGTCAGCCTTAACTGAGGCTTAAAGCGCCGGATACACATCAATACTTGGTATTGTTGAGCGAGTCGAGGTACATCTTGACCATCATCGCCACCTTGAAGACGATGGCATGGTCAAACTCACGCAGGTCAAGCCCAGTGATCTTCTTTATCTTCTCAAGTCTGTACACAAGCGTGTTGCGGTGGACATACAGCTTGCGCGAGGTCTCGGAGACGTTGAGGTTATTTTCAAAGAAGCGGTTGATGGTCTCCAGCGTGTCCTCATCGAGCGTTTCGATGGGGTTCTTCTTGAAGACCTCGTTGAGGAACATCTCGCACAGTGTTGTGGGCAGCTGGTAGATGATGCGCCCGAGACCGAGAGTTTCGTAGTTTATAATGGTCTTGTCCGCCTCGAAGATGCGGCCGACATCGATGGCGACCTGCGCCTCCTTATAGCGGTCGGCAAGCTCACGCAGGTGGCGGGCATTCGTGCTGATGCCGATAACGGTCTTTGCGCCGAGCTCCTCATGCATGACGCGCTCCACCGTGCGGGCGATCTTTGCGATCTCCTCCGGGCAGTTCGCGCTGGGCAGCGCCTTGACAATGACGACGTCCGCCTCGTTGATGTTGAGGACGAAGTCGCGCTGCTTGTCCGGGAAGAGGCGTGATATGACCTCGACCGCGGAGACATCGGGATTCTCCACCTGGCGCACGAGCAGCACGGAGCGCGGCTCGTCCGTGACGAAGTGCAGTTCCTTGGCGCGCACGTACACATCGCCCGGCAGGATATTGTCGGAGATGATGTTCTTGACGAACGCCGCCTTGTTGTGCTTCTCCTCATAATTATTCTTCGCCTCGTTGAACGCGACGGCGGAAATGGCGCACAGCGTCTTTGCAAGAGGATCGGTGCCCTCCACAAACGCGGCGTAGTCCAGCTTCACGCCCTCGGCGGACAGCGGGCTGTAAGTTCTGGCGGCGGTCACGACATAGCGCTCGCCCCCGTCAAAATCGTAAGCGCGGAAATCGTCAAGGCGAGAGCCGATCATCGCAAGCTCACTGCTGGCAACGACAAAGCCCTGCTCGTCCACGACACCGATGACCCTGTCAACGGCATCTTTCATCTGGATGATAACATTCTGGAATATCTTGCTCGACATAATATATGCCTCCCCTGCTTTGCGGCTGCCTCCTCATAGTCCTCATAGCTTCTTATAGCAAAAAGCACTATAACCCCGCATTTATCTTTATACATAATACCTCAGTTTTACGTGATTTTCAATAGAAATCCTTGCTGTTTTTTGTGAATTTTTTTCGCATTGTGGTTTTTACGCTCAAAAACAGCAAAAAATCGGGTTAATTTTCAGTCAAGTTTCAAGATATACCAGTCCAATTTCGCTTTGGTCAAGTTCACGAAAATCCCCCTCACGCATGCCCCCGTCCAGCCGCAGCGCGCCTATCGCCTCGCGCTTGAGCGTTCTGACGGGCTTTCCTCTCGACGCGAGCATGCGGCGCACCTGGTGGTACTTTCCCTCCATCACGGCGACGCGGCACTCGCCGGGGGCGAGTATATCCAGGCGCGCGGGGAGGCACTGCGTCCCGTCGCCTAGGACGACGCCGCGCGCGAACGCGGCCGCGTCCTCCGCTGTCAGTTCGCCCTCCACCTGTGCATAATACAGTTTTACGACCTCGGATCTTGGCGAAATGACGCGGTGGGCAAATTCTCCGTCGTCCGTCAGCAGCAAAAGCCCGCTCGTGTCCTTGTCGAGCCGCCCGACCGGGAAAAGTCCCATGCGCCGCGCCTCCGGCGGCAGCAGGTCCATCACTGTCCCCTGCCGCTTGTCCTCCGTCGCCGTGACGACACCGCAGGGCTTATAGAGCATATAATAATGAAAGCGCGAATAGCAAAGCTCCTGCCCGTCGAGCGTGACACGACTGTGCTCGGGGTCGAGCTTCGCGTCGGGCGACGTGACGGTGACGCCATCGACGGCGGCGCGCCCGCTGCGTATCACGGCGCGCAGCTCCTTACGGCTGGCAATGCCCATATCCGCGAGATATTTATCCAATCTGACCTGTGCCACAGCGCCACCTCCAACAATAAAACGCAAACATAAATTGTATTATAGCATACTTGTACCGTTTTTTGAATACTTATTATCGAATAGGCTTCATCGGAGGTGCATGGTATGCTCGAAAAAGTTGTGGTATTCACAAAGAAAAAGGCGCTGACCATCATTTTTGTGTGCGCGTTGATACTGTTTCTTGCGATACTGGCAAAGTGGCTGTTCGCGTACAGAAACAACGAGACGGGGCTTTCCACGCTCGAGGGACGGCAGAGCTTCCTCAGCGAGCTGGGGTGGGAGATCGATCCCGACACGGAGGAGTTCAAGTCCGTCACGCTGCCGGAGGCGCTGGAGGGCGTGATGCGCGACTACAACGAGATGCAGCTGGCGCAGGGGTACGATCTGCGCAAATACCTCGGTCAGACGTGCAGCCAGTACACCTATGAGGTGACGAATTACCCGCAGGCTACGGACACGGTGCTCGTGACGCTGTACATAAAGGGGCAGCGCGTCATCGCCGGGGATATACACACAAACTCCCTCACGGGGTTCATGCACGGGATAAAGCAAAGCGGCGCCGCGTGAGGGCGCGGGCGCGATATTCTCACATTATTAACCTGCACTGTGCTGCGGGTTATTTTTTCGCCTCACGGCGCGAATCGTGTCATAAAGCATTTGCAAATCATGAAATATGTGTTATAGTGGGTATACATTTTTTAACGTGTTATTTTATAAGGTGAGAGAGGTAGAGATAGTGGAAAAAGGCAATGTGAAGGCACTGCTGCCGATAGGCGTGTTTCTGGTGCTGTATCTGGGGCTGGGCATCGTTTTTGAGTATGTTCTGAAAATACCCATGGGTTTTTACTCCATCCCGATCGTAGTCGTGTTCCTCATCGCGCTGCTGGTCGCCTGCATGCAGAACAAGGCGCTCAATTTTGACGACAAGCTCGCCCTCATGGGCAGGGGCATCGGCGACAAGAACATCGTCACCATGATACTTATCTTCATGGCCGCCGGCATATTCGTCGGCGTCGTCGGGCGCAGCAGCGCGCAGAGCGTGGCGTACTTCCTGCTGTCCATCATCCCGGCGAAGTTCGCCGTGGCGGCGCTGTTCATCATCAGCTGCTTTGTATCCACCGCGATGGGCACGTCCGTCGGCACCATCACGCTCATCACCCCCATCGGCGTGGAGATCGCCATCAACTCCGGCATTTCCCTGCCGCTGTGCATCGGCAGTGTCATGGGCGGGGCGATGTTCGGCGACAACCTCTCATTCATCTCAGACACGACCATCGCCGCGTGCAACGGGCAGGGCTGCGAAATGCGCGACAAGTTCCGCGAGAACTTTGCCATCGCGCTGCCCGCCGCGCTCGCCACGCTCGCGATCATCATCGTCCTCTCACTCAGAAGCGGTATTGAGGATGTCGTTATTCAGGAATATAACCTCATCCAGATAATCCCGTACATTTTCGTCCTCGCGGGCGGCATCGCGGGCATCAACGTGTTTGTCGTGCTGCTGGTGGGCATAGTGTCCGGCTCGGTCATCATGCTGTGCACCGGCGCGACCGCCGCGACAGACCTGCTGGCGAACATGGGCGCTGGCGCGTCCGGCATGTTCGAGACCACCATGGTCGCCATCCTCGTGTCCGCCATCTGCGCGCTCATCAATGAATACGGCGGGTTCACGGCGCTGCTGTACGGCATACAGAAAACGTTCAAGGGCAGGAAGATGGGTCAGCTCGGCATGGGTCTGCTCGTCGGTGCGATGGACATCGCCACCGCCAACAACACCGTCGCAATCGTCATGGCAAACCCCATTGCCGCCGAAATGGCGGAGGGCTACGGCATTTCCAAGCGCAAGACCGCGTCACTGCTGGACACGTTCTCCTGCATCTTCCAAGGGATAATCCCCTACGGCGCGCAGATGCTCGTCGCGATCTCCACAGCCGCGACACTCGGCTGCACCGTGTCCGCGTTTGAGATAATCCCCTGCCTGTACTATCCGTTCCTCCTGTGCGTCAGCTCGCTGGTGTTCATCTTTGTGCTGCCGGAGAGAGGGAACAAAGGAAAAGCATAAGATTTTCTCTGCTTGTAAACACCAAACCGCGCTGCTGAGTTTTTTATCAGCAGCGCGGTTTTTATATCATTTTTCAGCATGTTCACCCCGCGGTTTCCGCAGTGCGCTCACGGCGGCGGAGCACCGCGTAGGCCGCGAGGCAGATCACAACAGAAACGAGAGACCCCGCCGCGGTCGCGAGCCCCATGGGGAAGAGCGTCGCAGGGAAGAGGCGGCTGGCCGCGCCGATATTCTGCACGCCGATAGCCGAGACCGCGGAGAATAGAGCTGATGATATTATAAGCCGTGATAAACGGAATGCCGATAAAGCACACCGTGAGATATTTGACCGTCCCCTCCACGGCCGCCGCGGGCGTTGACACCGCCGCGACGATGCCGCGAACGGATACCAGCAGCACCACCGTCAGCGCAACGGCAAGCACCATAAAAAGCGTGACGGTATTGCCGACGCATTCCGCCGCGCGGCGCTTGTCCCCCGCGCCCACAGCCTGCCCGATGCTGACGGTCGTGCCCATGGCAAGCCCGACAGTGCAGAAAATTTTCTCAAAAAAATCAGAACAAAGTATTGGTATTTTCGTCCGTATATTGTATAATACAGCCAGAGCAAAACTGCTATGCTTAAAAGCAAGGAGGGCAAAAAATGACAACCGCAATGAAAAAGCTTATCGCGCTTGCGCTGATGCTGTGCATTCTCTTCGGGGCGGCTGCCTGCGGCAGCACGAGCACTGCCGAGCCTGAGCCCACGGCGGAGTTCGTCGGCACCGTTGACGACGCGCAGCCCGCGGAGGAGCCCGTGGTGGAAGAACCCGCGGCGACCGAACCCCCCATGGAGACGGAGCTTTACGCCTGCGACATCTTCACCGTCACGATCCCGAAGGGCTGGGGCGTGAGCTACGAGGTGTACGACAGCGCCACGGCGGAGCCGTACTACAACGAGAGCGGCAAGATACGCGACCGGCGCGAGGGCGCGGAGCCGTGGATGTGGATAGTCGTGCGGGACAATGTCGACCGCAACAATGTGATGTTCTATTTCACATTCCTCGGTCCGTACTTCACGTCCGTTGACCAGAAGGAACGCATGCTGACCGGGCTTGCCAGCAACAAGGGCTACGAATGGTCGCCGGTGCTGGACGATCTGACGGCGGAGGAAGTGCTGAAAAACTGGGGACCAATGCACACGCTGCTGGCAGAGTCCGACCGTCCGTTCATCAATATGCTCCAGCTCTACAAGGTTGAGAACGTCATAAAAACGGCCATTGAGGACGGCTCCAACCGCGAGCGGACAGCCTCCGAGATATTTGCCGACGTCAGCATAACCGGTGCAGAGCAGACCTACGGCATGTACTTCTATGATGAGCTTCAGCACGAGACATTTTCCGGCAGCACGGACTATTACGCCAGCTACAACAACTACGCCTTCGTCATTGGCGACGACATTGCCATCGCGAACACACAGCTGATGATGGACTGCCTGAAGAGCTTTGACTTCACAGGGTTCAACACGCTCTACGGCAACAAATGATATAAACCGTATAAACTTCGGGAGCGCCGCTCGCTGCGGCGCTCCCGTTCTGCGTTCATTATGCTTTACTTATTTCTCGCGTTCTCGACGATGATCTGATTCGCCTTGGTCATGCGGATATGGTGGCGTATCGCGTCCGCGCCGACGGCGGCGATCACATCGTCCACGCTCATCTGGTACTGCGCCGCGAGGTCGCGCGCGGCGCGCTCAAGCTCATCATCCTCAGCGGTTATGCCCTCCTCGTCCGCGACGGCGGCAAGGAGGAAGTCCACCCGGCTCAAAAGCTCGGCATATTCGCGCTGCTCGGCGCGCCACGCCTCGCGGGTCTTGCCCTCTGTGCGCAGCCATGCGTCGAACACATCCTCGGCGATCCGCTCGGCGGGAAGTCCGCCTCTGGCGTATGCGCGGCGCTCCGCTGCGCGGACAATGTCCTGCGCGTCCGCGTCGAGCACGCCGTCAAACGACTGGGCAAACGCGCCGATGTCCTGCATGCCCATGCCGATATAGTTCTCCGCCGCCTTGAGTGCCTTTGCCCACATCTCCTCATCGTCAAGCCCCAGGTCGAGCGCGTCGTTGAGGTTGGCAATGATGGCGCGTATGTCGGCAAGCGTGTTGAGCGAAAGGCTCTCCAGCAGCTCCGACTCCTTTTCCAGCAGCGCGGTGTCTATCTTGCGCTGGATAACAAGCTCCGGCACAACGACGCGTAGGTTCTTCGCCGCCGCGTGCAGCGCCGCGTCCTCAAAATCCTCGCAATGCCCGATGTCCACCTCAACGCCGAGATACGGACCGAGAATGACCTCCGGCGGTATTGCGCCCTCAAGGCTGACGGCGAGCGAGCCGTCGGGCTGCGCGTCCATGGCGGTGACGCGCGTATAGATGAGCGGGGCGAGCCCCTTCTCTTGCGCGAGCGCGGCAAGGGCAGACTTCACCGCCTCCTGCGGAGAGCCAGCCGCGGCAATGTCCGCCGGCGCGAGCAGTATGTCGGCATACACGCTGCCGCGGTCTATTTTGCAGTTTGTGATCGTCATATCGTATCTCCCATATTTATTATAAGTATATGTATTTTATAACAGCTTTTTCGCCGCGTCAATCGTCGGTTTTGTGGCATATGTATGATTGACGGCGCGGCACGGAGGTGTTATATTCATCAAAACAGAAAAAGAATGGAGATAGATATATTATGTCAACCAAACTGCCGTTCGGTTCTGCTGATATACTGCTGCCCAAGGCGGATTTTGAGCGCTGGGCGTGCATTGCGTGCGACCAGTTCACCTCCCAGCCGGAGTATTGGGAGCGCGCGGACGCGATAGCGGGCGGCGCGCCGTCCGCGCTGAGGCTCATTCTGCCGGAGGTTTACCTCGGCGACGGGAACGACGAGGCACGCATACGCGAGATAAACGACACGATGCGCCGCTATCTCGCCGAGGGTGTTTTCAACGAATACAAAAACGCGATGATCTGCACCGAGCGCACCCAGCCCGACGAGCGCGTGCGGCGCGGCATAGTGGGCGCGTTCGCCCTCGCGGACTACAGCTATGAGCCGGGGGCAAAGTGCCTCATCCGCCCGACGGAGGGGACGGTGCTCTCGCGCATCCCGCCGCGCGTCGCGATACGGCGCGACGCTCCGCTCGAGCTGCCGCACATCATGGTGTTCATGGACGACCGGCGGCGCGAGATAATCGAGGGGATAGACACGTCGCGGCTCGTGAAGCTCTATGACTTTGAGCTTATGCTCGGCGGCGGTCATCTGCGCGGCTGGCTCATAGACGCAGCGGAGCAGCAGCGCATACTCGCCGCCCTTGCGCGGCTTGAGGAGGAGAGCGGCACGGAGGGAGAAAAGCTCCTCTTCGCGGTCGGCGACGGCAACCACTCGCTCGCCACGGCGAAAGCGGCGGCGGAGGTCATCGGCACGGACGCGGCGCGCTATGCGCTGGCGGAGCTGGTGAACATACACAGCGAAGCGATAAGCTTCGAGCCGATATACAGGGTGCTGTTCGACGCGGACACGGCGGACGTGCTGTGCGCGCTGCACGCGGCGTTCCCGGCGCAAAGCGGGCGCGCGGTGGAGTACATCACGCGCGGCGAGCACGGGCGCGTATACGTCGCGGGACTTGAGACCGGCGAGATGCAGCGCTTTATCGACGGCTACACCGCGGCGCACCCTGATGTGCGCGTGGACTACATCCACGGGGAGGACACCGTGCGCGCGCTGGCGGCGCAGGAGGGCGCAATAGGCTTCCTCTACGGCGGCATCAGCAAGGATGAGCTTTTCGACTATGTGCGCGAAAACGGCATACTCCCGCGCAAGAGCTTCTCCGTCGGTCACGCCGAGGACAAGCGCTACTACGTCGAGGCGCGGCGGATAAGATAAGATAACGGCAAAGCCCAAGGCAGGGACGTAAAATTTCCCGCCTTGGGCGATTTTTATTCTATACAATTCACCGGCACACGTAGCAGTGCCATTCCTCCTCGGAGGTATGGGCGACGACGGTGAAGCCATTGCGCTCAAGTGCGGCGCGCACCTCGTCCGCGCGGTCGTCGATGATGCCGGAGCAGATGAACACGCCATCCTGCGCCATGAATGAGCGCGCGTAGGCGGCAAGCGCGATTATCACATCGGCAACGATGTTCGCCAGCACCAGCTGATACCCGCCGCCAAGCGTGCGGCGGAGAGAGGCGTCCTTGAGAATATCCCCGGCATAGACGCGCATTTTGTCCTCGCCGATACCGTTGAGCGCGGCATTGGCCATCGCGGCCTCTGGCGCCATGGGGTCAACGTCGCACCCGGTGTTCGATTCCGCCCCCAGAAGCAGCGCGCCGATACCGAGTATTCCGCTGCCGCAGCCGAGGTCGAGCGCGCGCACGCCGGGCGCGGCATAGCTCTCCAACGCGGCAAGGCACAGCTTCGTCGTGGGGTGGCTGCCCGTGCCGAAGGCGATGCCGGGATCAAGACGGAGCGCGATACGCCCATTGTCAGGCGCGTCCATCCACTCCGGCACGACGACGAGCTTTTCGCCGATCTCTATCTGCTCATAGCAGTCGCGCCAGCTGTTCTCCCAGTCCTCATCGGCGGTATATGCGGAAACTGCCTCGGGGTACGCCGCCTTTATGCGCGCGAGCACCGCCTCCCCGGCCTCATCGTCCGTCAGATAGCACTTTATGCGGCTCACGCCCTTGTAGGACTGCTCAAGCTCCGCGTCGACATAGTCCCAATACTGGCGGTTATTCTCAAGAAAGTTTTGAAAATCCGCCTCGTTCTCTATCACGAAGCCCTCCGCGCCCAGCGCGGCAAGCTGTTCACAGCGCGCGTCGATCTCCTGCTCCGGCGTGTCGATGCTGACCTCAATGTAACGCATATGTTCCTCCAAAAATGAAAATCAATCTCAAATTTCTTTGTGTATTTTACCTCACTGAGGCGCGAATGTCCAGCACAAAGCGGGCATATTTCCGCCGCTTTCGGCGAAATAAATAAACTTTACGCATTTGATAAATTTTTCTCAATTATTGCTTGACAATTTTTAATCAAGGCTGTATACTGCGCTTGTAAGTTAAATAAAAAACAAACGAAGATAGAGAACAAATTCGCCGGTGCCTATGCGCCCGGCAGCTATCAGGAGGATATGAATATGAAGTGCCCTTGCTGCGGTAAAGAAATGGTCATGGATGCCCACACCAAGATTGATAAATTTATGTGCTATGACTGCGGTTATGTTGAAGGTCGTCCCGTCCCCGCAACGCGCCTCGGCAAGCGGGTATACCGCCACAAGTTTGTGCGTTCGTACAGCATGAACGACGCGATGGCGTTCATCACAAAGGGGCTGGGTCTGGGCAAGTCCTCCCTCGCGCCGAGCCACCGCTGATGCATAGGCCGGCGGCGGCACGCCGCACGGCTCCCCTCCCCCTCTATATTAATATGTGTTCATTGGATGGATTTTTTCATCTCGTTTCCTTTTCATACACGTAAGGGCGCGCCGGAATGGCGCGCCCTTATGCTGTCCGTTATTCACTTGATATCCGGCACTTTTACGGGGTCGCCGTTTGCCTCGTGCTCGGCGACGACCTGCCGCACGTGCTTGCATATCGCCTCAAACGAGACCTCGCTGAGGTCATGCTCAAGCTTGCAGGCGTCGGTTTCCGCCGTCTCCCTGTCCACGCCGAGCATCATCAGAAACTTCGTGAGCGACTTATGGCGGTCGAGCATGCTGGATGCGACGGCCATTCCCTTATCGGTGAGCGTGATGAGCCCGTCCTTATCCATAGTGATATGACCGCTCTCCTTGAGGCGCTTTGTGGCGTAGGTGACGCTGGGCTTTGTGACGTTGAGGTGCGCAGCAATGTCGATGGAGCGGATATAGCCGTGCTTCTCCTTCATCATGAGCATAGTCTCCAAATAGTCTTCCGAGGCTTTCTGTATAACCATATATAGTGTACCAGCTTTCATAAAATGAATTATCTTGAATTATGTATACCTAAGTTAGCACACTTTAACCAAAATTGCAAGAACTTTACGAAAATAAAAAAATTCCTATTGACATCATAGGTTAGATATGCTAAACTCACACTTGGTTAAGGAGTCTTAACCTTATGTTTTCTCAGTGATCGGGTCAGTCTGGTCACAGTTCATCAAAGAGAGAGAAGGTCGATTTTTTATGATGCCTCTTGCTCTGGCAGATCCCGGCGAGGAGAACATGATACGGCGTATCGGCGGCTCGCCCGAGGTCAAAAAGCATCTGGAAGATTTGGGCTTCATTGTGGGCGACACCGTGACGGTCATCACCGCGCTCAACGGCAACATCATCGTCAAGGTCAAGGAAGCCAGAATTGCGATAAGCGAGGAAATGGCCCGCAAGATCATGGTTTGACACCGTGATTCATTTTTAGTTTACCCTTAAAATGCAAATAGAGGAGGACAAGAGAATGAAAACACTCAAGCAGGCGAAGATCGGCGAGACCGTTTCCGTTGTCAAGCTCCACGGCGAAGGTCCTGTCAAGCGCCGCATCATGGACATGGGTATTACCCGCGGCACCGAGGTCTACATACGCAAGGTCGCGCCTCTCGGCGACCCCATCGAGGTCACTGTGAGAGGCTATGAGCTGTCTCTGCGTAAGGCAGACGCGGAAATGATCGAAATTGCCGAGTAAAACCGGCTTTTTCATTTCCAAAAAGGTTAAGGGAGTTTAACGAAAAAAGGAGTTTTTGCAAAATGGACAAACAAATCAAAATTGCTCTTGCCGGCAACCCCAACTGCGGCAAGACCACACTGTTCAATGCGCTGACCGGCTCCAACCAGTTCGTTGGCAACTGGCCGGGCGTCACCGTTGAGAAGAAGGAAGGCAAGCTGAAAAAGCATGACGACGTCGTCATCATGGACCTTCCCGGTATCTACTCTCTCTCCCCGTACACTCTGGAAGAGGTCGTGGCGCGCAACTACCTCATTGAGCAGCGTCCCGACGCAATACTGAATATAATCGACGGCACCAACCTTGAGCGTAACCTCTACCTCACCACCCAGCTGACCGAGCTCGGCATTCCCGTGGTCATCGCGGTGAACATGATGGACGTGGTTCGCAAGTCCGGCGACAGCATCAACATCAAGGAGCTGTCCCGCGAGCTTGGCTGCCCCGTGACCGAGATCTCCGCTCTCAAGGGCGAGGGCGTTATGGAGGCCGCAGAGTCCGCAATTGAGGCGGCAAAGAACGGCAAGACCATTCCCCAGCACACCTTCTCCGGTCCTGTTGAGCACGCGATTGCCCACATTGAAGAGGCCGTTGTGCACAACATGCCCGAGGAGCAGCAGCGCTGGTACGCCATCAAGGTGTTTGAGCGCGACGATAAGGTGCTTGAGAAGCTCAGCATCGCGGATGATGTCAAGGCTCACGTTGAGGAAGACATCAAGGCCGCCGAGAAGGAGCTGGACGATGACGCGGAGAGCATCATCACCAACGAGCGTTACCTCTACATAGCCGAGATAATCAAGGGCTGCTACAAGAAGAAGAACAAGGGCGGCCTGAGCACCTCCGATAAGATAGACAAGGTCGTCACCAACCGCTGGCTGGGTCTCCCGATCTTCGCCGTGGTCATGTTCCTTGTGTACTATATCTCCATGGTCACTGTCGGCGTTTCCGCGACCGACTGGGCAAACGACGGACTGTTCGGCGACGGCTGGCACCTGTTCGGCATCGGCTCCGCTGAGTACAACGAAGTCGCAGAAGAGTGGGGCGACGCCGCGACGATAGTCGACGGCTACGAAGCCTACGTTGAAGAGAACGGCGAGCCCGCTGACGGCGTGTTCACCTACACCGTTGAAGACGAAGAGACCCTCGCAACCGAGGAAGAGACCGCCACGCTTGACGACCTCGCAGAGGCTCAGGCAACGCTCGACGAGCTCGGCGACGAGCCCGATCCCGCGGACTACGGCGTTTGGGTTCCCGGTATCCCCGTACTCATCGGCAACGCACTTGAGAGCGCCAACTGCGCAGAGTGGCTCCAGGGTCTGATCCTTGACGGTATCGTCGCCGGTGTCGGCGCGGTGCTCGGCTTCGTGCCGCAGATGCTCGTTCTGTTCCTGCTGCTCGCATTCCTTGAGGCCTGCGGCTACATGGCACGTATCGCATTCGTGCTTGACCGTATCTTCCGCAAGTTCGGTCTCTCCGGCAAGTCCTTCATCCCCATGCTCATCGGTACCGGCTGCGGTGTTCCGGGCGTCATGGCTTCCCGTACCATTGAAAACGAGCGTGACCGCCGCATGACCATCATGACCACCACGTTCATCCCCTGCGGCGCAAAGGTCCCGTTCATCGCAATGATCGCAGGTGCGATCTTCGGCGGCTCCGCGTGGGTCGCAACCTCCGCTTACTTCGTGGGCATGGCCGCGATCATCATCTCCGGCATCATGCTCAAGAAGACCAAGATGTTCGCCGGCGAGCCTGCTCCGTTCGTTATGGAGCTGCCCGCATACCACTGGCCGACCCTCGGCAACGTTCTCCGTTCCATGTGGGAGCGTGGCTGGAGCTTCATCAAGAAGGCCGGCACGATAATCCTTCTGTCCACCATCCTTGTCTGGTTCACCACTTACTTCGGTGTTGTTGACGGTGCGTTCCGTATGCTCTCCGAAGAAGAGATCGACTACTCCATCCTCGCAACCATCGGCAACGCGATCGCTTGGATATTTGCTCCTCTTGGCTGGGGCAACTGGCAGGCAGCCGTCGCCTCCATCACCGGTCTTGTCGCCAAGGAGAACATCGTCGGCACGATGGGCATCCTCTACGGTGCTTCCGGCGACGTGTACGCGACCCTTGCTTCCACCTTCACTCCGGTCTCCGGCTACTCCTTCCTCGTGTTCAACCTGCTGTGCGCGCCCTGCTTCGCGGCTATCGGTGCTATCAAGCGTGAGATGAACAACTCCAAGTGGACCTGGTTCGCCATCGGCTACCAGTGCGGCTTTGCCTACATCATCGCCCTGATGGTCAATCAGTTCGGCGGTCTGTTCACCGGCAATGTCAGCGTTATCGGTCTGATCTTCGCGATCGCGGCGCTCGCGGGCATCATCTACATGCTTGCCCGCCCCTACAAGGAAGCCACCAAGCTCTCCTCTAAGGTCTGATCTGCAGCACACCACTTCCGCACGGGAGAACTTTTATGTAGTGTTCTGTTCCTCCTGTTCTCCCGTGCCTCTTAAATTGCTTGTTTCTTAATTTCTTCATAAGGAGATGATTGTCATGTTAAGCTTTGTCGCCGAAAACCTTTCCACTATCCTTATTTGCATTGTACTGATAGCCATTGTTGTCTCCATCTCCA
Source organism: uncultured Oscillospiraceae bacterium (assembly GCA_934572335.1). Classification (GTDB taxonomy): domain Bacteria; phylum Bacillota; class Clostridia; order Oscillospirales; family Oscillospiraceae; genus Limivicinus. The sequence continues at coordinate 23,579 of CAKTKU010000020.1, forward strand.
TATACCTCGTGCGACAGAAAAAGCAGGGCAAGTCCTCCTGCGGCGCCGGTTGCGCAAGCTGTGCCATGCACGGCGGGTGCCACAGCTGCCGTAAGTAAGAAAAGGGAGATGCAGTTTCACCTCTCTGCATCTCCCATATTCTTTTTAAAACCGAAAACACGAGGCAGCGACGCGGATGAAGTGCCGCTGTCTTAGTAGATTTTCAGAAGGAGCGATAAACCATGTTTGAGACCAAAATAAAAGTCGGCGGGATGATGTGCGGCATGTGCGAAGCACATATCAACGACGCTGTGCGCGCCGCGTGCCCCGTGAAGAAGGTCACTTCCTCCCATTCCAAGGGCGAGACCGTCATTCTCACTGAGACTGAGCCCGACACCGCCGCGATAAAGGCCGCGATAGAGGCCACGGGCTACGATGTCGGCGAGATAACCACCAAGCCCTACGAGAAGAAGGGTCTGTTCGGCTTCAAGCACTGAGCGCCGCACTTGACTTCGCCGCCCGGGGCAGATATAATAAGGCAAAAGCAAAACTGCCGCAGAGGCGGATCGGAGGTCACGCGGATGAAACAGTGCATAGATGCTGAAAACCTGCACAGAAGACTGAAAAAAATAATAGGTCAGGTGCAGGCGATCGACCGCATGGTGGATGAGGACGTCCCGTGCGAGGACGTGCTGGCGCAGATAAACGCCGCAAAGTCCGCGCTGCATAAATGCGGGCAGGTCGTGCTTGAGGGGCATATCAACCACTGCGTGCGCGACGGCATAAAGCACGGCGACGCGGAGAAGACGATAGAGAGCTTCACCAAGGCTGTCGAGCGCTTCGCGAACATGACCTAAGAATACAGCTGCATATGCAAACCATACCGCCGCAGATGGCTCAAGCCTGAGTCTGTCCGCGGCGGTATTTTTATGTTTTTTTGCGGAAAATTTTATTTTGCAGCTTGACATACCCATACCCCCATAGGTATGATATGCGTGTTGATACCCATACCCCATAGGGTATGCAAAGGAGGGGTTTTATGAAAAGGATAACCGACGCGCTCGAGGCGTTTCTGGACTGGGGCGGAACGAAAAAGGACATCGCGCTGCTGACGGGCGATAATGAGCGCGCCGCGGGCGCGATCGCGGCAAAGCTCGGCATAAGCGAGTGGCGCGCGGCGCTGCTGCCGGAGGGCAAGCTGGACTACATAAAAGCCCGAGAGAGCGCAGGACACGGCGTGTGCATGATCGGCGACGGGATAAACGACGCACCGGCGCTCAAGTGCGCGACGGTCGGCATCGCGATGGGCGGCGTCGGCAGTGACATTGCCGTGGACGCGGCGGACATCGCCCTTGTCAATGACGAGATACGCGAGCTGCCGCACCTGACGGCGCTGGCAAAGCGGATGATGGGGACGATAAAGCTCAATCTGACGTTCTCGCTGACGCTCAACTTTGTGGCAATAGTGCTGGCGATCACCGGGGTGCTCGACCCCGTGGTCGGCGCATTGGTGCATAACGCGGGCTCCGTGCTCGTGATAACAAATTCCGCATTACTTTTGAATTGGAGGAAAAAGAAATGAGAAAATCCAACGCGGATGCCCCTAGCACTGGGGTATCCGCGTTGGAAAAAGAGGTATGTAAGAATAGAATCAGATTTATCCGGCGCGGGCATGAGCCCGCGTCTTTTTTATGCCGCGGCTTATTTCTTCATCGCCTTTTTGACCGGGATGGACACCACGGCGCCGAGAACGCCGCCGATGAGGGCGGTGACGAGCTGCGGCCAGGAGAACATTGCGCTCATGACGGCGACCTGCTTCTCGGCAAGCCCCAGCACCGGCAGCAGCAGCTTCACGACGACGAGATACAGCGCCGCGAACTTCAGCACCGCCGCCGCGATGACCGCGGCGCACTCGCGCACCCATGCGCGGTCGAGCTTTTTATACACAAAGGCATACACCAGCACGAGCACGATGTTGCCCACGGAGATTACGGGGACGATCTGGATGAGCGCGGGACCCACGCCGACGAGGAACGCCGCAAACGGAGAGATGAGCGCGACGGTGAAGCCGCACCACAGCCCGCCGCACAGCGTCGCCACGACGAGCACCATGTTGACGCAGGAGCCGGTGACGAACTGCCCCAAGGGCTTTGTCACAAATTGCAGTGCGACGAGAACGGCGATCATGACCGCCGTGCGGCACAGCCAGAGCGTTTTTTTGCTCATTGTCCTTCTCCTCCCCCGGAAACGGCGCTGTCAAACTCGGTCATTGCGATGTCGAGCGAGTCCTTTATATTCTGCGTATGCGCCTTCTTGCTGAACGAATCGACCTTGACGCGGTTAGCGTCGCTGTGCACCATGTTGCCTGCGCCGTTGACGCAGCCGCCCATGCACGCCATACCCTCGACAAAGTTCGCGTCGAGCTTGCCGCGGGAGGCTTTCAGCAGCGCAGCGCGGCATTCCTCAATGCCGTCACAGCTCAGCGGCTTGAGATCAAATTCGCTCCCCTGCTCGCGCAGTGCCTCCGCTGCCGCCGCGGCGAGACCGCCGCAGTGCGCGAAGATGCGCCCGAAGCCGGAGGCGTCGTTCAGCTCGCTCTCCTCCATGGATGTAATGTCCAGCTCGCGGCTGTCGAACATCGCCTGAAGCTCCTCAAACGTGAGGACGCAGTCGACATACCTGTGCACCTCAGGCAGCTGGAACTCCGCCTTTTTGGCGGTGCAGGGACCGATGAACACGGTCTTTGCGTCGGGGTCGAGCTCCTTTATGCGCTTGGCGATCGTCGCCATGGGGGACATATTGTGCGAGACGTTTTCCGCAAGCGCCGGGAACTGCTTTTTCACGAGGCTGACGAACGCGGGGCAGCAGGAGCTGGTGAGAAAGCCGCGCTCGGCAAGCTCCGCCGCCTCGGCATAGGCGACCATGTCCGCGCCCAGCGCCGCCTCGACGACCTTGTGGAAGCCGAGTGCCTTTATGCCGGTGATGACCTGACCGGGCTTGGCATAGGTGAACTGGCTGACGATGGCAGGCGCGACGATGGCATACACCCGCTCGCTCAGGCGGAGCATTTTTATCGCGTCGAGGATAAACGACTTGTCCGAGACCGCGCCCCACGGGCACTGGTACACGCACGCGCCGCAGGAGACGCATTTATCGTTGTCGATCTTGACCGTGCCGTCCTCGTTCATGGAGATGGCGCCGATCTTGCAGGCGTTCTGGCAAGGGCGCTTGCGGTTGTATATTGCGCCGTAGGGGCAAGCTTTCGCGCACAGACCGCAGTTGACACACTTGGATTTATCTATATGCGCATGGTGGAACTCGTCATGCGTTATCGCGCCGCGGCGGCAGGCGTCCTCACAGCGGTGGGCGATACAGCCGCGGCACACGTCAGTGACGGTATAGCCGCCGGTCGGGCAGTCGTCACAGGCGATGTCGATGGCTTCGATGACATTGGGGTTATTTCTGTCCCCTCCCGCGGCGAGCTTGACGCGCTCGGCCAGTATGGCGCGCTCCTTATACACGCAGCAGCGCATGGTCGGCACCTTGCCGGGGATTATCTCCTTGGGGATGTCCAAAAACGAAGTATAAAAGTCGCCCTCCCACGCATGCTTTGCGACGGTGCGTAAGACCTTGTACTTCAAATGTTGGACCTTGGTATCGAATTTGTACATTACACTCCCCCCTGCTTCATCTATACACGTGGCTCTTGATAGTATAATAAATCAAATATCCAAGTTTGGGAAATGCATATTGCATAACACGGTATACAAAAAATACATGCCTATATTATAATGTCGGCAGACGCATTATGTCATGCTCAACATCGAGGAGGCTGTTCATGAACGCCTGTTCAAACGCCGTCTCGCGGCGGAAGCGGCGCGTTATCACCACGTCCTCGAAAAGCCCTGTCTCGTTCTCGCTCAGCGGGATCTGGACAAGGTCGTTCGCCGCGAGGATGTCCGGCGGCAGGGGCGAGACGAGCATGAACGTGTCCGGCACGTTGCGCAGAAAGTCAAACTGGCTGCCGCGCTCAAAAAGCGTGACGGATTTTTGGTACACCCCGGTTTTATAGAGCTGATCCGTCCACTTGTCGGAGAAGTTGACCGAGTAATTATCCCCGTGGACAAGGGCGGTGTGCTGCGCAAGATCAGCCATGCGGACGCTCTCCCGTCCGGCAAGCGCGTGACCGCGGCTCATGACCGCGACGAAGCGGAACGTCAGAATCTCCTGCGCCTTGAGCTGCTTTTCCGCGAGCTGCTTTTTATAGTTCGCCGCGAACTCGACCGGGAGGCGGATAACGCCGAGATCGTACCCCAGCGCGGAGACGCAGTTGATAACGTCCTGATTGTTCGTCTCCTTATACGTGACGTTCAGCGTGTCCCCGCCGTGGCGCGCAAGCGCGTTGGAAAACGCATACGCCAGATAGCTCGCGCGCGGCACAGCCATGCGGAAAACAAGGCGCTCGCTGTATCCGTTCTTGAACGCCTGCTCGAACTCATCGTTCCGCCCGACAAGGCGCTCCGCCTCGGTGAGAAACGCCGTGCCCTCGTTCGTGACCTCCACGCCGGAGGCAGTGCGCGAGAAGAGCGTGATGTTGAATTCCTCCTCCAGCGCCTTTATGACGCGGCTGAGATTCGGCTGGTTCATGTATAGTCTCTCCGCCGCGCGGCTGATCGAGCCGCAGCGCCACACCTCGATGGCACATCTTAGCTGCTGAATGTTCATGTATTTTTCACCCTCCCGCGTGTCTCTTCTATACATTTTTTATATATGTATAGACTAACATAGAATCGCCTAATTGTCAATTCTGTGTCAATATTGGCAATACACACAAATTCAGGCGGCAAATTTCTGCACTTTTTACAAAATCAACGTTTTTCGCCGTTTTTATCACAAACTTCTGTTGACAAATCACTTGCTCAATGCTAGTATCACGTTGTACTACAACGTTGTAACTAATGCGTGCGCATTCAGTCCTTACTCAAAAGGAGGTAAACAATTTGAGTAAACAGATCTCTATCGGAGGAGGTCAAGGCTTCTGGGGCGACAGCAACGATGCCGCCATTCATATGATCCGCACTGCAGAGCTGGATTATATGGCCTGTGACTATCTTGCCGAGCTGACGCTGTCGATCATGCAGCGGCAGAAGTTGAAGAACCCCCAAGCCGGTTACGCCAGAGACTTTCTGAAGCTTATGGACATAATCGCGGAGGAAGCCTACCAGAAGAAAGTCGGTATCCTCACAAACGCCGGTGGCATGAACATCACCGCGTGCGTGGATAAGCTCAAGGAGATGGTCGAGGGCAAGGGGCTTCACGGCTACAAGATCGGTTACGTTCTCGGCGACGACCTGCTCGACCGCATCCCAGAGCTCGCGGCAGAGGGCATCAAGTTTGAGAACATGGACGGCACAGGCTGCTTTGACGACATCAAGGACAGGATCGTCAACGCGAACGTCTACTACGGCCGCGAGCCTATCATGGACTGCCTCGGCATGGGCGCGGACACCGTTCTGACCGGGCGCGCGACAGACTCCGCCCTGTTCCTCGCTCCCCTCGCCTACCGCATGGGGTGGAAAGAGGGCGACTGGGACAACCTTGCACGCGGCATAATGGCAGGTCATCTGCTTGAGTGCGGCGGTCAGGGCGCCGGCGGCAACTTCCAGTATGACTGGCGCTCCGTCCCAGACATGGATCAGCTCGGCTTCCCCATCGCCAAGGTCAGCGACGATGATTTCATCATCACCAAAGCGCCCGACTGCGGAGGTCTCATCAGCCGTGAGAGCGTCTCGGAGCAGTTCCTCTATGAGGTGCATGATCCCGCGAACTACATCACGCCTGACGTCACCGTTGACATCAGCCGCGCCACGCTCACGAACGCCGGTGAAAACCAGGTGCGCGTAGGCAATGTGCACGGCAAGGAAAAGCCGGATATGCTCAAGCTTTGCATCGGCTACCACGCCGGTTGGAAGGTCGTGACATACCTGAGCTTTGCATGGCCCAACGCCTACGAAAAGGCACAGTACGCCGCGGACATTCTCATGAAGAAAATGCAGCGCAAGGGCATGAAGGCGGACGAGGTGCATATAAGCTACCTCGGCATCAACGCCCTGCACCTCGGCGTGGCGGACATGCGCCCGGAGCTGGTAGACAACGCCAACGAGTGCGTGCTGCGCATCGCGATACGCGCGCAGGACAAGGCCGAGGTGGAGAAGATCATCCCCGAAATCTCCCCGCTGCAGCTCAACGGTCCTCCGGGAGCAAGCTTCTTCGGCGGACGCGCCAAGGCGACAGAGGTCATCGGTCTCTATCCCACGCTCATCCCGCGCGACGCCGTCAGGCTCACAAGTCATATCGTGGAGGTGAAATAAGTTGGAGATATATCTTCTTCAAATCGCGCATGGCCGCTCCGGCGACAAGGGCGACACGAGCAATGTCTGCGTTTTCGCCAGAAAGCCGGAATACTACGACATTATAAAGCGCGAGGTCACCGTCGAAAAGGTGCATGAATATTTCGGCGATATGGTCAAGGGCGACATCACACGCTATGAAGTTCCCTCTCTGGATGGCTTCAACTTCGTGATGCACCACGCCCTCGGCGGCGGCGCAACGCATTCACTGCGTCTCGACACGCTTGGCAAATCCATGGGTTCGGCGTTCATGCGCATGAAAATCAACGTCGGGGAGGATGAACTGGTCTGATGAGTCAGCACGGAGCTTTGGAAAATCTGGTCGTGCTGGATCTTACCCGCGTACTGGCAGGACCGTTCTGCACAATGATGCTCGCGGACATGGGCGCGAAGGTCATCAAAATAGAAATGCCGGTCTCCGGCGATGATACCCGCACCTATCCCCCGTTCCGCACCAACTGCAACGGTGAGCGCGAGAGTCTGTATTTTGCGAACATAAACCGCAACAAGCAGGGCATCACGCTCAATCTGAAAGCGCAGGAGGGCAAGGAAATATTCAAAAAGCTTGTCAAGACGGCGGACATTGTCGTGGAAAACTACCGTCCCGGCGTTATGGACAAGCTCGGTCTGGGCTATGATGTGCTCAAGGAGATCAATCCCCGCATCATCTACGGCTCTGTGTCTGGCTTCGGCAACACCGGCCCATACCGTCTGCGCCCCGGTTATGACATTCTCGGTCAGGCAATGGGCGGGCTGATGGCGATAACCGGCCCCAAGGGCGGCGAGCCGACCCGTGCGGGCAGCGCAATGGGCGATATTCTGGGCGGACTGCATCTGACAGTCGGTCTGCTGGCGGCGGTCAACGCGCGCGGCATAACCGGCAAGGGGCAGCGCGTGGACATCAGCCTGATGGATTCCGTGATAGCAGCGACAGAAAACACCGCGATAAAATATCTCGAATCCGGCGTTATCCCGCCGCGCATGGGCAACCGCTACGCCGCGGTGTCTCCCTATGACGGGTTCAAGGCAAAGGACGGCACGGTCATCATCGCCTGCGGCAACCAGAAGCTTTATGAAAAGCTCTGCACCGAGGTGCTTGACCGCCCGGACATGATAACCGATCCCCGCTTTGCCGACATGGTGGGCCGTCTTGAAAATCAGGACGCCATCCGCGACGTCATTGAGGAGAAGCTGGCGGACATGACGATGGATGAGGCGGTCGATCTCATCCTGTCCAAGGGCATACCGGCAGGACCCATATACGACATCAGTCAGATCCTCGCCGACCCGCAGGTCAAGGAGAGGGAAATGTTCGTGGAGATGGAGCATCCGACGCTCGGTCATATGACCGTGAACGGCTGCGCCGTGAAGCTCGACGACACCGTCCCCTCTGTGCGCACCCCCGCCCCAGCACTCGGGCAGGACAATGACGCTGTTCTGCGTCAGCTCGGTCTGAGCGAGGGCGAGATCGACACCCTGCGCACCGGCGGCGTGATCTGAGAGACACGTATACAGCACATACACACAATTCATAAAACAAAATAGTCAAACACATGCACCAATCTCTTAATCAACATATATCACTTGATATTTAGGAGGATTTATGAACGCAGCAATAATGTTTGGCCTTATAGTTATAATATGTCTTATAGGCATATTCGCTGGCAGAAGCGTAAGCAGCGCCTCTCAATGGGCAAACGGCGGCAAGAATCTCACGTGGACAACTGTCGGTCTGCTTCTCGTTACATTCCAGATTGGCGGTACCTCCACCATCGGTGCCGCTCAGTACGGTTATACACTCGGTATAGGCGGCGCATGGTACGGTATCACCGGCACTGTCGCAATGCTTCTGTCAATATTCTTCATTTCCAGTCTGCGCAAATACATCACCGAGGATACGGTTGCAAACTTCATGGCTAACCGCTACTCTCCAAAGGTCAGCAAGCTTTATTCCTACGCTTACCTGCTGATGGGCTTTGTGTATATCCCGGTTCAGCTTTTCACTGTCACCACCATCTTCCGCACCATTATTCCCGGTCTTTCTCTGACATGGGCGTGCATCATAGGTCTTATACTCTCCATCTCCTACACCGTTATTTCTGGTGTGAGCGGCGCTAACTACGTCAGCAAGATCAGCTGCTTCCTCATGTACCTTTCCATGGCGATCGGTCTCATCTTTGTAATAAAGAGCATCGGCGGTTTCTCCACGCTGAATGAGAATCTTGATTCCAGCTACTTCACGCTCTTCTCCATGCCGACCAAAACTTGGGTGAGTTGGTTCCTGACCTGTTTTGTTGCATTTTTGACCATGCAGGCGGCAATTCAGCCCTCACTTATCGCAAAGGATGACGCGAACGCAAAGAAGGGCATTGCATTCGGTGCTATTCTCAATCTGCCCTGCGGCTTTATCTGCGCACTCATAGGCATGGCTTGTGTTGCAATGAACCTCATCAGTGACGGCAACAGCTCCGCAGCCTTTGCGACCGCAATAAACGCATACTGCCCGTCTTGGCTCATGACGCTCATCTTCGCCTCTATCGCGCTCATTGTTATCTGCACGCTGGCAGGACAGCTCCTTGCTATCGGAACTATCTTCCGTGAGCTGTTGAACCCCGTGTATGACAAGCAGAACTTCACCGAGGAAAAGAAGCTCACCCTTACACGCCTTATCGCTTTTGCATACGGCTTCCTCACCATCATTCCTACCTTTGCCATCCAGCAGTCCATGCTCACCCAGCTCGTCACCATACTTGTGGCATGCGTCACTGCTCCCATGTTCTTTGCGCTTGTGGCAGGTATGTTCTGGAAGAATATGAACACCAAAGCTGCTATGTGGAGCATCATCTCCGGTCTGGCTATCGGTCTCATCTGGGTCATCTCCGGTATGAGCAAAGCATGGCATCCCGTGTACGTCATTCTGCCTGTCTCCTCTCTTGTCGGCTTTATAGTCTGCAAGACTACAAGCGGCAAGGAGCTCGCCTGAAAGCTGTCTGAGACAGCCTGAAAAGCGGCTGTAGCGAAACCAAAAAATCGCTACAGCCTCAACGAAAGGAGATATATCATGAAATACATACTTGACCATACCAACAAGCCCTATGCCAAGCTTTTTGAAGACATCTCCGCCATTCCGCGCGGAAGCTTCAAGGAAGAGAAGATTGCCGATTTCGTGTGCGATTTTGCAAAGAATCTTGGCTTGGACTACACCCGCGACGAGGTAAACAACGTTGTTGTGCGTAAGAGCGCGACCCCCGGCTACGAAGATCACGAGACCGTAATGCTCCAAGGGCACATGGACATGATATGGAACAAGCGCCCCGGAAGCACCTTTGACTTTGAGCATGAGGGCATCAAGCTGAAAATCGAGGACGGCTACCTCATGGCGGAGGAGACGACCTGCGGTTCTGACGACGGCGTTGCAGTGGCATACATGCTGGCGGTGCTTCAGGACAACACGCTCAAGCACCCGGCACTGGAATGTGTGTTCACGACGGCGGAAGAGCCGGGGCTGTACGGTGTGCAGCACTTCGACTGCACCCAGCTCAAGGCACGCAAGTACATCAACATGGACGGCAACCTTGAGGGCACGAGCCTCCTCGTCGCAACTGGCGCGGCAAACGCGAACATCAGCCGCACATTCGCGCGTGTCCCCTCTGACGGTCTCGCGGAACTGACCATCGACGTGCACGGGCTGACCGGCGCACACATTCAGTTCATGGAACGTCAGCTCGCAAACGCGATAAAGATCATCGGGCGCGTGCTGTACTACATCGCAAGAGAGGTCGAATGCCGTGTTGTCAGCATTGATGGCGGCAGTGTGACCACTATCCCCGTGCAGTGCACCGCGAAGCTCGCACTGCGCAGTGAGGACATCGACCGCGCAAAGGAGATTGCCGAGCGCGTCGTGTCCGAGGTAAAGCATGAGCACAAGGAAAGCGACCCGGGCATCACGCTCGTTCTCTCCAATGAGGACAAAGCCGCCCCGTCCATCCCCGCCGACATTTCCAACAGCATCATAAAGCTGCTGCATATGCTGCCGAGCGGGCTTGTGGACACGAGCCTTGTCTTCCCGGGACTTCCCATCTCCTCGTACTCGCTGGAGACCATCGCCACCACCGCGGACAAGCTCAACATCTTCTACCGTCCGCAGAGCGCTCTGACAACAAAGCTGTTCGATATGGTGGAGCAGACGAAGGAACTCGTGGCGCTGTACGGTGCGGACTACGCCGAGGACAACAAGTTCTTCGGACACTGCGTTGACGCGCACACCCCGCTCTACGATGTGTATGACGAGGTCTGGTTTGAGCAGAACGGCGAGCATATTCGCCCCATAGGCGCGCACTACGGCAACGAAATCGGCTTCTTCATGAGTAATATGCCGTGGCTTGACATGATACTGCTCGTTGCGACGCACTACGCCGCGCACACGCCTGACGAAAAGCTCGATCTCGCCTCGTTTGACCGCTGCTACAAGGCGCTTGTCGAGATACTCGCAAGACTGTAAGCAAAAGAAACCCTATATTCACTCCTTATAATCCGAGGGAGAACGGTAAAAGCCGTTCTCCCTCATTGCTATTCATTTACCGGTCAGCCTTTCGGCTGGCAGCTTAAATCTCAACCATTGCGCTCACGCCCATACCTCCGCCGATACACAGCGTGGCGAGCCCCTTTCCGCCGCCGCGGCGGCGCAGCTCATAAAGCAGCGTCACAAGTATGCGGCAGCCGGACGCGCCGACTGGATGCCCCAGCGCGATTGCGCCGCCGTTGACGTTCACCCTGTCCATGCAGCTGTCCCAACCGGCGATGCGGGCGCTCGCGATCGACTGCGAAGCAAACGCCTCGTTCGCCTCAATGAGTGTCATGTCCTCCGCCGTCATGCCGAGCTTGTCCAGCAGCTTCTTTGCCGCTGCACCCGCGCCGACGCCCATGATCTCCGGCGCGACCCCGGCACAGGCCCCGGCAATATAGCGCGCCATAGGCTTTATACCAAGCTCCGCCGCCTTTTCTGCGCTGATAAGCACAACTGCCGCCGCACCGTCGTTGATGCCGCTGGCATTCGCCGCCGTGACCGTGCCTTCCGGCTTGAACGCGGGGCGCAGGGCGGATATTCCCTCAGCCGTCACGCCATTGCGCGGACCTTCATCAGCGGTAACAGTGAAGCTCTTTTTCCCTGCCTTGACGTCGATGGGTACTATCTCCTCATCAAACGCGCCACGCTCGCGGGCGCGCTGGCACTTCTGCTGGCTTGCGGCGGCAAAAGCGTCCTGCGCGGCACGGCTTATGCCATAGCGCTCTGCCACGTTCTCCGCCGTGATGCCCATGTGGTAGTCATTGAATGCATCCCAGAGTGCGTCATGCACCATGCTGTCAACAAGCTTTCCATCATTCATGCGGTAGCCAAAGCGCGCGTTTTCCAGCACGAACGGCGCTTTGGACATGCTCTCTGCGCCGCCCGCAACGACAATGTCCGCCTGTCCGGCTTCAATGAGCGCCGCGGCGAGGTTGACGCACTTGAGGCTTGAGCCGCACACCATATTCACCGTTGTCGCCGGGACGCTCTCGGGTATGCCCGCCTTCATGCTGCACTGGCGCGCGACATTCTGCCCCAAGCCACCTTGCAGCACACAGCCCATCAGCACCTCATCCACATTCTCCGCAGCAACACCGCTGCGGCGGAGAGCCTCGCGGATGACCGCCGCGCCCAGCTCCGCCGCCGGAACGCTGCTCAGTACGCCGCCCATTTTGCCTATCGGCGTTCTCACCGCGCCCGCTATAAACACTTCCCTGCCCATGTTTTTACCTCCGTATGTTATTTTTCGCTTCCACACTGTAACGTTGTAGTACAACGATATACTGATAATAACATTAAAATTTCCCGCCGTCAAGCAGTATATTTGGAGATTTTCCGGCAACGCAAATTCGTTGACTTATTACATTCAATACGATATAATGAATTTATCAGTGACAATAATTAGATTCTTCATATACCCGCTCTTGCGGGGATAATATACTCAGGGAGCTATAATGAGCACAATAAAGGAGATCGCCGAACAGACCGGCTATTCCCTCAGCACTGTATCTATCGTTCTGCGCGGGCAGGGCGACGCGCGCAGTATTTCCAAAGAAACGCAGACAAAAATAATAGACGCGGCCAAGGATATGGGCTACACGCCGAATATCTCCGCACGGCGGCTGCGCAAGAGCGACGAGAAGTACACAGTCGTGGTCTACTGGCCGACGGACTATCGCGCGGGGCTGGTATTCCGGTTTTTGCAGGGCATATACAGCTATATCGAGCGCATCAGCTCAAAGTACGAGATAATAATCTACCCCTACGCGCCGAACGCGCTGAAAAACTCCGCCACGGCGATGAATCTCTCCTCCTATTCCGCCGCCGTTGTGTGCGCAGCGTCGAATGAGGATCTTGAATATCTGTCCAATAACCGCTTCGTCACGCCTATAGTGCTCTACAACCGGCATCTGGCGGACTATCCATGCGTGATGATGGACAGCTATGCCATGGGACAGAACGCCGCGGAGATCATGCTCGCCGCGGGGGTGGAGCGGAGCGTCGTCGTCTCGTCTGAGCAGAGCTATGTGTTCTCGCAAAAGCGTGTGGACGGCTTCACCGACGCATACACCGCCAAGGGCGGACACTGCCGAAACATTCTGGCAAATCCGCGCGACCCGGAATCCGTCTGCACAGCCCTGCGCAGTATCGACTTCTCGCTAGCCGACCAGATAGGTATATTCTGCACGACCGACCATCTTGTCCCCGGCGTGTACAAGTATTTTCAGGATACAAAGCACAGCATCGGGGAGCGCGTAAAGCTCGTGACCATCGGGACGCAGGACAACGAGATGTTCTCCGCACTTTTCAGCGACATTGACACCATCAACATCCCCATTGAAGAGATGGGCAGATGCTGCATTGCGCTGATAGACCGCTCCATGAACGGCGGGGACGTCGAGCCGAAGGTGTACTCCGTGAATTACCGTGCCGTAAAGTGAATCACATAAAACATTGCATATTCAGCGCCGCGCTCAGTTGAGCGCGGCGTTCAGCTTGTCAAAAAAGTCCTTGAATGACTTTTTTGACCGCGCTTTCCGCCGAGCATTTTGAAAGCGTTCAAAATGCTGCTACCGAAAGCCTTGATGTATCAAGGCTTTCGACGGCGGTTTATCCAATTTGAGGCGGGCCTTGCCCCCTCAAACTCC
>CAKTKU010000021.1 GCA_934572335.1 uncultured Oscillospiraceae bacterium
TTGTTCTCGGCGTTTGCCATGGCGCTCTTGAGCACCTTGATCATCAGCTCGCAGCCGGCCTTGGGGGTGTTCTCCATCAGGGCCATGGCGACGTTTGCGTCCTTGCCGCGGATCATGTTGCAGATGATTTCAACCTTGCGGGGAGAAATACGGGCGTATTTGTGCTCCGCACGGGCAATTTTTTTCTCGTCCATTTTTTCTCCTCCTTACTTACCGGTCTTGCCGCCGGAATGACCGCGGAAAGTACGGGTCGGGGCGAACTCGCCCAGCTTGTGACCGACCATGTCCTCGGTGACATACACGGGAACATGGCGGCGGCCGTCATGCACAGCGATGGTGTGTCCGACGAAGGACGGGAAAATAGTGGAGGCACGAGACCAAGTCTTGACAACCTGCTTGTTGCCGGTCTTGTTCATTTCATCGACTCTCTTCAGAAGCTCGGGAGCTGCGAAGGGGCCTTTTTTAACACTTCTGCTCATTAACTAGTTCCCTCCTTACTTTGCGTTGCGGCGCTTGACTATGAACTTATCGGTGCGGTTCTTAGTCTTGCGGGTCTTGTAGCCAAGTGCGGGCTTGCCCCAAGGAGTTACAGGGCCGGGACGGCCGACAGGGGACTTGCCTTCACCACCGCCGTGGGGGTGGTCACACGGGTTCATGACGGAGCCGCGCACGGTGGGACGGATGCCCATGTGGCGTTTGCGGCCGGCCTTACCGATGTGAACGTTCGCGTGGTCGATGTTGCCGACCTGACCGATGGTCGCGAAGCAGTCCATGCGGACCTTGCGGTACTCACCGGACGGGAGGCGGACAGTCGCCATGCCGCCCTCCTTGGCCATGAGCTGCGCGGCAACGCCCGCGGAGCGGACGAGCTGAGCGCCCTTGCCGGGGTAGAGCTCGATATTGTGGATGACCGTGCCGACGGGGATGTTCGCCAGAGGCAGAGCATTGCCCGGCTTGATGTCGGCCGCGGCGGAAGCCTGAACGCTGTCGCCCACGGAGAGGCCCACGGGAGCGAGGATGTAGCGGCGCTCGCCGTCTTCATACTCGACCAGTGCGATGAACGCGCTGCGGTTGGGGTCGTACTCGAGGCGGAGGACCTTTGCGGTCATCTCGCGCTTGCTGCGCTTGAAGTCGATAACGCGGTACTTCTGACGGTTGCCGCCGCCCTGGTGGCGGACGGTGATGCGGCCATAGCTGTTGCGGCCGGCGTTCTTCTTGAGCACCTCGACGAGAGACTTCTCGGGCTTGACGTGCTTTTCAACTCCGTCAAAGCCGGAGACAGTCATCTGTCTGCGGGCGGGAGTGGTCGGTCTGTAAGTTTTAATAGACATTCTTCATTCCCTCCTTATGCCATGCCTTCAAACAGCTCAATGTTCTTGGAGTCAGCACTGAGCTTCACGACAGCCTTTTTCCAGGAGGCAGTTCTGCCCATGGGGTAAGCGCCGGTGCGCTTTGCCTTGCTGTGGACATTCGTGGTGGTGACCTTGATGACGGTAACACCGAAGATCTCCTCGACCGCCTTCTTGATCTCTATCTTGTTGGCGTCCTTGGCAACTTCAAAGACGTACTTCTTGATGTCGAGATCCTCCATGGACTGCTCGGTGATGATGGGGCGGATGACTATATCGTATGCGGTCTTCATCAGGCGAACACCTCCTCGATCTTTGCAAGGGCGGCCTTGTCGACCACCATCTTGCCGCTGGTGAGAATCATATACGGGCTGAGGATCGTGGCGATAGTGGTGGTCACGCCGGCGATGTTGCGCGCGGACTTGACAACGTTCTCTTCCACGTTCTCGGTCACGACCAGAGCCTTGCCCTCAACGCCGACCTTGTCAAGGAAGGTCTTGAAGGTCTTGGTCTTGATCTCGTCCATCTTGAGCCCGTCGATGACGATTATCTCATCCTCGGCAGCCTTTGCGGACAGAGCGGACTTGAGCGCGATGCGCTTGACCTTCTTATTGAGAGTGTAGCTGTAATCGCGGGGCTTGGGTGCGAATGCTACGCCGCCGTGCGTCCACACGGGAGAGCCTGCGTAACCGGCGCGGGCGCGGCCCGTGCCCTTCTGACGCCAAGGCTTTCTGGTGGTGTAGGAAACTTCGCCCTTGGTGAGCGCGCTCTGCGTGCCCTGGCGGCAATTCGCCAGATGATTCTTGACGGAATCGTGGAGAACGCTCTTGTTCGGCTCAACGCCGAATATGGCCTCGGAGAGCTCGATCTCGCCGATCTTCTCGCCTGCCATGTTAAAAACTTTTGCAATAGGCATTTATGCTGCTCTCCTTTCTTTACTTGGTACGTGCGGAAGCCTTCTGCGGGTTGACACGCGCGGAGGCCTTCTGCGGGTTGAGGCTGATGCCAGCGCCCTCGCCCTTCTTGACGGGCTGGGTCTTGACAGTGTCCTTGATGTAGACGATGCTGCCCTTAGGACCGGGAACAGCGCCGCGGATGGCGATGAGGTTGAGCTCTGCATCGACCTTGACGATGTCGAGGTTCTGCACAGTGACCTGATCAACGCCCATGTGACCGGCCTGCTTCTTGCCCGGGAAAATGCGGGAAGGATCAGTGCTGGAGCCCATGGAACCGGCGTGACGGTGAACAGGACCGCCGCCGTGGCTGGTGGGAGTGCGGCCCTGACCGAAGCGCTTTATAACGCCCGCGTAGCCGTGACCCTTGCTCGTGCCGGTGACATCGACCTTGTCACCCTCAGCGAACATGTCAGCCTTGATAACATCGCCGACTTCAAGCTTGGCGGAATCCTCAAGACGGAACTCCTTGAGGTGCTTGACCATGCCCACGCCGGCCTTTTCGAGGTGACCCTTCTCGGGCTTAGTGAGCTTCTTCTCGGTCACTTCTTCGTAACCGAACTGGACTGCCTCGTAGCCTTCCTTCTCCTTGGTCATCTTCTGCACGACCACGCACGGGCCTGCTTCAATGACGGTGACGGGAATGACCTTGCCAGTCTCGTCGAAGATCTGCGTCATGCCGACCTTCTTGCCAATGATGGCTTTCTTCATTTTATTTCCTCCTATCGGTTATTGGTTGCCTCGCTTAGCCCGGGGGTCTGCCCGTCCAGAGGCTGGCAACTTAACCCGTCCGCATACGCAAGCTGCGGACAATGGGTCTTTAACGTGTACTCCCGGTCAATGACCGGTGCCGGGGGTGGGGAACGCTTCGTCTCTCAGAGCTTGATCTCGATCTCGACGCCGGCGGGGACTTCGAGGCTCATAAGGGCTTCGACGGTCTTCTGGGTCGGGTTCATGATGTCGATGAGACGCTTGTGGGTGCGGCGCTCAAACTGCTCACGGCTGTCCTTGTACTTGTGAACGGCACGGAGGATCGTGACGATCTCGGTCTTGGTGGGCAGGGGGATGGGGCCGGAAACCTTTGCATCGGTGCGCTTTGCAGCCTCGACGATGGTCTCAGCAGCCTTGTCGATGAGCTGATGATCGTATGCCTTGAGGCGGATACGGATCATGTTCTTGTTGGTGGTGCTTGCCATGCTGTTTTCTCCTTTTTTGTACGTTTTTTCGGCGGCATTGGCTCCGCCATTATTATGCGTACAGATGAAGCCCGGATTTCTTATACACACAACCGTGCGTATCAGACCGTGTCCGAAAAACAAACCGGCTTTTCAAGCCGGTCCTATCCTCCGTCCGCGCGATATACGCGCATATAAGATAGGCTTCAGCCGCCCGATTTCACGCCGGGGACACCCGACGCCGGACATACTCCACGGAAGTTACCTCATTAAAATGAGCAATCTCCCGCTTCTTCGCATAATACGCCCATGCTCTCGCACACGCGCCATATAAATATAACAACTTATTCCCTATCTGTCAAGAAGTTTTTTCGTTATTTTTGCAGAAATTTTCGCGTGGATTTCGTCAAAGCTTATAAAGTTGCCTCCTATATGTGCAAAAATGCTGTCTCCGTTGGGAGACAGCATTTTTAATGTCATTTTTACTTTGCGTAGTCGACAGCCTTGGTCTCGCGCAGGACGTGGACCTTGATCTGACCGGGATAAGTGAGCTCGTCCTCGATCTTCTTGGCGATGTCGCGTGCGAGGAGGACCATCTGATCCTCGCTGACCTCTTCGGGCTTGACCATGATGCGTATCTCGCGCCCGGCCTGAATAGCGTAGGAGCTGGCAATACCGGGGAAGCTTTTGGAGACCTCTTCGAGCTTTTCAAGACGCTTGACGTAGTTTTCGATGTTCTCGCGTCTTGCGCCGGGACGGGAAGCGGAAATAGCGTCCGCCGCCTGAACGAGACAGGCAACGACCGTGTGCGGCTCTACGTCGCCGTGGTGCGCCTCTATCGCGTGGATAACCGCCTCGGACTCCTTATACTTGCGCGCGATGTCCACGCCGATGGTGACATGGCTGCCCTCGACCTCGTGGTCGATCGCCTTGCCGATGTCGTGCAGGAGACCGGCGCGCTTCGCCGTGGCAACGTCCACGCCGAGCTCCGATGCGAGCAGCCCCGCGATGTGGGACACCTCGATGGAGTGGTTGAGGACGTTCTGGCCGTAGCTGGTGCGGTACTTCATGCGGCCGAGGAGCTTTATAAGCTCGGGGTGCAGGCCATGGATATTCGTCTCGAACACGGCGCGCTCGCCCTCCGCCTTGATGGTGGCGTTGACCTCGCGCTGTGCCTTGGCGACCATTTCCTCGATGCGTGCGGGATGGATGCGCCCGTCTTGGATGAGCTTCTCCAGCGCGAGGCGCGCGACCTCGCGGCGGACGGGATCAAAGCTGGAGACGGTGATGGTCTCCGGAGTGTCGTCAATGATAAGATCGCAGCCGGTGAGCGTTTCGATGCTGCGGATGTTGCGGCCCTCGCGCCCGATGATGCGCCCTTTCATCTCGTCGTTGGGGAGAGGTACGACGGAGACGGTGATCTCACTGGCGTGGTCGGCGGCACAGCGCTGGATGGCAGTGGCGATGATCTCTCTCGCGCGCTCGTCCGCCTCGTCCTTGTACTGGGCCTCGACCTCCTTGACCTTCATTGCCATCTCGTGGGTGACATCGTCGCGGATGTTGGCGATGAGGTAAGCCTTCGCTTCCTCCACGGAGAAGCCGGAGATCTTTTCAAGCATTTCGAGCTGGCTCTTCTTCACAAGAGCGATCTCTTTCTGCTGAGCCTCGGCAGCGGCGATCTTGCTGTTGAGGGTGTCGTTCTTCTTCTCAACGGCGTCGACCTTCCTGTCGAGCGTTTCTTCCTTCTGCTGCAGCCGGCGTTCCTGCTTCTGCAGCTCGGCGCGGCGCGCCTTTTCCTCCCGTTCGTATTCCGAACGGGCTTTGTGTATTTCTTCCTTTGCCTCAACGAGAGCTTCCCTTTTCTTGCTCTCTGCACTTTTTATTGATTCATTTATTATACGTTTCGCTTCGTCCTCCGCGCTGGCGATCTCGCGCTCTGCGACTTTCTTGCGGTAGACGACGCCAAGTATAAATGCGATAGCCGCGGCAGCGACTATGATAACGATCCACAAAGGCGTTGGCATAGTAAGTAAACACACCTCCATTCTTTAAGAATTTTATGGTGGTTTAGCTGAGTATTTAGATTTAAATATAATCTAAATGATAGGGCAGGCCGCACCGCCGTTCGCGCCGGATGGTTGTCGCTCCGGGAAAACGCGGTCTGACTCACCCTGTTGGTTTTAAGAAGTAATATATCACGGGAGCCTCCCCAAGGCTCCTTTCTATATTAACTGTCTTATTTTATCTCCTAAACGGTGTTATGTCAAGTGACCTGCCTCAAATTTTTAAATTTTATATGAATGTTTATGTGGATGAGAATGAATACTCATACCGCCGCGGCGGTCTTTGCCCTCCGCCTTGCCGCGAGCGCGGCGCGGCAAAGCTTCACAAATTTTCGTCAATTATACAATATCTGTGCCTATTGCGCAAGCCCTGACGCGGTGAGCTCCGCGCGCAGCTGCTTTTCCACCGCGTCCAGCCGATCGGGCGCAAACGGGCTCTCCATCCCCACTGCCGCGAGCGTATCAAGCAGCGTTTCATGCTCGCGCGGCAGCATTTCAAGGTACTTTTCCAGCCCCGCGCCCGCGTTTTCAAGCTCAAGCGCGTATATCTGCTCCGCCGCGTCGGCGGAGACGACATAGCTTATCACATAGAAAGGCGATTCAAAAAAGTGCGTTATATCCGACCAACTCATCGCGTAGTAGTCCTCGCTCACGCCGTCGTAGTACCCGAACTCCTTCGCCGTGTCGAGCGATATTGCGTTTATCGCCTCCGCGGTCAGCTCGTCGTCCGAAAGGGCGTACACGCGGCCTTCAAACTCCGCGAATGACGACTGCATCACATAGGTGTCCAGCGTGCTCACGAGCTTTATCCGCCGCAGCATCGAAAGCTCATCCTCGTCCAGCACATCGCCGAGTCTGCCCATGACGATATACTCCATTGACTGGGAGAAGCACTCCGACAGGTCAAGAGATTCATAGGCGTTGTAGTTGTAGTAGCTGTCGAGGAAGTGCCCGAACTCGTGCGCGAGCGTGAGGATATCCTCGGTGTCGCAGTAGGGGGAGATGAAGAGGAAGGGCGCGTCGTAGCTTTCAAGATACGTCGTGAACGACATGGCCGCCTTCTCGTCGCTCTGCTCAAGGTCGTAAAGCTCATGGGCGCGCATGAAGTCAAACGCCTCCTGCACGTCCCCGCCGATGCTCTCCACCGCCGCGTTCACAGTCTTCAAAAGCCGGCGCTCGCTCATATAGGAGTAGATTATATTCTCGCTCGGGTCGAGCGACATAAGCTCTTCATAAAGCGGCACAAGCTGCTCGCGCACACCGGCGACGAACGCCGCCGCCTCGGCGGGCGTATAGCTGCGCTCATATGAGGCGTACTGCATCGCCTCATAGCTTTCGTACCCCATCTCCTCCGCAAGAGCTCGGCGGGTCTTGATAAGGTCGATATATATCCCGGCAAAGCGGGCGTTGTACTGATTATAATACTCGCTTAGCGCGCGGGAATACTCCTCGCCCTCCGCGTCGGCGAGATAGCTGTCATAGTCCACGCTCTCCCCGTCGAGCACGATCTGCGGCTGGGCGGTAAGGTCGTAATAGGCGTTCAGAAGCTCGCTCTCGCGCTGCATGAGCTCCACGGCGCGCTCGGTGTAGAGCTGCGTGCTGCCCTCTCCGTAGTCGTCGACAAAGCCTTCCCAGAAATAGTCCCGCTCAAGCTCATCGGCAATGCCGGAGGCAGCGCAGACGGTGTACAGCCGCTCCATAAGCTGCTGCACCACCGACCAGTTCTCGCCGCACCATGAGTACTCCGCGCTGTAATAATCATCCGTCAGATCTCGGAGATAACGTATCTCGGCGAGGGTATACATCGTGGAGAAATCGTAATAATCGCCGTAGCACTCATCCAGCAGCGCCGTCACATCGTCCTCCGCCGCGCCGGAATCCAGCGCCGCCTCCACCGCATCCACGGCGTTCTGGAGCGTGAGCGTGTCCGGACGGGCATACTCCATGTCGGAAAAGCACGGAATGTCCGCGCCGTCCCCGCCGCGCAGACCCTCCGCCGGATCCGGCGAGCACGAGATGAGCACAATCACGGCGAGCAGCGCCGCCGCGATGCCGATCAGTTTCTTTTTCATAGTCACACCTTTTCAAAAATATTATTAAATAAATTTTTCCCGCTTTTGCACCTGATTTTATCACAATATCATGAATCCGTAAAGATTGCACAAAAACGCTTGAATTTGGAGCATGATTCCAATATAATCATAGTGCAGTTTACATCATACAACCGCAGATATGCGGGGAGGTAAAAGCAAATGAATGAGATATACGTTTCCGGGCACCGCAACCCTGACACCGACTCCATCGTCGCCTCGATGGCGTATGCGAAGCTCCGCAACGCGCTGGGTGACCGGGAATACAAGGCGGTCCGCATCGGCGCGATAAACGACGAGACCAAGCACATGCTCGACCACTTCGGCTTTGAGCCGCCGGAGTATGTCAAGAGCATGCGCACGCAGGTGCGCGACCTCGACTTTGACCGCCCGCCGGAGCTGAACTGCTCCGTGACGATGGATCTCGCCTGGCGGACGATGCGCGAGGGCGAGATCGCCACAATGCCCATCGTCAATGACGACGGCTCGCTCTACGGGATGCTCTCCGCCGGCGACATCGCCTCCTATGACATGGAGACGATATATTCTAACCACATCGACGAGCTTCCGCTCTTCAACCTTTTGAGCGTGCTGGAGGGGCGTCTCGTCAACGAGTGCAGCAGCACTGCCGAGTCCATTTCCGGCGATGTGACCATCGCCCTGCCGCAGTCGTTCGACGACCCCGCGCTCATAAGCCCGGAGACCATACTCATCTGCGGCGATCAGCGCGAGATCATCGCAAACGCGATCGAGCACGGCGTCAACTGCCTCATCATATGTCAGGCTGACATCAGTCAAGAGCTTGTCGACTGCGACAAGCCCACCTGCATCATCTCCACACCGCTCGACGCGCGGCAGGTCTCGCGCCTGATATACCAGGCGATACCCATCGACCGCGTCTGCAAGACGACGAACAACATCGTCTGCTTCCACCTTGACGACTTTCTTGACGACGTGCGCGAGGTGCTTTTGAAAAGCCGTTACCGCTGCTACCCCGTGCTCGACGAGCAGGAGCATGTCGTCGGCACGCTCTCGCGCTTCCATCTGCTCAATCCCCGCCGCAAGCGCGTCGTCCTTGTCGACCATAACGAGGCATCGCAGTCCGTCATAGGGCTGGATCAGGTGGAGATACTGGAGATCATCGACCACCACCGCCTCGCCGACATTCAGACGCGCCAGCCCATCTCCGTGCGCAACGAGCCTGTCGGCAGCACCAACACCATTATCACCGCAATGTATCAGGAGCACGGCGTGATGCCCTCGCCGCGCATGGCGGGGCTGATGGCGGCGGCGATACTGTCCGACACGGTCATGTTCAAATCCCCCACCTGCACAAAGCGCGACATCGCCATGGCAGAGCGCCTTGCCCGCATCGCGAAGATCGACCTTGACGAGCTGGGGCGCGAGCTGTACTCCGTCTCCGGCGCGGACGACAAGCCCGCCGACGAGCTTTTCAAAACCGACTACAAGCAGTTCCACATTGCGGAGAAAAACCTCGGCGTCAGCCAGATAACCTGCGTGGACGCAAGCCACCTGCTCTCGCGGCAGGAGGAATTTCTTGCGATGATGGCCAAGCTCAAAAAGGATATGGACTTTGACTGCGTCATCCTCATGATAACGGACGTGCTGCTCGAAGGCTCGTACCTCCTCTACGTCGGCGCGGACGATGAGATCCAGCAGGCGTTCTCCGTCACGCCCAAGGACAACTGCGTGTTCCTCCCCGGCGTGATGAGCCGCAAAAAGCAGGTCATACCCATGCTCACAGCCCTCTGGGGATAAACCGTCATATACATACCAAAACCGCGCGGTGCATTCGGCACCGCGCGGTTTTATGCGTCCTTTTTTACATCAGCTCCCGGTCGTTCTCGCGCCCGCAGATGATGTTGAGGTTGCCGTTGCGGCAGCGGATTGCGTCGATGAACTCCTTCGTGACGTTCTTGCTCTTGAGCGAGACGAGGTAGGTCAACTCAAAGAGCGTGCCCATATTCGTCGTGCGCACGCGCACAAGCTCATGACTGCACGTGTATTTTTCAAAGAGGTCGTCAAAAAGCTCCTCATAGTCGAGGTTTTCCGGGATGGTTATCTTCAGCACACGCGCGCCGCCGCGCTCGCCGAAGTGCAGCGCGCCCAGCGCCAGCAGCGCCGCGGAGAACAGCACGAAGAACACCGCCGCAAGCCCCACGTAGCCCATGCCGCACGCAAGCCCCAGCGCGACGGAGAAAAACAGCCCCGTTATCTCCCGCGCCGTTCCGGGCGCGGAGCGAAAGCGCACCAGCGCGAACGTCCCCGCCACGGCGAGCCCCGCGCCGACATTGCCGTTGACCATCATTATCACCATCGCCACAACGCACGGCAGCAGCGCCAGCGCCACGGCGAGAGAGCCCGTGTGCGTATTTCTGAACGTGAACACGCACGAGGCGAGCACGCCCAGCACCAGCGCCGTGACCATGCACACGAGAAACTGCGTAAGCGTTATGGGCGATGCGATTATGCTGTTAAACATTGAGTATTACTCCCTTTATGAGATTAGTCTTATAGCATGTGCCGTATTTTGAAAACCCCTGCGGAAAAAGCCCGTCCTCGCTGAGCATATGCGCCAGCCACAGCGGCGCGGCCTCTGGTATCTTTATCTCCATCAGCACCTGCCCCGCGTCCAGAAGCTCCTCCCCATGGTCGCCGAGCGTGAGGTCAAGCTCCGTGTCGCGCCAGCGGATGCTGCGGTCAAACGTTATGCGAAGCTCCCCGTCGTCCCGCGCGCGGTACGCCTCGCGGTCACACGCGATGAAAACGCGCGGGCGCACATTGTTCATCCGCAGAAACCAGTCGATCTCCTGCAGCATCTGACTGTCGTCCGGCGCGGGTATTTCCCCGGCGAGATAGCGCATTGCGGTGTCCGCCGCCATCATGACGCGGCGCTTGTACACCACGCCCTTGAACTTCTTTTTCAGCTCCACGAACACCGTGCCGTCCGGCGCGGGGACGTTGTACGCGCGCACGCGCAGCTTCTCCTTGTACACCGGCGCGTCGATGGAGCGGCGGATAAGCTCAAAATCCCCGGTGTCGTAATAGAGCGAGCAGACCGTGCTGCTGAAAAACTCGTCCGGCTCTATGTAAGCGTCGAGCCGCGCACGTATGCGCTCATACTGCGCCGCCGTGAGCAGATATTTCTTTTCATAGCGCTTGAAGGTGAATTTCGTGTCCTTCACTTTCATCCGCTCCTCTCCTGTGCGCTCTTCGTCACCGGCCGAAGTACCGCTGCATCTCCTCCGTGCTGAGGTGCATGTACTGCCCTATCGCCGCAACGCACTTGGCGTTCCAGCCGCGCTCGGTTATCGTGACGCGAAGCTCGTCCACGGCGGCGCGCCACTGGGCGGGCGTCGTCTTGTTGAACATGCAGTCGCGCGCGATCTCCGGCTCTATCTCCGCGGCAAGTCGCTCTATCTCCGCGTTGACATTCGCGTCTGAGAGCGTCGTGGAGAGCACCTCCCCCGCGCGCGTGAGAAAGCGCTCGCGGAAGTCGGGATTATTGACAAGCTGAGTGATGAACACGGCGCTCTGCGTGCTCATGGGCTTTATGACATTGCCGAAGATGCTGCCCGAGGCGCGGAGCGTCGCGTCCATATCGTAGAGCATGAAGCGCCACTTCCCATCGCCCTCGGAGGAACGCGCATAGCGGAGATTGCTGGTGGAGAGGTCGGTGTTCGCCGAGTACCCCTCTATTATCATCCAGTCTATAAGGCTGTCTATGTCCACCATATCGCAGAAGCGCGCGTAGTTTTCGTCAGTTGTGAGGTCATTTTCCTGCGCGAAGCGGATAACGGTCTCATAATACTCGCTCGCCGGGTTTGCCCACGCCTTCATCACGGTCACGCTCTCGGGTGAAACGCCCATGAGGCGGGCATAGTGCTGCTCGTTCACCTTTTCCATGAGCGCGTATATGCCCTTGTACTCTCCGTTCACGTACAGCACGCAGTAGCGGCTGCGCTGGGTGGGCACGCTGTCGGAGTATTGCAGGCAGAGGTTTTCCAAAAGCTCATTGCGGATGATGCTGGCGTTCTGATCCTGCCCCGCGCGCAGAACGAGCGCCTTGAAGCTCGTCACGCCGCCGGAGAAGAGGTCATAGTCCAGCTCGCTCTCGCCGTACTGACCGCGGAAATGTATGCCCATATTCTTCTTGGGCATGGCAAGGCTCGTCTCACCGTGCATATCTATGCCGCAGGGGATGGAGAAGCCGTCCTCCCCGTCATAGAACGCGAGATTGCCCGAAAGCTCGATATTTTTCTTCCCGCCGCTGTACATCAGCCTGAACGCCGCCGGGTCGTCCGCCGCGAGGCTGACGACGGGCAGGGTATGCCCCTCGTTTATGATGAAGCTGTATGTCGCCGCGCGGCTGGGGAGCGCCCCCGGCTCGACCGCGAGCGCCCGCACGACCGTGGTCCTGGCGAGCTTTATCGCGCCGGAGTATGTATAGCCCGCCTCCGTGGGGGTGGAGCCGTCGACCGTATAATATATGCTCGCGCCGGGCGCGGCCTCAAGCACCGCGTCCACCGTCGTCACGCCGTCATACACCCCGTCGCCGGAGACGCACACGGGCGCGGCGGAAACGCGCCTCATCCCGCCGGTCTTTTCCGCGCCGGGCTGGGCGG
The DNA here is from genome assembly GCA_934572335.1 of uncultured Oscillospiraceae bacterium. Classification (GTDB taxonomy): domain Bacteria; phylum Bacillota; class Clostridia; order Oscillospirales; family Oscillospiraceae; genus Limivicinus. Next base: position 12,277 of record CAKTKU010000021.1, read on the forward strand.
AGGCAAAGTAAAACCATCCGTTCTCCCCGCTCATGCGCCCCATACTGCCGTTCGCGGGGACGTCATGGAGGAAAACATAGTCCGCGATGTCGCCGCCGCGCGTGAGATACAGGCTCTCCCCGCCGGTGCCGAGCTCAAACGGCGCGTGGAGATACCCCGCGTCCACAGCGCTGTCGGACTTGTCGCAGATGACTATCACGCTCTCGCCCGCGGCGAGCGTCATATCCGGGAACGCCCAGAGCGCAAGCTCCGCGTCATCGTCGGAAAGGCAATAATCCCCCAGCGACACCGGCGCGTCGGAGACGTTTTTTATCTCCACCCAGTCGCAATAGCCGAGGTTTTTCTGCTCTACAGTCGCGGTGTTTGCCGTGACGGCCTCGCTTATCACAAGGGGCGAGGGCAAGGCAAGGCTCTGCTGCCATGCGTCGTACCCCTCGCGCGTGTTCTCATAGCCGGGGGTGCACCAATAAGTCTCCTCCCATTCGCCCGCGGCATTGCGCGCGAGGGCGAGACCGGCCTTCCCGGTCGTGCATTCCGCCTTGTCAACGAGCGAGCCGCGCGCGTCGCGCAGACACACCGTCTCTCCCTTGGAGAGGGCAAAATCCGTGTGCATTGGGATGCCGGGAGCGTCTGTGCCGTCGGCATAGACGACAAGACGCTCACCCGGCGCGATGGTGTACACCGGCAGCGCCCAGCCGTCCTCATCCTCGCCGTCGGCGAGTGTGAAGCCCGTAAGCGCGATATGCGCGTCGGACACGTTCTCTATCTCTATCCAGTCCGGGAACGCGCCGGTGTTGTCCATGACCGAGGCGGTGTTTTTCGCCATGATCTCGGATATAACGATCTGCCCGGCGTATTCGCTGACCTCCGGCGCGGCGGGCGCGGGTGTCTCCGCGCTCTCCACCGCGGCAGTGCTGCCGCATGCCGTGCACAGCGCCGCGAGCATTGCCGCCGAGAGCACCGCGGCGGCGCGGGCGTATATTTTGAATGCGTCTGTGATCTTTCTCATCAGCCGCCTCCGTGCATAGAATATTATGTTATTATACATTTTTCGCCTTGTCTCGTCAAGCGCGTAAAATCGGGCAGCGCGGCGTGCGCTGCCCGATCGTTATCACCATATACTATTCTATGCTCAGTATCTCCTCCGCGCCGTCGAGGTCGTAGCTCACGGAGAGCCCCGTGCCGTCGTTCACAACGCGGATATTGCGCGCCGCGCGGTTGCGCAGGAGCTGTTCATACGCCTCATGCGCCTCGGGCGTGTACTCGCCCATATTGTCCGAGCACAGCAGCAGCCCGCCGAAGAGACTGTTGACCGTGGCGAGGGTGTACTTCTCCTCCGCTGTCAGCTTTATATTGTCCTCGCGCAGGAAGAACACGTCCGGGTCGCTCAGATACGCCCTGCCGTTGAGCTGGCGGCGGAACACGCTGTTGAGCACGGCGCGGTACGTGGACACCGTCTCGCGGTTCGCACTGCGCACGATGAAGTTGTTGTTCCAGTCCAGCCCCACGTCACAGCTTATCCGGCAGTAGTCCACCACGCCGAACGCCGGCATCACCGGCACGCCGCAGCCGAGGATGAGCTTGTCCCCGCACAGCCGCCGCAGAAGCTCCATCCCCCGCGTGATGCGCCCGGCGCGCGTCTCATGCGCGTCGCCGTAGGGCGCGGCGGCATAGAGGAAATCGAGCTTGACAAGGTCAAAGCCCCACTCATTGAACACCCGGTCAAAGACATTTTCAAGATACGCCACGAACTCCGGGTTGTCTATATCCAGCGCGTAGAACCCGCCCCAGTTGCACCCGCAGTACCACGGCTTGCCATCGTGCTTATAAAGCCACTCCGGGTGCTCGCGCATGATCGCCGAGCCCTTCTGGCACACGAACGGCGCGAGCCACAGCCCCGCGAGATAACCCTTTTCGTGTATTTCGTCCGCGAGCGGCCGGAGCCCGGCAGGGAACTTCTTCTTGTCGGTCTCAAGCCAGTCGCCCACGGCGGGCTCCCACCCGTCGTCTATCTGGAAAAGGTCGCCCGCACGCATGACGGTGGAGCAGCCCGCAAGGTCGGCGCTTATGCTCTTCTCGTCTATGTTCTGATAGCGGTTATACCAGCTTGAGTACCCCGCGAGCTTTTTGTCCGTGCGCGGCTTTATGCCCATTTCGGCAAACCATGCGTCGAACACCGCGTCCTCCGCGCCCTCGGCAAAGAACAGCTCAAACACCGGGTACTCCCCGCCGCACTCTATCCCCGCGCAGTCGCGCTGCACGGTCAGAAGCCCATTGGGCGCGTCGTAAGTGAAAAGCGTGTACCCCGCGCGCTCCGACAGCGACGCGACGAGCCGGAAGTCCTCCCCCCGGCGGAAATAGCACCAGCTCTCCCCGTGCAGCAGCCCCGCGCGGCGCGGGTAGTCGACGAAATGATAGTCGCCGTAGCGGTCCATGCCGTAGTGGTCGACGATAAATTTCGGGAAGCGCCCCACGCCGGGTATCTTGTCCTCGCGCGTATACTCCGGGCAAAAGGTCCACGTCTGGTAGCCGTTGATGAATATCCGCTCGTCCTCTGACACAGCGAGTGGCATCTCCGCGCGGGCGGAGACTATTTTGTCCTGCGGCAGCACGGGTGTGAGCCGCCACGCGCCGCGCCCCGTCTCCGCCGTCCCCGTTATGGGCGCGCTCTTTTCAAAGCGTATTTCGTAATTTATTTTATACATATGCCGCCTCCCCGGTCGTAACCGTGAAATCTATGCTTACTTCATCCATTCCCGCGGCCTTGATGCGCAGTGTGCCGCGCCCCGTGCGCCCCAGCGAGCGCACATACGTGCCGCACATTCCGCCCTCCGCCGTCACCGTGTCCGTACCCGCGAGCGCAATGTCGCCCTCGGCATGAAGCTCCACCGGCAGCTGGGCATAGCTCGCCACAGCGCCGTATTCATCGAGTATGCGCACGCGCACCGCCGCCATGTCGTAGCTCTGCCTTTCACAAAGCTCCGTGCGGCTGACGCGCACATCAAGGTGCAGCGCCCGTCCCGGCGCGCGTGTCACGGAGCACACGGCTTTGCCGTCCCGCCGCGCCTCAAAGCGCCAGCGCGTCGCCTCACCGCCCCAGTTGCCCACGTACTTGCCGTACAGCGCCACGCCGTCGGCAAAGCTCAGCCGGTAGGCTGCCATGCACCACAGCATTTTCAGCTTGTCGCCCAGCGGCATGTTGGCAAGCTCGTGCTTCCCGGCGGAGACGAGACAGTCGTGCAGCAGCCGCTCCTTCGCGCCGGTGAAGCCCTCCTGCGTGTTCAGAAGACAGCCTATCGTGTCGGCGGCGAGCACCGGCGGGTGCGCCAGCCCCGCAAAGCCCGCGGGTCTGAACGTTGTGACATACTCATCGTTTTTATAGAGCGCTACCTCGTCCGCGTTCGTGAAGACGTACACATCGCCGATGTTGCCCGCGGCATAGTCGCCGATGTCCATCGGCGAGCCTACCTCCAGCACATTCCCCTCCTCGCTCTGGCTGGCGTAGAGCGCGGCGGCGGTCTTGGGGTTGCGGAATGCATCCATCACCCCGTGATAGCACACCCTGTCGCCGGAGCCGAAGTCCTTATGCGTGGGGTAGTCAAACATGCACCAGCCAAAGCACCCGGCGTGTCCCCCGTCCGACTGCGCCGCCGCGAGAACGCGCGCATGGCGCAGCGCCTGCTCCTGCCGCTTTGCCCACGGGTCAAAGGACTTCGTGGGGAACATATGTCCGTTATGCTCGGAGATGATGAGGGCTTTGTTCTTGTCCGGCGTGACCTTGCCCTTGGGCTTTGCGCCCGCGTTCGTGCCGCAGTGGGAAAAGTCGTTATATGAATACACATCCTCCAAAAGATGGCTCTTTTCAAGATATCGCACGCCGGAGGTAGCGCGCGTGGGGTCAAGCTCATGGGCGATGGCGTTCGTGCGCGCGTAGAACTCATCGTCGTCCACGCTCTCGTTTATCCGCACGCCCCACAGCACGATGCTCGTATGATTGCGGTACTGCGTCACCATCTCGCGCACATTCTCTTCCGCCTGTGCCTTCCACGCCGCGTCGCCGATATGCTGCCAGCCGGGAAGCTCCGTGAACACCAGCAGCCCCTCCCGGTCGCACTCGTCAATGAAATACCGGCTCTGAGGGTAGTGCGACGTGCGCACCGCGTTGCAGCCAAGCTCATGGCGCAGTATACGCGCGTCCTCGCGCTGGAGGCTCTCCGGCGCGGCATAGCCGATATAGGGATAGCACTGGTGCCGGTTCAGCCCGCGCATGAACACCCGCTCGCCGTTGAGATACAGCCCGTCCGCGCGAAATTCCGCCGTGCGGAAGCCGAACGTGACTCTCTGCTCGTCTCCGTTTGAAAGCGTCACCGCGCAGGTATAGAGCTTCGGGTGCTCACAGCTCCACGCCTCCGCCTCCGGCACGGCAAGCTCTATCGGCTCCCCGGTGCTCTCGCCCTCGGCAAGGCAACGCTCCCCGTCGAGTATGCGCACCGTCGCGCGCTCCTCCCCGCCGTTTATGGTGACCGCTATGCGCGCCCGGTCGAGCTCTGGGGTCGAGACGAACACATCCTCTATGTACGCCTTTTCGCGCACATCCAGCCATACCTCGCGGTACAGCCCGCCGTAGGTGAGGTAATCTATCACAAAGCCGAACGGCGGTATCGCGGGGTTTTCCGTGCAGTCGAGCCGCACGGCGATCATATTGTCCGCGCCGTACCGGACGCCATCCGTTATCTCAACGCGGAACGCCGTGTAGCCGCAGCGGTGCTCGGCGCATTTCGCGCCGTTGACATATACCTCGGCGATGTGCGCCGCGCCGTCAAACTGGAGGAAAAGACGCTTGCCCTCGTACTCCGCCGGGACGGAGAGCGTCCGCCGGTAGGCGCACACGGTCTCATAATCCTCGGGCGCGGCGTAGTGCAGCGGTACCTCGCGCACGGTGTGCGGCAGGCGCACCACCTCGCCCTCGACCGCGCCGGACATAAACTCCTCGCTCCACTTCCACTGGAATTGCCACCCGTCGCACAGGCTTATCATCGCGCATCACTCCTCTGATAATATACGTAAAGGCGGGGGATCCGCGCCGGGATCCCTCGCCTTTTATTATACTGTATATTCTCTGAAAAGCCAACTATTACTTCAGCGCCGCGAGCAGGGCGTCGACCTTGTCGGTGTCCTCCCAGCGCACGCCCAGATCCTCGCGCCCCATGTGGCCGTAGGCGGCGAGCTTGCGGTAGATGGGCTTTTTGAGATCGAGCTCGCGGATGATGGCGGTCGGGCGCAGGTCAAAGACCTTCTCCACGGCCTCCGCCAGCGCGAAGTCGTCCACCTTGCCCGTGCCGAAGGTCTCCACCAGCACGCTCACGGGCTTCGCCACGCCGATGGCGTAGGCAAGCTGCACCTGGCAGCGCTGCGCCAGCCCAGCCGCGACGACGTTTTTGGCGATGTAGCGCGCGGCATATGCCGCGGAGCGGTCGACCTTCGTGGGGTCCTTGCCGGAGAAAGCGCCGCCGCCGTGGGGCGCGCTGCCGCCGTAGGTGTCCACGATTATCTTGCGCCCGGTGAGGCCGGAGTCGCCCTGCGGGCCACCGATGACGAAGCGCCCCGTCGGGTTGACGTAGTACTTGGTGTTCCCGTCCAGAAGCTCCGCGGGGATGACGGGCTTGATGACAAGCTCTATCATATCGCGGCGGATGGTGTCAAGCTCAGCGTCGGGGGCATGCTGGGTGGAGATGACGACGGTGTCCACGCGCACGGGGCGGCGGTCCTCGTCATACTCGACCGTGACCTGCGATTTCCCGTCGGGGCGGAGATAGCCGACTAAGCCCTGCTTTCTCACCTCGGTCAGGCGCTTTGCCAGCTTGTGCGCCAGCGAGATGGGCAGGGGCATAAGCTCCGGCGTCTCATCGCAGGCGTAGCCGAACATCATGCCCTGGTCGCCCGCGCCGTTCTGCAGCTCCGCGTCCTCGCCGGTCTTGGTCTCCAGCGAGCGGTCAACGCCCATGGCGATGTCGCCGGACTGCTCGTCGATATTCGTGATGATGCCGCAGGTGTCGCAGTCAAAGCCGTACTTTGAGCGGTCATAGCCGATGTCGCGCACGACCTCGCGCGCGATCTTCGCAATGTCGACATAGCACTTCGTGCTTATCTCGCCCATGATGTGGATAAGCCCGGTGGAGGCCGTCGTCTCGCACGCGACGCGCCCGTCGGGGTCGGCCGCGAGTATCGCGTCGAGCACCGCATCGGAGATCTGGTCGCAGATCTTGTCGGGATGCCCCTCGGTCACGGATTCGGAGGTGAAAAGGTAATGTCTCATATAATTCTTCCTTTCCGGCGGACAGGTCCGGCACATGAGGGCAAAAATAAAGCTCCGTCTTCCGACGGAGTATCTACTCATAAGCAAAAGCCTCATCTTTCGTATCACCGCCGGATTTGGCACCTTGCTTGCGCAGGTTGCCGGGCTTCACAGGGCCGTTCCCTCCACCACTCTTGATAAGGTGTTAAGTTTTACAATAGCTATTATAGCATCGTTTTCCCCTTTGTCAATCGTTCCGGCAAAAATTATTCTTCATTTTGCCCGCAATCCATGGTATTATTCTTTTTGTTACCCTATTATATGATACGCGAGGTCAGAAAATGAAAGGATCAACAAAGTATTTATTGAAGCTGTTTGCCGTCGCGGTGGTGCTCACGCTGCTGTTTTCCTCGGGGCTGTTCATCGCCGGGGATGACGCCAGTGTGTCCGGCTCCGTCGGACAATCGGAATCATCTGTAAATTCGACAGACTTCGACAAAACGCCCTCAGAATCACCAGCTAGTTCCAATATTGAGGATTATTCTTCCACCGCGGATGAGCCGGAGGACGCCTTGATCTGTGCGCTGCCCGCGGCGCCTGACGAGCACGGCACGTATGACAGCAAGGACGACGTTGCCCTCTTCATCCACACCTACGGACATCTGCCGGACAACTACATCACAAAGCAGCAGGCGGAGGACGCCGGATGGAGCGGCGGCAGCGTCGAAAAATACTGTCCCGGAAAGTGCATCGGCGGCAGCCGTTTCGGCAATTTTGAGGGACTTTTGCCCGACAAAGATGGACGCACTTGGACAGAGTGCGACATAAACACCCTCGGCGCGTCCTCGCGCGGGGCGGAGCGCATCGTCTTTTCAAACGACGGTCTGATTTATTACACGCCCGATCATTACGAGAGCTTCGAGCTCCTCTACGGCGAGCCGTAACGGCGTAAATCAGCCCTCCAAAATTTTTCCTCCCAATCTTATACATTTCGACAAAATTCGGCGCTCAGAAATTGCTAAGATTTACTTTTTTTGTCGAAAAATCTTGCGCACTGTCGCGCCATGTTATATTATGTCAACAAGTCGTCTGCGAGATTCGACAGGATTCTGTTGTTGTACAAGTGTCAACTATGGTAAATTTAATGCGACAAGACGGTGAAAACTGCTTTTTAAATACAGCAAGCTCCGTGTGTAGCAAATTGGGAGGATTAGAATTATGGAAACCAAAACTCGCATTTTCACAGCAGACGCAAACCTCGACTTTTGTAGAATGCTCGAACGGGTCGCAGCCGCCGAGAAAGACATGGAAATTGTCGGAACGGCGGCTGATGGGGCAGAGGCTCTGACAAAGATCGCAGAGCTGCGCCCGGACGTTGTGCTCCTCGAGCTGGTACTGCCCACGCTTGATGGGCTGGAGGTTTTGCGCAGAATGCCGGAGACCGGGTGCAAGCCCAGCATCATCGTGCTCTCCGGGTTTATCAACAACAATGTCGTCGCGGCATGCTCCGCCGCCGGGGCGGACTTCTTCGTCACGAAGCCCTGCGACGCCGCAACGCTCTTCACGCGCATCCGGCAGGTCGTCGGCGCGGCGCACCCCTCCGCGCCCGCGGGCGGGTTTGACTGCCGCTCGTTCGCCGCGGCACAGAGCCACGACGCCAACCTTGAAGCCGTCGTCACGGACATCATCCATGAGATCGGCGTGCCCGCACACATCAAGGGCTATCAGTATCTGCGCGAGGCGATAATACTCACCATAAACGACATGGACATGATAAACGCCGTCACCAAGGTGCTCTATCCCGAGGTCGCGAAGAAATTCGCCACCACTCCCTCCCGTGTCGAGCGCGCCATACGCCACGCCATCGAGGTCGCGTGGGACCGCGGCGATATCGAGACCCTGCAGAAGTTCTTCGGGTACACGGTGTCGAACATAAAGGGCAAGCCGACGAACAGCGAGTTCATCGCCATGATCGCCGATAATCTCAGCCTGCGGCGGAAACAGACCGCGCAGGGCTGATATGTGCACAGCCCGGTGCCGGGTCATACATTTCATATTTTATTTTTCTTGATTATATTATTTTTATTTTTTATAAAATTCTGACACTTGACAACAATTCTGATAAAAAAGTGAGTGCTTGCACGGCACTCACTTTTTTATATTCTATCTATTATATAGTATCAATCACAGCTCGCGCTTTTTATATGCCGCGGTGGACAGCGCCCATGACGCGGCGAACACCGCCGCCATGCCGCCGAGCAGCGCGAGCGTTCCGCCCGCGCCGAACGAGAGCTGCGCCCCCTGCCCGTCCTGACTTATGACGCCCGCACCCACACAGGCGAGCACGATGACGATCATATACGCTGCACGTCCGCGCTCCGCGCCGAGGCGGAAAAAGAGCGGCAGACACACCGTCGACGGCGCGAGCAGTATCACCGGCAGCAGCACCGGCGTCAGCGCGGCGCTCCGCCCGGAGATGAGCCAACCCGCGCCCAGCAGCGCCGTCACCGCCGCCGCGACGATGAGCGCGAGGATGTACTTTTCCGCCACGAACTGTGCGCGCGTCACGGGCATGGTCTCGCAGTAGGTGCACCATTTTTCCCTGTCGTCATACGCCAGCGCCGTGATGGGCAGCACACCCGCCAGCACGCCAACATACACCGTGAAAAAGCTGCTGCCCGTCACCGCTGCCGCGACCGCCATCACAAACACCGCGATCAGAAACAGCCGGTTGTATTTTGCCAGCATATATATGTCTTTTCTCAGCAGACCCTTCATCTCACCGCGCCCCCTTCACCATGAATATGAACAGCTCCTCTATGCTCACTCTTCCCAGCGCCGTCCCCTCCGGCACGGCGGCGCGGCGGACGATTGCCTCCACGCCGTAGGGCGAAGTGCGCCGCCCGATGACGCTCCCCGGCGCGAGGGCGGAAAGCTCCTCCGCCGTGCAGTGCATAATGCCGTACTCCTCACAGAGCCTGTCCTTCTCCTCGCACAGCAGCAGCCGACCCTCGTGCAGGAACGCGATGTAGTCGCACGCCTTTTCAAGGTCGCTTACGATGTGCGAGCTCATCAGTACGGAGTGCTCCTCGTCGCGCGTGAAGTCGCAGAGTATATCGATGACCTCGTCGCGCACGACGGGGTCGAGCCCGCTCGTCGCCTCGTCGAGGATCAGCAGCTTTGCCCCGTGGGACAGCGCCGCCGCGATGCCGAGCTTCATCCTGTTCCCGCGGGACATATCCTTGAACTGCTTTCCGCGCGGTATGGCGAGGCGGTCGATATACCCCGCGTATGCCGCGTCGTCCCACGTCTTATATATCCCGCGCAGGACCTTGCCCAGCTCCTCCGCAGTCAGGCAGCCCGTTATGCCCACCTCGTCGAGCACCACACCTATCTCATCGCGCGTCAGCTCCCGTCCGCCGCGCCCCATGAGGCGCACCGTGCCCGCGTCGGGCTTCGCCATGCCGAGCATGAGCCGCACCGTCGTGGATTTGCCCGCGCCGTTCTCGCCGACGAGCCCCATGATGCAGCCCATGGGCAGCGTCAGATCAAGCCCGTCGAGCCTGAAGCCGCCGTAGCTTTTTGTCAGTCCGCGTATTTCTATCGCGTTCATATTCCGTCCTCCAATTCGTTTTCCAGCATTTCTTTCAACTCCGCGGCCGTTATGCCGCACTCCGCCGCGAGGCGTGCCGCCGCGCCCAGGTGCTCCTCTATGCGCTTGAGGTGCTCCTCGCGCACAAGCTCAAGATTCTTCGGCGCGACAAAGCTCCCCTTCCCCGCGAGAGTGTATATGAACCCGTCCTTCTCCAGCTCCTCATACGCGCGCTTCGTCGTTATCACACTTATCCGCAGATCCTTCGCCAGATTCCGTATCGACGGCAGCGCCGCGTCCTCGCCGAGCGCGCCGCTCATTATCTGCGCCTTTATCTGCGCGTATATCTGGTCATATATCGGCGTGGTGTTCCTGTTGTCGATGAATATGTTCACGCTCTCGCCCTCCCTCCGCAACTGTGTATATATAATATATACAGCATTAACAGTTTTGTCAACTGCAAATTTTCATATACAAATATACCCCCGATAGGCGCTCACGTTTTCCGTGCCCGCGCATCGGGGGTATGATCTGTCAGTTGCGGTTTCAGTCTTTCGTTTTGCTCTGGTACATTCTGCGCACCGTCTCCTGTGCGCAGTGGACGAAGCTCTTTATACTGCGGTCATTGAGCTTGCGCTCATTGATGACGATGCCGAGGCGGCGGAACGCCGGCGGCGCGAGCGGTATCGCGAGCACGCGGTCGGATATGCCGTCCATAATAAGCTCCGACAGTACGCTTACGCCCAGCCCGTGCGCCGCCATGGACACGATGGACGCATCGTCCAGCCCCGTATAGCGGAACTCCGGGTTCACGCGCGCGCCGCCCGCCGACAGCGCGGGCATGATGTCCATGTCCATGCCGTCAGACGGCACAAGAAACTCCCGCCCGTCGAACAGCTCCACCGGGAACGCGCCGCTGTCGAGCTGGAAGTCCGCCGGGAGGATGGCGAGCAGCGGGTCGTCGTGCAGCTCCACCCAGCTCATCCCCTGGCACAGCGACGGCTGATAGCTGACGATGGCACAGTCCAGCTCGTCATTTTTCACGGCGTTGTAGCCGTCCTGCATGCTGCCCGTTTTTATCAGCACGTCGATATCCGGGCTCGCGCGGCGCAGCTCCGCCAATATCGCGGGCAGCCACTGGCGCGAAACGCTGGAATACGCGCCGAGGCGCAGCACCGTATAGCTGCGCCGGACGAGCTTTTCCACGCCCTGCTCCAGCTCGTCGGCACAGCGCACCAGCGCGTTCATCTGCGGCAGAAGCTCCCGCCCCGCGGGGGACAGGCGCACCCCGCCCTTGCTGCGCACGAGTATGCGTATCCCAAGCTCATCCTCCAGAGAATTCATCATGTGCGTCAGCCCGGACTGGGTATACCCCAGCTCCTCCGCCGCCGCCGTCAGGCTGCCCTTTTCGAGCGCCGCCAGCAATGCTTTTACTTTCTTAGTATCCATCTTTGTTAAATATTTCGCTTTCTTATATTAGATTTTATGTATTAACTTTTCTAATGACATACATAAGAATGTAGAGTTTGGTAAACTGGTATTTTAGTGTTATAATCGCGTTAAGATTGTTTGAAAACCCATAAAATTATTGTAAAGAGAGGTATGTTCATGGAAAACAATCGTGGTTCATGGGGCAGCAACCTGGGCTTTATCCTCGCTGCTGTCGGCTCTGCCGTCGGGCTTGGCAACATCTGGGGCTTCCCGTACAAGATGGGCAAAAGCGGCGGCTTCGCGTTCCTTATCGTCTATCTCATCCTTGCGGTCATCGTCGGCATGACCGTCATGGCAAGCGAGCTGGCGCTCGGACGCAAGACCGGCACGGGTGTTGTCGGCGCGTACAAGGCGGTTAGCAAAAAGTATAGCTGGCTCGGCTGGCTCGGCATAATCGCGCCGTTTCTCATCATGAGCTTCTACACCGTGCTCGGCGGGTACTGCGTGCAGTATATGTGCCTCAACTTTGCGGAGCTGGGCTTCGGGCTGAGCAGTCTCTTCGGCACATCCATCACCGGCTCGAACACCTTCGGCGCAATGCTCACCAACCAGTTCGGCTGCGCGTTGTTCACGCTGCTGTTTTTGGGCGTGTGCATGCTCATCGTCAAGGGCGGCGTCTCCGGCGGTATCGAGAAGTTCAACAAGATCGGTATGCCGGCGCTCTTCGTGATGCTCATCATCGTGATCATCCGCTCCCTCACGCTGCCTAACTCCATCGAGGGGCTGAAGTTCATGTTCGTCCCCGGCTACGCCGTCAAGGCGGGCTTCATCGAGGAAGCGCCCAGCCTCATCTCCGTGCTCGGCACGGCGGGCGGGCAGATGTTCTTCTCCCTGTCGCTGGCGATGGGCGCGATGATAACCTACGGCTCGTATCTCGATAAAAAAGAGAACATAGTCAAAAATTCCGGCATCATCGTCATCTCCGACACGCTTGTCGCGCTGATGGCGGGTCTCGCGGTCATCCCCGCCGCCGTGGCAAACGGCATCAACTCCGGCATTCCCGTCAACGAGATCGTCCTCGGCGGTCCGAAGCTCCTGTTCGTCACCCTGCAGGACGTGTTCTCCTCCATGGGCATTTCCGGCCCGCTCTTCGGCGTTATCTTCTATCTGCTCGTCATCATCGCCGCCGTCTCCTCCGCCATCTCCCTGATGGAGGTCATCGCCGCGTACTTCATCGACAAGCGCGCCGCGCAGGGCAGACCCAACGACCGCACGAAGATCGTCCTCTGGGTCGCCGTCGCTATTCTTGTTGAGGCTCTCATCGTCGCGATCGACGGTCTGGGCGCAAACGGCGTGTGGGTCCCGTTCCAGAAGACGCTCGGCGTCGGCACATGGAACGACTGCTGGCTCGACTTCATGGACTTCTGGTCCGAGGGCGTGGCAATGCCTCTTGGCGCAATGCTCATGGCGCTGATGGTCGGCTGGGAGCTCAAGCCCGACTTCCTTCTCGACGAGATCCACTCCGGCGAGAAGTCAAAGTCCTTCGACGTGTTCTACCGCGTGTGCATGAAGTGGCTGGTCGCGCCGATCATGGCGTTCGTCCTTGCCGGTCAGCTCATCGACTTCCTGCCGGTGAACCCGAACATCCTCTACGGCGTCTCGTTCGGTCTGCTGGTGATATTCTTCGTCTACACCCTCATCGGCCGCAAAAACACCGAGAACAAGTAAACTGCACTCACTGTCTATACACTCCCGAATCCGGCGGCTTTATGCCGCCGGGTTTGTTTTTGTGCCGTCGAGTTTGTTATTTTTATATTTTTATGTACATTTCGGGCAAATTGTGAGGTTTTTCTTACCTGTATATTTTCAACTTGCGTTAATTTCCTGTTAAGAGTTTTCGCGGTCGTGTTAAGCGTCTTTGCGTCCCTTTACGCAGGGGAAACACGCCGCGTCTGCCCGTGAGAGCACCGCGCGCCGCGCCAAAAACGCCGGAAGCGCCTGCGCCGCAGGCTCTGCGCCCCTTTCGGCGCTTATTGTTAAATATTTCGCTTTCTTATGATTGTTGGCATCCATTAGAATTTCTTATTACTTACATAATAATGTAGAGTTAGGTAAATTGCAAGCCCCAGATTATAATTATGTACAGGATGTTAACGGAGGGCATAACCGGGCGGCAGCTTCCATCGCCCGGCGAGCCCTGACAACAACCACAAAATAAAGTGAGGTATGTAGTTAATGGAAAACAATCGCAGTTCCTTCGGCAGCAACTTCGGGTTTCTGATGGCTGCCATCGGCTCAGCCGTCGGTCTGGGCAACATCTGGGGCTTCCCCTACAAAATGGGTCGCAGCGGCGGCTTCGCGTTCCTTATCGTCTATCTCATCCTTGCGGTCATCGTCGGTCTCACCGTGATGTCCAGCGAGCTGGCGCTCGGACGCAAGACCGGCACGGGCGTTGTCGGCGCGTACAAGGCGGTCAGCAAGAAGTATAAATGGCTCGGCTGGCTGGGCATAATCGCGCCGTTCCTCATCATGAGCTTCTACACCGTGCTCGGCGGCTACTGTCTGCAATATATGTGCCTCAATCTCGCGGAGCTGGGCTTCGGGCTGAGCAACATCTTCGGCGCATCCATCACCGGCTCTAACACCTTCGGCGCAATGCTCACCAACCAGTTCGGCTGCGCGCTGTTCACGCTGCTGTTCCTCGGCTACTGCATGTACATCGTCGCGCGCGGCATCGGCGGCGGCATTGAGAAGTTCAACAAGGTCGGTATGCCGGCGCTCGTCATTATGCTGCTGATCGTCATCATCCGCTCCGTCACCCTCCCCAACGCCGTTGAGGGTCTGAAGTTCATGTTCGTCCCCGGGTACGCCGTCAAGGCTGGCTTCATTGAGAAGGCTCCCAGCTTCATCTCCGTTCTCGGCACCGCCGGCGGGCAGATGTTCTTCTCCCTGTCGCTGGCGATGGGCGCGATGATCACCTACGGCTCCTACCTCGATAAAAAAGAGAACCTCGTCAAAAACTCCGGCATCATCGTCGCTTCCGATACTCTCGTTGCGCTGATGGCGGGTCTCGCGGTCATTCCCGCCGCCGTGGCCAACGGCATCAACTCCGGCATCCCCGTCAATGAGATTGCCCTCGGCGGTCCGAAGCTCCTGTTCGTCACCCTGCAGGACGTTTTCTCCTCCATGGGTCCGACAGGTCCTCTCTTCGGCGTTATCTTCTACCTGCTGGTCATCATCGCCGCCGTCTCCTCCGCCATCTCCCTGATGGAGGTCATCGCCGCGTACTTCATCGACAAGCGCGCCGAGCAGGGCAAGTCCAACGATCGCAAGAAGATCGTCCTCTGGGTCTCCCTCGCCATCCTCGTTGAGGCGCTGCTCGTCTCGATAGACGGTCTCGGCTCGAACGGTGTGTGGGTCCCGTTCCAGAAGACCTTGGGCGTTGACACATGGAACGACTGCTGGCTCGACTTCATGGATTGCTGGTCCGAGGGCATCGCAATGCCCGTGGGCGCAATGCTCATGGCGCTGATGGTCGGTTGGGAGCTCAAGCCCGACTTCCTCCTCGACGAGATACACTCCGGCGAGAAGTCAAAGTTCTTCGACACGTTCTACCGTGTGTGCGTGAAGTGGCTGGTCGCGCCGATCATGGCGCTCGTCCTCGCCGGTCAGATGATGGACTTCTTCACCAAGGTCAACTCCGGCGTCCTCTACGGCATCGCGTTCGGTCTGCTGGGCGTGTTCTTTGTGTACACCCTCATCGGCTCGAAGAATAAAAGCGAGCTGAAAAAATAAGCATCTGCGTTCATTTCTTCTCTCCGCTGCCCCGGCAGGTCAATCCTGCCGGGGCATTTGCCGTCCTTTGCCTCTTTCGTTGATATGTACAACGGCACATATCGTGATGTTTTTGGCGTATATCTTCGGTAAAGTCCGCAGATTTGGGCATTTTGCGTGATCTGACGCAAAAATATTGTTAAGAAAATTACTATTATTGATTCTGTGATATTACAGTTTTATAATGAAAACAAATAAAGTGGCGAAATTTTCGTCGTTTTTGCATTAAAAACTTCTTGCGCGAAAGCGCGATACCATATATACTATGTCTGATAATTAACTAACTTAGGCAATTATTACGCAGAGGTCACAGGTTGGAAAGATTAAGTCTGAAAATACGCGGGATCGTTCAGGGCGTGGGCTTCCGTCCGTTCATCCACAAGCTTGTCGGCAGCTACGGGCTGCGAGGCTACATCAAGAACACCTCCTCCGGCGTGGAGCTGGAGCTGGAGGGCGAGCGCGCGGAGCTTGAGCGCTTTGTGCGCGACGTGCCGGAGAAAGCGCCGAAGCTCGCCGTGATAGAGAGCGTCGAGCCGGAGTATTCCGCGGAGCTTGTGGGCTTCACGGGGTTTGAGATACGCCAGAGCAAGCGCGAAGCATCGCGCAACACCCTCATCTCCCCCGACATCTGCATCTGTGACGACTGTCTGCGTGAGCTTTTCACCCCCACCGACCGGCGCTATCGCTACCCGTTCATCAACTGCACCAACTGTGGCCCGCGCTTTACCATTATAAAAGATGTGCCGTATGACAGGATAAAGACCTCAATGGGCGCGTTCCCCATGTGCCCCGACTGCGACAGGGAGTATCACGACATCGAAAACCGGCGCTACCATGCGCAGCCCGACTGCTGCCCCGTCTGCGGTCCGCGGGTGTTTTTCCTCGACCGGGACGGCAGGGAGATTCCCGGCGACGCGATAGAGACCGCGCGGCGCGCGGTCAAGGCCGGGGAGATCATCGCGGTGAAGGGGCTGGGCGGGATGCATCTCGCCTGCCGGGCGGACGACGCCGGGATCACCATGGAGCTGCGCCGCCGCAAGCAGCGCGACGAAAAGCCCTTCGCCGTCATGTGCCGGGACGCTGCCGCCGCGCGGCGGATATGCGAGCTGGACGCGGACGAGGAGCGTGTACTCACGGGCTTTCGCCGCCCGATCGTGCTTTTGAAAAAGCGCGGCGGCGCGGAGCTGGGGCACGTCAGCGAAAACGGGTATGTCGGCGTGATGCTGCCGTACACACCGCTGCACTATCTCCTCTTCGGCAACGATATAGATATGCTCATCATGACCTCCGCCAACCTCTCCGATACGCCCATCATGTACAAGAATAACGAGGCATTGGAGAAGCTGCGCGGTATTGCGGACGGCTTTCTGCTGCACGACCGCGACATCCAGACCCGCTGTGACGATTCGCTGTGCTGGGTGCTGGACGGGCGGGAGTATTTCGCGCGGCGCTCGCGCGGGTACGTGCCGTTCCCCGTCAAGCTGGAGGACAGCCGCACGCGCATTCTCGCCTGCGGCGCGGAGCAGAAGGCGAGCTTCTGCCTTTCCAAGGAGGATTATATCTTCCCCAGCCAGCATATAGGCGATCTGAAAAACTACGAAACGCTTGAAAACTACGAAGCGCAGATCGCGCATTTCGAGCGGCTTTTTGACATCGCTCCGCGCGCCGTCGCGTGCGACCTGCACCCGGACTATATGTCCACCGAGTATGCCGAGCGCCTCGCAAAGCGTGACGGCATCCCCCTCATCCGCGTGCAGCACCACCACGCGCATATGGCGGCGTGCATGGCGGACAACCGCCTCACGGGCGAAGCGATAGGTCTCGTCTGGGACGGGACGGGCTACGGCACGGACGGCACGAGTTGGGGTGCGGAGTGTCTCGCGGGCGGCTACTCGGGGTTTGAACGCCTCGGCAGCATACGCCCCATCCCGCTCATCGGCGGCGACCGCGCCGTGAAGGAGAGCTTCCGCGTCGCCTACGCGCTTCTGAGCGCCGCAGGGTGCGGCGCTGACGGCATAGAGAGCGCCGATGCGCTGAGAGCGCAGCTGGAAGCCGGATTGAACTGCCCGCTCTCGTCGGGCATGGGGCGGCTCTTTGACGGCATCGCCGCGATCATCGGGATAAAGGAGCGCTGCTCCTACGAGGGGCAGGGCGCGGTGCTGCTGGAAGCGGCGGCGGAACGCGGCATAGACGCGCGCTACACCGTCACGCTCGAGGGCGAGCCTCTGCGCTTTGACTGGCGCGAGATGATACGCGAGATCGTGCGCGATAAGAGTCTCGGCGTTCCCGCCGGTGTCGTCGCCGCGAAGTTCATGAACACGCTTATCGATGTCGGCACGGCGCAGTGCCGCTATGCGCGGGAAAAGACCGGGCTGACGCACATTGTGCTTTCTGGCGGAAGCTTTCAGAATATGTACATTATGCGCCGTCTCCCCGCGCGGCTGAGGGGCGAGGGCTTTGAGGTATACCACCACAGCCGCGTGTCCGCGAACGACGAGGGGCTTTCCCTCGGGCAGCTGATGATAGCGCAGTACGCGCTTGAAAACGGGCAATACTGAAAAACAAGGAACAAAAAGCTATGTGTCTTGCGATACCTTTGAAATTGGTCGAGATAGACGGCAAGCGCGCCGTCGGCGAGGCGATGGGCATGCGGCGGGAGCTGCGCGTCGATTTCATCGACAAGCCCAAGCTCGGCGAATATGTGATCGTGCACGCGGGCTTTGCCATTGAGCGCCTCGGCGAGCAGCAGGCGCTTGAGGATCTGGAAAGCTGGGGGGAGGTCGCCGATGCGCTCGGACATCTCTGAGGCGCGAGAGCGCATACTCTCGGCGATCGCCGCGATGCCGGTGGGCAATGTGAAGCTGATGGAGGTGTGCGGCACGCACACCATGGCCATCGCAAAGTCCGGGCTGCGCGCGGTGCTGCCGGAGAACGTGCAGCTTTTGAGCGGGCCGGGCTGCCCGGTGTGCGTCACGCCGCCGGAGGTCATTGACGCGGTGCTCGCGCTCGCCATGCGCCCGGAGGTCATCATCGCAAGCTACGGTGATATGCTGCGCGTTCCGGGGTCGAAAAGGGGCGACAGTCTCGCCCGCCGCCGCGCTCTCGGCGCGCGGGTGGAGATCGTCTACTCCCCCGTTGACGCGGTGGAGCTGGCAAAGGCGAACCCCGATAAGGAGATCGTGTTCCTCGGCGTCGGGTTTGAGACGACCGCCCCCGGCACTGCCGCCGCCGTGCTCACGGCGCGGGATGAGGGCGTTTCCAACTTCTCCGTGTGGTCGATGCTCAAGACTGTCGATCCCGCCCTGCGCGCGCTGATGGCGGACGAGGGCTTCGATATTTCGGGCTTTATCTGCCCAGGGCACGTCGCCACGATAATCGGCGAGCGCGGCTTCGCGTTTCTGCCGGAGGAATATAATATGCCCGCGGTGATCGCGGGATTTGAGCCGGAGGATATCCTCCTCGCCGTGTGCCGCCTTCTGCGGCAGATCGCCGACGGCGCACCGGCACTTGAAAACGAATACACCCGCGCGGTGGCGGCAGACGGGAACATACTCGCGCAGAGGATCATGACAGAGTGCTTCGTCCCCCGGCGGGACATATGGCGCGGTCTCGGCATGATAGAGAGCAGCGGGCTTGCGCTCTCTCCGGCGCTCTCCGCGTTCGACGCGGAGCGGAAATTCGCCGTCGAGCCAATTGCGGAGAGCGCGCCGACCGCCTGCCGCTGCGGCGATGTGATATGCGGCAGGATACGCGCCGTCGACTGCCCGCTCTGGGGCACGGCGTGCACGCCGGAGGACCCTGTGGGACCGTGTATGGTGTCGTCGGAGGGTGCGTGCGCCGCGGCTTACAAATACCGCGAGATATGAGGAAGCAGAGCTATGGACGACATCATCACACTTGACTACGGCAGCGGCGGGAAAAAGACCTCGCAGCTGATAGAGGGGCTGCTGCTCCCGGCGCTGGACAACCCCGCGCTGAGGGAGCTTGGCGACGGGGCGGTACTCCCCGGTGCGGAAAGACTCGTATTTTCCACGGACAGCTTTGTCGTCGACCCCATCTTCTTCCCCGGCGGGGACATCGGCAAGCTGAGCGTATGCGGCACGGTGAACGACCTCGCCGTGTGCGGCGCGGAGCCGAAGTATCTGAGCTGTGCATTTATAATAGAAGAGGGCTTCGCCGCGGAGGATCTGGCGCGCGTCGTCGCCTCCATCCGCACAGCGGCGGACGCGGCGGGCGTCGCGGTCGTCACGGGCGACACGAAGGTCGTCGAGCGCGGACGCGGCGACAAGCTGTACGTCAACACCGCCGGCATCGGCTTTCTCAGGCATCCCGGTCTCTCGCCGCGGGCGATACGCCCGGGCGATAAGGTGCTCGTCTCCGGCACGGTCGGCGACCACGGCACGGCGGTCATGCTCGCGCGCAGCGGCATGATGCAGGGGGACATACACTCCGACTGCGCGCCGCTCAATGAACTGTGCAAGGCGCTGCTCTCCTCGGGCGCGGCGGTGCGCGTGCTGCGCGACCCGACGCGCGGCGGCGTCGCGACGACGCTCAATGAATTTGTGGAGGGTACGGCGCTCGGCATAGAGCTGACGGAGGCGGGCATCCCCGTGCGCGGGGAGGTCCAGGCCGCGTGCGATATGCTGGGGCTGGACGCGCTCTACTGCGCAAACGAGGGGAAGCTTCTCGCGGTCGTCGCGCCGGAGGATGAGGCGCGCGCCCTCGCGGCGCTGCAAAGCGTGGACACAGGCCGCGAAGCCGCGGTCATCGGCACGGTCACGGCGGACTACCCCGGCCGCGTCGTGATGGATACGGCGTTCGGCGGGCGGCGGATACTGCAGAAGCTCACCGGCGCGCAGCTGCCGAGAATATGCTGAAAAAGCATGCAAAAACTTTGGTTTTTCATATAAAAGGACAGTGCAATTTTTCATTTTTGGACGAGAGGTGATATGAAGTATGCAGGAGTACAGAAGGATCGACATCTCCAAAGACGAGATCGTCCCCACGGCGGAGCGCATGCGCCGCGACGGGAGGTATCTTGTGATGATCCACGGCTTCATCAACAAGGAGGGGCAGATGGACGTGTCGTATGACTATGCCGTCGACCCCGCGATCAAGTCGTACCACGTCGTGGGCGAGACGGTGCTGCCGTCTATTGCGCCGGTGTACGACACGGCGGCGGAGTGGCCCGAGCGCGAGCTCAACGAGCTGTTCGGCATCGAGTTTGAGGGGCTGGACGTGTCAAAGCGGCTGTTCCTCCCGGAGGACATGCTTGAAACGCAGGGCAAGGGGCAGATAATGGTTACGCCGCTCAAGGAGCTGGTGGAAAAGAACATCGGGCAGGAGGCGCAGAGCAAATGAGCTATATCGTACCCATAGGGCCGTACCATCCCGCGCTGGAGGAGCCGATACACGCCAACCTCATCACCGAGGGCGAGGTCATACGCGACGCGGAGGTCTTTGTCGGCTACAACCACCGCGGCATTGAAAAGCTGGCGACGGAGCGCAACGCTATCCAGACGCTCGTACTGGTCGAGCGCGTGTGCGGCATCTGCTCGCACTCGCACGCGCTGACCTACGCCATGGCGGTCGAGGCCATCAACGGCGTGGAGGTTCCGAAGCGCGGTGAGTATATCCGCGTCATCACGGCGGAGCTTGAGCGGCTGCACTCGCACTTTCTGTGGCTGGGCATCGCCTGCCACATCATCGGGCATGACAGCCTTTTCATGCACATCTGGGATGAGCGCGAGGTGATAATGGATCTTCTCGAAAAGCTCAGCGGCAACCGCGTCAATTACGCGATGGTCACTGTCGGCGGCTCGCGCCGCGACATTGACGACGGTCTGAAGGCGGAGATACTCGCCGGGATAGAAAAACTTAAAGCGCCGATGGACAGGATCGTCGAGATCGTCCTCAACGACAAGACCGTTGCCATGCGCACAAAGGGCGTGGGCGTGCTGCCGAAGGCGGACGCGCTGCGCATGGGCGCGGTGGGTCCCCACGCGCGCGCTTCCGGCGTGAAGATCGATGTGCGCCGCGACGCGCCGTACTCATCGTATGAGGACTTTGATTTTGACATTCCCGTCGTCGACAGCGGGGACGTGTTCGCCCGCGTCGTCGTGCGCGCGCTCGAGTGCTACGAGAGCATAAAGATCATCCAGCAGGCGCTGGAAAAGCTGCCGGAGGGGCCGATAAACCTCGGCAACAAGCTTATAAAGATAAAAGAGGGCATGGCCGTGGCGCGCCACGAAGCGCCGCGCGGACAGCTCAGCCACATGGTCGTGGGCGATGGCGGCTTCAACAACCACCGCGTCAGCATCCACGTTCCCAGCTACAAGAATACGCCCACCGTGCCGTTCATGCTGCGCGGCAACACCGTGGCGGATGCCGGGCTCATCATCGCCAGCATCGACCCGTGCTTCAGCTGTCTGGACAGGTGAGCGCGGCGTATGCATGAGCTTGCCATCGCAAAGGGCATTATCGACATAGTCTCCCAGGAGGCGCAGGCGCGCCGATTCACGCGCGTGCTCGCCGTGACGCTCAGCGTCGGCGAATATTCCGGCGTCGTGCCGGAGTGTCTGGAGGAGTTTTTCCCCATCGCCGCGGCGGGAACGCCCGCGGAGGGCGCAGCGCTTGAGTTCACCGTGCCGGAGAGCGAGTTTTCGTGTCTCGACTGCGGGTATACCGGCAGCGTGGAGCGAAAGCGCGCCTGCTGCCCGCAGTGCGGCAGCGCGGCGCTCAGAATGACGCGCGGGCGGGAATTCTATGTCGAAAGTCTCAAGGTCGAATAAGCTGACCCCTTTGAATAAACATCGGCAGGGGGCGCGGACGGCAGCGCCGTCCCCCCGCGCCAGAGAAAGGAGAGGTTTTCTCTTGCATAAAACAACTTTCCCCGCTGTACTGAGCACCTTTGTCATATGCTTCGGCTTCTGGATACTCCTGACGTGGAGCTTTTCCGCGCAGGAGCTTGCCGCCGGGGCGGTCGTGAGCCTTGCCGTGGCGCTCTTCTCGGCAAGATTCTTCATCCATGACAGGGCGTTTCGGTTTTTCAACCCCGTGCGGCTCTTCACCGGGCTTTTCTACACATTCATCATCTTCTTCTGGGAGCTTATAAAGGCAAACTGGGACATGGCAAAGCGCTGCTACGGCGGCTGCCGCAACATTAACCCCGGCATCGTGAAGTTCCCGGTCGACCTTGAGGGCAGCTACGCACAGGCGCAGCTTGCCAACTGCATCACCCTCACCCCCGGCACGATGACCATGGAGATCACCGAGGAGGACGGGCAGACGTATTATTACGTGCACTGGATAGACGTGACCGCCGACGGCGAGGAAGCGGGCAATATCATCAAGGGCACGATGGAAAAATGGCTGAGGAGGATATGGAAATGAGCGATCTTCTCATCTTCGCGGTTATTTTCGGGCTTCTCGCGCTGATGAACCTCTACCGGCTCATCAAGGGGCCGAACGCGGCGGACCGCATGGTCGCCTCAGACGCGGCGGACATATGCATGTCCTGCGCGATGATGCTCTTCTCGCTGTTTTCCGGCAGAGGCATCTATCTCGACATCGCGATCATCAGCGCGATGCTCGGCATCATCAACACCATGCTCATCGGCAGGTATCTCGACAGGGGGAGGTGGCTTTACCATGCTGAGGATAATAATTGACGTTCTCATCGCCGTGGGCGCGTTCTTCGCCATCGCGGGGACGCTGGGCGTGCTGAAAATGCCGGACACGTTCTCGCGCATGCAGGCGAGCACCTGCATCACCACGATGGGCGTCATCGGCGTGGGTCTGGGCTCGCTGCTGTACGCCATATTCATCATGCACAGCCCCGCCACCGCCGTGAAGGTCGGCGTCATCGTGACGCTCGTTCTCGTGACGAACCCCGTCGGCGCGCACGCGCTCGCCAAGGGCGCGTATCAGGCGGGCATACGCCCGGAAAAGAAAATGGAGACCGACGATTACAGGAGGGATTTTGATGAGTAACCTGCTTGTTGTCCTCAACGTTATCATTGTGAGCGGTCTTGTTATATCGGCGCTCGTCGCCAGCACGAGCGAGAAGCTTCTCAGCTCCGTCATCGCTCTCGGCACGACCGGCATCTTCGCCGCGGCGGAATTTCTGCTGCTGCACGCGCCGGATGTCGCCATATCCGAAGCGGCTGTCGGCGCGGCGCTCAGCCCGCTCATATTCATCGTCACTCTCAAGAAGATAAGAGGAGGCGACGACAAATGAAAAAATTCCTCACATGGGTGTCGCTGGGCGTGTTCCTGCTGGCCGGCGTGCGCGCCAGCGTAACGATGGCCGCCATGCCCCGCACCTATGACGGGCGCGCTGCCTCCCCGTCGGTATATGAGCTGCAGCAGAACCCCTCCGCCTATGACGACACGAATGTCGACGGCGCGGCGGGCGCGATAGTGCAGCAGAACCTCGACCGCACCCATGCCGTCAACGACGTTACCTCCATAGTCTTCGACTTCAGAGGCTACGACACCATGGGCGAGGCGTTCATCCTCATCACCGCGGTCGCGGGCACCTCCGTCATCATTTACAGCAGCGCAAAAGAAACGAAAAAGGAGGCGGAACGTCAGGATGAAAAATGACAAGATCGTCATAAAGCGCGTGATACAGCGCTGCGGCTGTGACATGGTGCTGCCGCTGACGCTGGTGTACGTGTTCTACCTCATTCTTCACGGGCACCTCTCCCCCGGCGGCGGCTTTCAGGGCGGCGTGCTCGTCGTCGCGGTCATCATACTCATCTATCTCGGTCACGGGTACGAGACGACCTGCCGCGCCATCAGTCCGCGCCTCATGCACGACTCGGAGGGCTTTGCCTCCATCCTGTATATCGCGCTTGCAATGCTGGGCGTCGTGTGCGGCGTGAACTTCTGTCAGAACGTCCTCTATTATCAGGGCAATATCGGCGAGCTTTTCAGCTCCGGTACCGTTTTGTGGATGAACCTGACCGTCGGCATGAAGGTGTTCACCGGTATCGCGGCGCTGTCGCTC
>CAKTKU010000022.1 GCA_934572335.1 uncultured Oscillospiraceae bacterium
CTTTCCCTGTATATACTTTAAGTTCTTTTTATTGACCCCCAGTTGAACTGGGGGTTTATTTTCGCTAAAGCTCCAAATGAAATGTCCGCAGGAAAATATCCTGCGGACATAAAGGATTAGTTTATACGTATAACTTGGATAAAAGCGCCACACTCTCAACATGGCACGTCCGCGGGAACATATCCACTGCGGTCACGGCTTTCAGCCCGTACCCGAGCTCAGCGAAGCGGAGAATATCCCGCGCGAGAGTTGCGGGATTGCAGGAGACGTACACCACGCGCCTCGGCTGCATCGCGGCAACGGCGGCGACGGCGCGCTCATCCATACCCTTGCGCGGCGGGTCAACGACAATGACCTCCGGCTGCAAGCCGCGCGCAGAGAGCATTTCCGCCGCCTGTCCGGCATCAGCACAGATAAACTCCGCGTTCGTGACACCGTTTGCGGCGGCGTTCTTCGCCGCGTTTTCTATCGCCTCCGGCACGATCTCCGCCCCTATGACGCGCCCCGCGCGGCGCGCAAGCGCAAGGCTGATCGTACCCGCGCCGCAGTAGAGATCAAAAACCAGCGCATCCGGCGACAGTGCGGCATATTCCAATGCTTTGCCGTAAAGCCGCTCGGCCTGCGGCGGGTTTACCTGAAAGAACGCCTGCGGGGAAATCTCAAACGTGTTGCCGCAGAGAGTGTCTGTGATGTCGGAACGTCCCCAGAGCGTGTAAAAATCCCCGGCGAGAACGGTGTTGCCGGCGGTCTTGTTGATATTCAGCACAACGCCTGTGAGCTCAGGGCACGCCTTGCGCAGATCGGCGACGACCGCGCCCGTTGCCGCGCCGAAGCCGCGCGCGGCGACGACGCAGACGACCGCGTCCGCCGTGTGCACAGCGCGGCGGCAGAAGATATGCCGCACCGTGCCCTTGCCGCTTGCCTCGTCATACGCCCGAATGCCGTTTGCCAACATGAATGCTGTGACGGCGTCCGCCGCGCGGCGGCATAGCTCATTTTGGATGAGACAGTTGTCAACGGCGATAAGCTCATGACTGCGCTCGCGGTAAAACCCGGCATGCGGCTGTCCGCCGATATTGCCAACAGCAAGAATGCCCTTGTTACGGTAGTGCTCGTAGCAGTCCGCGCCGATTATCTCCGCCGCACGCACGCGCTGGCGGCCTATGTGCTCCAGCGCGTCATTCACGCGCGCGAGTTTGAAGCGCAGCTCCTCGTCATAGCTCATGTGCCACGTGTCGCATCCGCCGCACCTGCCGAAGTACGCGCATTCGGGCGCGCGGCGCTCGGGAGAGGGGACGATGAGCCGTTCCGGGCGCGCGTACACCGCGCTCGCCGTGACCTTGACTATGCGTATATTCCACGTCTCGCCCACGATGGCGCGCGGCACGAACACGGCGTGCCCGCCTATGCGGCAAACTCCGTAGGCCTCCGAGGAGTAGCCCTCAATCTCAACAGTATAAATATCATTTTTCTTCAAATCATTCATAATAAAAATAATATCACATTTTGCCGCGCTTGGCAATTCAAGAGTGCTCGTATCAAGGAAAACATTTGCAGCATATTTATAAGGAATGCTCAGATAATACTAATGCTCAAATATTAATTGACCAGAATTCAGGAGGATAAAAATGAAAAAAGTTATCGTTTACATTGTCATGACGTGCATACTGGCTCTTTCCCTGTGCGGCTGCGGCGCGGATATGCCCGCCGACACCGGCATTGACAACACCGTCCCCACGGCGATGCCGACGGCCACTGCGAAGGTTACGCCCATCATCACGCCCGACGTTACCGACGGCGCTGTCACTGATACCGACGGCATTATCGGCGACACTGCCGCCTCGCCCAGCGCCGCTGTGACGGACAACGCTGCCAACACGGCGAGCCCGGAGATCGGCACGGACACCACCGCCGCACCCAAGAAATAAAAATGTTCACAAATGAGCCTCATTTCCGAGGCTCATTGTCTATTTTTCCTCTTGAAATAGCGTGTCCGCCGCGCTATTATGGTTGAAGATCAAAAGAGGAGGCAATGACATGAGCTATATACCAACACCCGAACAGGCGGAAGAGCTGCTGAAGCGCTTCAACAAGGAGCCGTTCCATATTCAGCACGGCGAGACTGTGTCAAAGGTCATGGGGGAGTTCGCCAAAGAGTACGACCCGGAGAGCGTCGACTTCTGGCGCACGGTGGGCATGCTGCATGATATAGATTTTGAGCTGTACCCGGAGCAGCACTGCGTCAAGGCAAATGAAATGCTGCACGAGCTGGACGTTGACGAGGACGTCATCCACGCCGTGATAAGCCATGGCTACGGCATATGCATTGACGTTGCGCCGGAGAAATACATGGAAAAGGTGCTCTTCGCCACGGACGAGCTCACGGGGCTTATCGGCGCGGTCGCGCTCATGCGCCCGACCGGGCTTGAGGGCATGGAGGTCAAGTCCGTGATGAAGAAGTTCAAGGACAAGAAGTTTGCCGCGGGTTGCTCGCGCGACGTCATACGCCGCGGTGCGGAGATGATGGGCGTGGAGCTTAACGAGCTTATCGCCAGGACCATTGACGCGATGCGCGCCTGATGCTGAGAATATACTACGCGGACGTGTCCGGGCTTGATCCCGCCGGGGACTATGCGCTGTCGGAATACCGGCGCGCGCGGCTGGCGAGCGTCCGGCAGGACGCCTCGCGCCGGTGCGGCATCGGGGCGGAGCTGCTTTTGAACCGCGCTGTGTCGGACTGGCGGAGCGATTTCCCGCTCCCGCTCGACATAGTGACGCTCGAACACGGTAAGCCCGCACTGCGCGGGGGAGAGATATATATCGGGCTGTCGCACTCCGGCACATATGCCGCCGCCGCGGTGTGTGATGAGGACTTCGGGCTTGACATACAGCGCGATATGCCGCCGAACATCGCGCTGGCACGGCGGTTCTTTGCCGCCGACGAGCAGGAGTATATAGCCCGCGCGGCGGATGCGGGGCTTGCGTTCACCGAAATCTGGTGCAGGAAGGAGAGCTATATAAAGGCTCTTGGTACGGGGCTTGCGACCCCGCTGCCGTCGTTTTCGGTGACGGATATGCAAGGTATGTGGCACTGCGCGCCTGACGGCTGTCAGCTTGCCGTGTGTGTTCCGGGGCAGGAGAGCATAGAGCCCGACGTGATAGAAAAAATAGAGCTGCTTTGACGATAAAGCAGCTCTATTTTTGTACCGGTCAGGATATACACTACGTATACCCCGCGTCACGCTTTGTGATATAGGTATACGAAAAGTTTACACATTCAGCCCGGCTTCCGCAAGGGTATTGCGAAGGTAGGTGAAATGCTCGTCGCTCATTGATGTGAGCGGCAGACGGAGCATTCCGGAGTCCATGCCGAGCATCTTCATCGCGGCTTTGACGGGGATGGGGTTGGTTTCAATAAAGAGTGCGGAGAAGAGCTTTGCGTATTTCGCGTACAGCTCCGTCGCGTCCTTGAAGCTGCCGTCGAGGCAGAGCTGGCACAGCTTTGACACTACCCCCGGCACGATATTCGACGCGACGGAGATCACGCCCAGCGCGCCGAGTGCCATCATCGGCACGGTGTTGTCGTCGTTCCCGCTCCATATGTAAAGGTCGTTCCCACAGCGGCTGACGATCTCACCGACGAGACTGAGGTTGCCGGAGGCCTCCTTCACGCCGACGATGTTCGGGTGCGCGGCGAGCTCCTTATATGTCTCCGGGGCGATGCCTATGCCTGTGCGGCTGGGAACATTGTAGAGTATCATCGGGATGTCGACCCGGTCGGCAACATACGTGAAGTGCTCCACAAGCCCTTTCTGCGTGGATTTATTATAATATGGCGTGACCATGAGTATGCCGTCCGCACCGGCAAAGCGCGCGTTCTCGGCATTCTTGAGCGCGGTGTCGGTGTTGTTGCTGCCGACGCCGACGATCACCTTCATGCGGGAGTTATTCGCTCTTATCGCGAAGCGGACGAGCTCTTCATATTCATTGCGCGTGACGGTCGCGTTCTCGCCGGTCGTCCCGCACACCACGATGGCGGACGTGCCGTTCTCAAACTGAAAGTCTATGTTTTTCCTAAGCTGGTCGTAGTCTATTCCGTGCTCGTTGAACGGAGTGACGATAGCCGTGCATGAACCCTTAAAAACAGGTGTTTTGACCATAATGTGCCTCCTAGATAAAAATTGTTTCGGCACGAAGAGAATATTCGCGGATAACGCGCATTATGACCGGGGCGTTGAAAAACGCCGAACTGTCTGGTATAATACATAGAAGCGATACAGTTAATTTGATAATCGGAGCATAATTCAATGAAGAAATCGGATTTTGATTTTTACCTCCCGGAGGAGCTTATTGCGCAGACCCCGCTGGAAAAGCGGGACAGCTCGCGCCTTCTGGTGCTGGACAAGGCGACGGGTGCGCTTGAGCACCGGCATTTTTACGAGCTGCCCGAATTTCTCAATGAGGGCGATTGCCTCGTGCTGAATAATTCCCGCGTCCTGCCCGCACGGCTCATCGGCGCGCGCGAGACTGGCGGCGCGGTGGAGCTTGTGCTGCTGCGCGATCTGGGCGAGGGACGCTGGGAGTGCCTGAGCCGTCCGGGCAGAAAGACCAAGCCCGGCACAAAGCTTGTGTTCGGCGGGGGAGAGCTGACGGCGGAGGTCGAGAGCGTTGCCGAGGGCGGCAACAGAATAGTGCGCTTTGATTACGAGGGGATATTCCTCGAAGTGTTGGAGCGCCTCGGCAAAATGCCCCTGCCGCCGTACATCAAGGAAGAGCTGAACGACCCGGAGCGCTATCAGACGGTGTACTCCCGTGAGCTGGGCAGCGCCGCCGCACCCACGGCAGGGCTGCATTTCACGCAGGAGCTGCTGGATAAGATTGCCGCGAAGGGTGTGAAGGTGTGCTATGTGACGCTGCATGTCGGCCTCGGCACGTTCCGCCCTGTCAAGGAAGACGAGATAGAGCAGCACGAGATGCACTCGGAGTTCTGCATCGTGCCGGAGGATACGGCGCGGATAATAAGCGAGACGAAGCGGCGCGGCGGCAGGGTCATAGCCGTCGGTACGACCTCGTGCCGGACGCTTGAGAGCTTCGCCAAGGACGACGGGACGATCGAGCCCAGCTCCGGCTGGACGGATATTTTCATCTATCCCGGCTATAAATTCAAGTGCATTGACGCGCTGGTGACGAATTTCCACCTGCCGGAGAGCACGCTCATCATGCTCGTCTCCGCCCTTGCAGGGCGCGAGCACGTCCTCAACGCATATAAGGTCGCCGTGGAGGAGCGGTATCGGTTTTTCTCCTTCGGCGACGCGATGTTTATAAAATAATCATATAAGAGGGAATATATGTACAAGCTTTTGAAACAGGAAGGACACGCGCGGCGAGGCGAACTTGAAACGCCGCACGGCACTGTGCAGACCCCGGTATTCATGAATGTCGGCACGCAGGGCGCGATAAAAGGCGCGCTCTCCGCGCGCGACCTTGAGGAGATAGGCTGTCAGGTGGAGCTGTCAAACACCTACCATCTCCATGTTCGCCCCGGCGACGGGCTTATCAAGGAGATGGGCGGTCTGCACAGATTCATGACGTGGGACGGGCCCATTCTCACGGACAGCGGCGGATTCCAGATATTTTCGCTGGCAAAGCTGCGCAAGATAACCGAGGAAGGCGTGAAGTTCAACTCCCATGTCGACGGGCGGCACATTTTCATGGGGCCGGAGGAGAGCATGCGTATCCAGTCCAACCTCGGCTCGGACATCGCCATGGCGTTTGACGAGTGCATCAAGATACCGTCGCCGCGCGATTATGTGGAACGCTCATGCGCGCGCACGGTGCGCTGGCTCGAACGGTGCAAGGTAGCGCTTGCTGACTGCAACAGCCGTGACGACGCTGTCAACCCCGGACAGATGCTCTTCGGCATAAACCAGGGCGCGGTGTTCCACGACATACGCATTGACCACATGAAGCGCATTGCGGAGCTTGATCTGCCGGGATACGCCATCGGCGGGCTCGCAGTGGGGGAGACGCATCAGGAGATGTACGACACCATTGAGGCGGTCGAGGAGCATATGCCAAAGGACAAGCCGCGCTATCTCATGGGCGTCGGCACGCCGGGCAATATTATCGAGAGCGTGTACCGCGGCGTGGACTTTTTCGACTGCGTCATGCCGGCCAGAAACGGAAGGCACGGGCATCTCTTCACGTGGAGCGGAATCATCAACATAAAGAATGAGAAATACGCCAAGGACAGCGAGCCGATAGATCCGCTGTGCGGCTGCCCTGTGTGTCGCCGCTACTCGCGCGCCTATGTGCGCCATCTTTTCAAGGCGGAGGAGATGCTGGCCATGCGCCTTGCCGTCACGCATAACCTGTATTTCTACAACAGCCTCACAAAGCGCATCCGCGAAAGCCTTGACAAGGGCGAGTTCGACGCATTCAGACGGCAGTATACAGAAATTTTAGATAAGCGCATATAAAATCTTGAAATTACCGCAAGTTCCATGTATAATAAGAACACTTTATTATTGGAGGTAAACCCTAAATGCTTTTCCTTTTTGATGCAAGCGCAGCAAATGCTGCCGGAGGCGGCTCTTCTATGATCGTTATGATCGTATTGATGTTTGCGATCTTCTATTTCCTTATAATCCGTCCTGAGAACAAGAAGAAGAAAAAGACGGAAGAGATGCGCAATTCTCTCTCCCTCGGCGATGAGATCACCACCATCGGCGGTCTGACCGGCAAGATCGTTCAGGTCACTGAGGACACCATCACTTTCGAGACCGGCGAGGACAGAGTCCGCATCCAGGCGAAGAAATGGTCCATTTCCACCACCGCAAAGATGGAAGCTGCCGAGGCGGAAGCCAGAGCCAACAAGGGCAAGAAGAAGTAATCTCGCCGCCCTCTGCGTACAATAGAATTAAACGCGCCCCCTGTTAATAGGATGTACTACATCAAATTAACAGGGGGTTTTCGCTTGAACAAGACTTTTGAACTGCCCGACGCGCGCTTTATCCTGCACGCGGCCGCCGCGTGGGCAGCGGCGGCGGTGGTGCTTGCGCTGCTCGCCGCGCTCGCGGTGTCGCAGCTTTCTATCCCGGCGGGCGCGATAGGGTATATCAGCTCGGCGATGAGCTTCATCGCGGCGCTCATCGCCGGCAGCCGCGCCGCGCGCGAGAGGAAGACCGGCGCGGTGTACACCGGGCTTGTTGTAGGGGTCGTCATAACAACGCTTGCGCTGACGCTCGGCTTCATCGTTGCGGGGAGCAGCATTGAGGCGGACGGCGTGCTGAGCGTTGTGACCTTCACGCTCGCCGGATGCCTTGCGGGCAGCGTTTTCTTCGCCGGTGGGCGCAGAAAAACCGCAAAGAGCAGATCGGCGCGCAGAAAGGCGTAGGGGAGGCCAGCGTAAACATATTTGCATTGACATAATCGCAAGAAATAATTTGTTCATTTTTGAAATTATTTTTTATCAATATCTTGGGGTTCTGGCGTAAAAAGCGACAAACGACCACAAATAATTGTGATTAACGGGTAACAAGAGTTAACATAAAGAAAAATTATTTTGCAAAAAAGTAAAAAAAGACTTGATTTTTTTGCTCGCGTGTAATATATTGTTACCAGAGCAGTTATGTTAAGCAATTTCCCGACACGATGAGGACATGACGGCCGCAGGCGCGCAGCAACAGCATCCTACCGCGTAAGAACCTAGACATAATACGGTTGCGGCGGACGGGGCTTTGATATAGATAAAAAATTCTTTTTATTCAGAGAGGGCGTTAGTATGCAGAACGCGGAGATCATAGAAATATTTGAGAGATACCTGACAGAGGACAAGAAAGCTTCTGCCAACACCCTCAGTTCTTATATGCGCGACATTCGCAAATACTGCGAGTATCTGGACACGCACACCGACGCGACGATCGTCTCGGCAAACGAAGAGGACGTCGGGGAGTATATTGATTATCTGCGCGCCTCCGGCAAGTCCGTGGCGACAGTGTCGCGCAACATCGCGTCGCTCAAGTGCCTTTATACGCACCTGTGCATCAAGCAGATCATTCCCGTCAACCCCGCGCTCAAGCTCGTTCCCGACAAGAGCACGCAGAAGCTGCCGCAGATACTCACCAGTACCGAGGTTGAGACGCTGCTTGACCAGCCCCAGTGCATCGACGCAAAGGGGTACAGGGACAAGGCAATGCTCGAGCTGCTGTACGCGACCGGCATCCGTGTGACGGAGCTCATCGACCTCAACATTGATGACGTCAATCTCACCGCCGGTGTTATCCACTGCCAGAGCCGCAGCAAGGAGCGCTTCATCCCGATGTACCCCGCGGCGGTGAAGGCCGTGAGCGAGTACATAACCCTCGTCAGACCGCAAATGATAGCAACGCCGGACGAGCCGTCCCTCTTTGTCAACGTCAGCGGGGAGCGTATGTCCCGTCAGGGCTTCTGGAAGATAATCAAGTTCTACCAGAAGAAGGCGGGCATTGAGAAGGACATCACGCCGCACACCCTGCGCCACTCGTTCGCCGCGCACCTGCTCGAAAACGGCGCGGACATCCACGCGATACAGGAAATGCTCGGTCATGCCGATATATCCTCCACGCAGGTGTACTCCCACCTCATCAAAAAGCAGCTCAAGGACGTCTACAACAAGGCGCACCCCAGAGCGTGATATACCGTATGCAAAGACCGGCGCTTGCCGGTCTTTGCATTTTGTGTTGCTATCGAAGCTCAATTATGCTAGAATTATAAAGTATAATAATCGGAGGCTCGTAATGCGGATTTTAGGCATTGACCCCGGAATTGCGACGATAGGCTTCGGCGTATTGGATTTCGAGGGCAGAGAGTATAAGCTGCAAAACTGCGGCGTTATAACGACCCCTGCGCACAACAGCCTCTCTTCACGGCTTGAGCAGATATATGACGATATGCTGCAGCTGCTGGAGCTTTTCAAGCCGGACGCCGTGTCCATTGAGGAGCTTTTTTTCAACACCAATATCACCACCGGCATTGCCGTGGCGCACGGGCGCGGCGTAATTCTCCTCGCGTGCCGCAAGGCCGGGGCGCGGGTGTACGAATACACGCCGCTTCAGGTGAAGCAGGCGGTCGTCGGGTACGGACGGGCGGAAAAGAAGCAGGTCATGGATATGGTCAAGCGCATCTGCGCGCTCCCCGCGCCGCCGAAACCGGACGACGCTGCCGACGCTGTCGCGCTCGCCATCTGCCACGCCAGAAGCGCCACATCTTTACTTTACAAGGGAGAGAGAGACGAATGCTCTACCATATAGACGGAACTGTCACAGAGCTTGAGCCGAGCCTTGCGGTCATTGACTGCGGCGGCATAGGCTTTGCGCTGAACATAACGGCGAACACCGCCGCCGCGCTCAAGCCAGGAGCAATGGCGAAGCTCTTTGTCGCCGAGGCAATAGGCGAGACGAACTTTGACCTTTACGGTTTTATAGATAAAAGCGAGCGACGCTGCTATAATATGCTCACGTCCGTGTCCGGCATAGGGCCGAAGGCGGCGCTGTCGATACTTTCATACAATTCGCCGGAGGCGCTTGCGCTTGCGATAATGAACAATGACGAGAAAGCGCTTACCGTTGCACCCGGCGTCGGCAAGCGCATTGCCCAGCGCGTTATTTTGGAGCTCAAGGATAAAATAAGCAAGGAGATGGGCTCGCTCGATGATTATCAGCCTGCGCCCAGCATGGGCGGCGGCTTTACTGGCGGTATGGACGGCAATGTCAGCGACGCGATGACGGCGCTGTCCGTGCTCGGTTACAGCAGTGCGGAGGTCGCGCCTGTGCTGAAAAAGCTGGATGTGAACGGAATGACCGCCGAGGAGATAATAAAAGCAGTGCTCAAGCACATGGTGAAGTGAGAGTTATCACATGAGTATCAGTTTTTCCGAAGATGTAAATAACGAGATGATAACCACCGCCGCGAGCCTCCCGGAGGACAACGCGGAGGGCTCGCTGCGCCCGCGCACGATAACGGAGTATATCGGGCAGGAAAAGGCGAAGGAGAATCTCAGCATATTTATAAACGCCGCAAAAATGCGCGGGGAGCCGCTGGATCACGTGCTGCTGCACGGGCCTCCGGGCTTGGGCAAGACGACGCTCGCGGCGATAATCGCAAACGAGATGGGCGTGAATATGCGCATCACCTCCGGCCCCGCGATAGAGAAACCGGGCGATCTTGTCGCCATGCTCACAAACCTCGGCGAGGGGGACATTCTTTTCGTCGATGAAATACACCGCCTTAACCGCGCGTATGAGGAGATACTTTACCCCGCGATGGAGGATTACGCCATCGACATTATTCTCGGTAAAGGGCCGTCAGCAAATTCGCTGCACCTCGATCTGCCGCATTTCACGCTCATCGGCGCGACGACGCGCTCCGGGCAGCTCACAGCGCCCCTGCGCGACCGCTTCGGCGTGTCGCTGCGGCTGGAGCTTTATAGCCCCGATGAGCTGAAAAAGATCGTGACGCGCTCTGCCGGTATCCTCGGCGTGGAGATAGAGCCGGACGGCGCGTATGAGATCGCGTCACGCTCGCGCGGGACGCCGAGAATCGCCAACAGGCTGCTGCGCCGCGTGAGGGACTATGCGCAGGTCATGGCGGACGGCGTAATAACAAAAGCCGTCGCCGACAAGGCGCTTCTGGCGCTGGAGGTCGACCGTATGGGGCTGGATTCGCTCGACCGGCGCATGCTCAAGAGCATTATAGACTTCTATAACGGCGGTCCCGTCGGGCTTGACACGCTAGCGGCGACAATAAATGAGGACGCAGTGACGATAGAGGATGTGTATGAGCCGTACCTGCTGCAAAACGGCTTTCTCACGCGCACGCCGCGCGGTCGGTGCGTCACGCGCCGGGCGTATGAGCACCTCGGGCTTGAGTATATGGGGCAGCAGCAATTGGACATTTAGAGCGCTCTGGTGCACTTGGCAGAAGCATATATGGACTGACAGCCGGTTTTTTCGCATAATTCACTGGTATCTGTAAAAAAAATCGGATATTGAACAAAAAAATGGTTGACTTTACGGCTGTCTGTTGTATAATATAACTTGATAATTGTCATGGTTATATTTGTATTTATGTTTACAATTTGACCTGCATATCTTTATACCCGTTTCCGCTTGATCACAAGCATCTTTCGATTGCCCTCTTTTGATCGGTGTCATTTGATTGCTTTGTTTATCCCGCAACGGGCGCGGAACACTTTATGGCGACATCAGCGAAGAGCTGTTCGCAAAATACAGCCTAATACGGCACATTTATCAAAAGAGAGGATTCAAGATGTACGAAGACAAGACCTTAGTTTGCAAAGAGTGTGGTAACGAGTTCGTTTTTACCGCCGGTGAGCAGGAGTTCTACGCAGAGCGCGGCTTCCAGAATGAGCCCCAGCGCTGCAAGGCCTGCCGCGACGCTCGCAAGAACGCCGCCCGTGGTCCCCGTGAGTTCTACACCGCAGTTTGCGCCGCTTGTGGCGGCGAGGCAAAGGTTCCTTTCGAGCCCAAGTCTGATCGCCCTGTCTACTGCAGCGAGTGCTTTGCTAAGATGAGAGAGCAGGCCTAATCGCCTGTGAGGAATTGGGGCGCTCAGGCGCCCCAATTTTATTATCAGTTTCTAATTTGAAAGGTTGAATATCATGGAAATCACTAGAGAGACCTTAATTTCTGAGATCGTTGACAGCTGCCCGGAGGCTATGCCCGCTTTTCAGGCCATCGGCATGCACTGCATGGGCTGTGCCCTTGCCAGCGGCGAGACGCTTGAGCAGGCCTGCGCCGCCCACGGCGTTGACCCTGACGAGTTCCTTGTCAGCCTCAAGGCATATCTCGAAACGCTCTGAGCATTGCTCAAATGAGAGGAAAAGGGTGCGTATAAACGCGCCCTTTATTTATATGATCTTATATGAACAAACGACTTGAACTAATATCGGCGCTCATCCCTCCCGGCGTTGGCTTTGCCGACGTCGGCACGGATCA
Organism: uncultured Oscillospiraceae bacterium; assembly: GCA_934572335.1. GTDB lineage: Bacteria > Bacillota > Clostridia > Oscillospirales > Oscillospiraceae > Limivicinus. Next base: position 11,997 of record CAKTKU010000022.1, read on the forward strand.
CGGCTATCTCCCCGTGCATATGGCAAGGCACGGATATAAAGGGAATATCATCGCCTCCGACCTTCGCCCCGACCCGCTTTCGTGCGCGGTCGCGTCGGCACGGGAGGCGCAGGTTGAGAAGCGGATACGCTTCGTCCTCTGCGACGGGCTGGACGGCACCGCGCCGGACGAGGTGGACACCATCGTCATCGCCGGCATGGGCGGGGATACCATCTGCGGCATACTCGACCGGGCGGAGTGGTGCATGGATGCGCGCTGTCTTTTGATATTGCAGCCCATGACAAAGGCGGAGATACTGCGATATTGGCTGGTGAATAACGGCTTTGCCATCGAGCAGGAGCACCTGCTGCGTGACGCGGGTGAGACGTATCAGCTTTTCACGGCGCGCTTCGGCGGCGAGATGAAGCTCTGCGATGCGGAGCTTTTTGCCGGGTGCTACCCGCTTGTGCGCTCGCAGCCGCTCTTCCCCGAGTATCTTGACGCGCTCATCCGTCGTTTTGAAAAAGCGATAGGCGGCATGGGCAGGGCAAAGCGCGCGATAGGGCGCATGGCGCTGAACGAGGAGATATTGAGCGAGCTTTATAAAATGCGGGAGGATATGCAAAAATGAGAACTGTGGGCGAAATCTACGGCTTTTTGAAAACCGTCGCGCCGCTTGAGCTGCAAATGGGCTTTGATAACTCCGGCTTTCAGCTGGGGCGGCTCAGTGCGCCGGTCACTCGCGCGCTGCTCGCGCTGGACGTCACCGCGGAGGTCATCGACGAGGCGTCGGAGTGCGGGGCGGAGCTTATTATCTCGCACCACCCGCTCATATTCACGCCGGTCAAGTGCATCAGCGACGAAAAGCTTCTGCGCCTTGCAGAGTGCGGCATTGCCGTCATTTCCATGCACACGAATCTCGACATTGCCGAGGGCGGCGTGAACGACGTGCTCATCTCGCTTGTCGGCGCGCAGTGCGAGGGCGTGCTGGACGCGGACGGCTGCGGGCGCATAGGCATGCTGCCGGAGGCATTGCCGCTCGACGCATTCCTCGCGCGGTGCAAGGCGGCACTCAAAACGAACGGACTGCGCTATTATGATGCCGGGCGCGCGGTGCACCGTGTTGCCGTTATGGGCGGCGCGGGCAGCGACAGCGTGCGCACCGCGTTTGAAAAGGGCTGTGATACCTATGTCACGGCGGACATAAAATATCATCATTTCCTTGAAGCGAAGGAGCTTGGCATAAACCTCATCGACGGTGACCATTTCTGCACCGAGAACCCTGTCATCCCGGTACTGGCGGAACGACTGCGCGCGGAATTTGCGGACGTAGACTTCCGCGTATCCGAAGTACACGGGCAGGTAATATCATTCATATAAGCGCATCCGGCGCCGCATAATCCGAACTCCGCTCTCATAGACTCGTACAAACGAGAACATGAGAGCGGAGGCTTTATGGAGGATTATTATGACTGATACCAACATATATCGGGATATCGCGGCACGAACGAACGGAGCTTTCATGCTCGGCGTTGTGGGACCTGTGCGCACAGGAAAATCCACATTTATCAAACGCTTCATGGAGAAGCTTGTCATCCCGCAGATTGACAACACCTATATGCGCGAACGCGCGAAGGATGAACTGCCGCAGAGCGGCTCCGGAAAGACGATCATGACGGCGGAGCCGAAATTCGTCCCCGAGGACGCCGTGACGATAAGCGTTGACGAGAGCACGGAGGTCTCCGTCCGCCTTGTGGACTGCGTGGGCTATATGGTCGACGGTGCCGCCGGGCAGTTTGAGGACGGGGCGGAGCGCCTTGTCACAACGCCGTGGTTCGACCATGAGGTGACGCTCACGGAGGCGGCGGAAAAGGGAACATACAAGGTAATTGCCGAGCACTCGACCATCGGAATCGTCGTCACCTGCGACGGCAGCATATGCGACATTCCGCGCGAGCGGTACGTAGCGCCCGAGGCGCGCGTTATTGCTGAGCTTCAGCAGATCGGCAAGCCCTTTGTCGTGCTGCTCAACAGCACCGATCCGCAGTCTGAACCGGCGCGGCTCCTTGCCGCCGAGATTTCCGAGCAGTATAACGTTAGGTGTATCTGCGTCAACTGCCTTGAACTGGACGAGGCGGGCATCGCGGAGATCATCCGCTCCGTGCTTGAGGAGTTCCCACTCAAGTCCATCGGCTTTTATCTGCCGGAGTGGCTGGACGCGCTGCCGGATGACAACGCGCTAAAGGCCGATATGTATGAGAAGATATGCGAGTGCGCCGAGGGCGCGGAAAAAATAAAGGACTGCTCACGCGCGGCGGATAAACTGGCGGAGCAGGAGAACATCAGCAGCGTGAAGATCGACCGGCGCGACCTCGGCACGGGTGCGATAGGCGTGACAGTGCAGCTGCCGCGGGCGCTGTATTACAAGACCATCAGCGAGCAGACGGGCATTGAGGTCAAAAACGACGGAGACCTCATCTCCACGCTTGCCGAGATGAGCGCGGTGAAGCTGGATTACGACAAGCTGCGCACGGCGCTTGAGGATGTGCGTACAAAGGGCTACGGCGTTGTGATGCCGGATTCCAGCCAGATGCAGCTGGAAGAGCCGCAGATCGTGCGTCAGGGCGGAAAATACAGCGTGAAGCTCAAGGCGAACGCCCCGGCGATACATATGCTGATGACGAATATAGAGACGGAGGTCACGCCCGCGATAGGCGGAGAGACCGCGTCCGAGGACATTATAAACTTCCTCCTGCAGGGCTTTGATGGGGATGTCAACCGTATCTGGCAGTCGAATATTTTCGGCAAGTCCCTCTATGACATCGCTGAGGAGGGCTTGACGAGCAAGATAGAAGGGCTGCCGGACAGCGCGAAGGCAAAGCTCCAGGAGACCTTGCAGCGGATAATAAACGAGGGGAGCGGCGGGCTTATCTGCATTCTGCTTTGACCGGCATTTTGTTTGACTAAAGCCGCGCGAGCATATATAATGAGGTGAATAAATGTCCAGATCCTTTTTGGTTATCAACAGAAAGCAGGTCATCGGCGCGGTGACGGCGCTGGCGGTGTTTATCGCGCTCTCGGCGTTCGCGGCGAATTTTGACCGCACGAAGGCCGTGACCGCCGCCGCGCAGAGCGATAAATACACCCTTGTGATCGACGCGGGACACGGCGGGATCGACGGCGGCGCGACGGGCGCGGACGGATCGAAAGAGAGCGACATAAACCTCGCCATCGCGCTTAGATTGCAGGCGGTCTCGGCCTTTTGCGGACAGCGCGCCGTCATGACGCGCACGGACGACGAGAGCCGCGCCGCGAACGCCCTGACGTACAGCGAGCATGAGGAGCTTGTCTATCGCACTGATGTGGTCAAAGCCACGCCGAACCCGGTACTGCTGAGCATACACCAGAACTGCTACCCGACAGCTCAGCCCAGCGGCGCGCAGGTGCTCTATTCCGCCAACGGCAAGAGCGAGACCTTCGGCAAGCTCATGCACCAGAACCTCGTCTCCACGCTCGATCCGCAGAACAGGCGCGTTGCCGAGCCGGACAAAAATAAGCTGTACATTCTTTCAAACGTCGACTGCCCGGCGATACTTGTCGAGTGCGGCTTTGTCTCGAACCATTCCGATGTTACAAAGCTCACCGACAGCAGGTATCAGACCGCGCTTTCGACCGTGCTGATGGCGTCGTTCATCCAGTTTGAAAACACTGTTCAATACACATGATATATTAAGAGGAATCCACTATGGCAGCCAAACAAAAGACAGTATACTGCTGCTCGGAATGCGGCAATGAGACGGCAAACTGGGCGGGCAAATGCCCCGCCTGCGGAGCGTGGAACACGCTCACCGAGGTAAAGCTCGACGCGCCCGGAGCGCGCGGGAAATCAGCCGCGCGCGCAATGCGCCCGATCGCGAGCGCGAAGAAGATATCAGAGCTGGACATGACGGCGGAGATACGCTTTTCCACCGGCATATCAGAGTTTGACCGCGTGCTCGGCGGCGGCGCGGTCGTCGGGGCGCTGGTGCTTGTCGGCGGCGCGCCCGGCATCGGCAAGTCCACGCTGTTGCTGCAAATGTGCGGCAGAGTGAGCGGAAAGCGCATACTCTATATCACAGGCGAGGAGAGCGAGCGCCAGCTCAAGCTGCGCGCCGTGCGTCTCGGCGTCGACAGCGGCGATATATATGTGCTGGCGGAGACGGATATCGACAGCATCATCGCTTCGGTCGATGGAGTTAAGCCGGATGTCGTCATCATCGACTCTATCCAGACCGTGTCCGACGCTGATATAAGCTCCGCCCCCGGCAGCATCACGCAGGTGCGCGAGTGCACCATGCGCCTCATGCGCATGACGAAGGAAAAGGGGCTGACGGTGTTTGTCGTCGGGCATATCAACAAAGAGGGCAGCATTGCTGGACCCAAGGTGTTGGAGCACATGGTCGACTGCGTGCTCTATTTCGAAGGCGAGCGCAGCACGAGCTTCCGCATTCTGCGCGCGGCGAAAAACCGTTTCGGTTCGACGAATGAGATAGGCGTGTTTGAAATGGTCGATAACGGGCTGAAATGTGTGGAAAACCCGTCGGAGATGCTGCTGTCCGGACGGCCGGACAACAGCCCCGGCACATGTGTCGCCTGTGTGGTCGAAGGGACGCGCCCGATACTCGCGGAGGTTCAGGCGCTGCTCTGCCCGTCTGGGTACAACGCGGCGCGCCGCAGCAACGGCATTGACTATAACCGCGCGGCAATGCTGCTGGCAGTGCTGGAAAAGCGCGGCGGGCTGCCGGTATCGAACTGCGATTCGTATATCAACGTCATCGGCGGGCTGTTTCTCGATGAACCGGCCGCCGATCTTGCCACGATCCTCGCCATCGCGTCGAGCTATCTTGACCGTCCTCTCGGTGCTGATCTTGCCGCGATAGGCGAAGTCGGTCTTTCGGGAGAGATACGCTCTGTCAGCGCGCTCAATCAGCGCCTGACGGAGATATCGCGCCTTGGCTTCAAGCGCTGCGTCATCCCGGCGCATGTGCGCGGCGAGGTGAAGAGCTTTGACGGAATGAAGCTTATACCAGTGAACAACGTGCGCGAGGCAGTGCGCGCCGCGCTTGGCAAGAATGGCTGATTTTGTCCTGCACGCAAATCTGCCGGAGAGGGCAGAACACGTCATAATTGGTGCAAAATATGCGCATTTACTCGAAAAACCGCTGAAAATACGCGGAATCACGCCACTTTTTGTGCCTGACAACCTCAATGTGGACGAGCGTCTGAGCGGTCACGCCGATCTCTCCGTTTTTCACGCGGGAGGGGAGGAGATATGGCTCGCCCCATACCTGCGGGAGAGCGCTTTTGCCGCGCGGCTCGCGGCGCTGGGCGCGAGGGTGCATATCGCGGACATTGCACAGTCCGCCGCATATCCTCACGACGCGCAGATGAATATTGCCGCACTGGGCGGCGCGTTCATATATAACCCCAAAGTGTCATACACGCCGGTGATTGAGCACCTTGCTGACATTCGCGGAATGCGCGGCGCTCCTGTGCGGCAGGGTTACGCCAAGTGCTCCGTGCTCGTTGTGGATGAGCGCTCGATCATCACGCAGGACGCGGGTATCGCCCACGCGGCGCGCGGAATCGGGCTGGATGTGATGGAGATCATGCCGGGGTACGTCGCGCTTGACGGGTTTGAATACGGCTTCCTCGGCGGCGCGGGCTTCAAGCCTGCCGCCGATATTATGGCGTTCACCGGGACGCTCGCCGCGCACCCGGACAGGGCGCGTATACTGACGTTTCTCGCCGTGCGCGGCGTGAACGCCGTGTATCTGACTGCACTTCCGGTGTTCGACATCGGCAGTGCAATACCAATATCAGAGCAAACCCTTCCTTGAGTATGTCTCAAGGAAGGGTTTGCTCTTTGTCGGCGTCGACCTCCGCCTTTTTCCTGCGGCCTATGGGGTTTGCCATTGCGGCCTCGTGGAGCTGGGCATTGTCGAGATGGGTATATATCTGCGTGGTGTTGAGGTTGCTGTGACCGAGAACCTCCTGCAGGGCGCGGGTGTCAACGCCGTTTTTCAGCATGAGCGTTGCCGCCGTGTGGCGCAGCTTGTGCGGTGAGTAGCGTGAGGCGTCCAGTCCCGCCATGAGGAGCTTCTTGTCCACCATCTGCTCAACGCCGCGGCTCGTAATGCGGCGGTTGACGCTGCTGATAAAGAGCGCGTTTTTATCCTCATCGCGTATTTTGCCGGTGTCGCGCACGGCGAGGTAATCATCCAATGCCTCGCGGCAGCCGTCGGCGAAAAACACCACGCGCTCCTTGTTGCCCTTGCCGATAACGCGCACATGATCGTCGTATACATCTGTGAGATTCAGCGACACAAGCTCCGACACGCGCAGTCCGCACGAGAGAAACAGCATCAGAATTGCGTAGTCCCGGTATTCAAATTTGCCCTCGCATGCTTCAAGCAGACGCTCACATTCAGATTCCTCAAGGTATCTTGGCAGTGATGCCTGACGCTTGGGCATATCTAGCTCCTGACATATATTAACTTCCATCAAATGCCGTTTTGTTGTTAGGTAGTTAAAGAACGACTTGACCGATGATGTTCTGCGGCAGCGGCTGGCGGCGGAGAGGGAAGTGGTGCCCTCGGGGGAAAAGCTTTGATACCGATACAGTTCTTCGATTTTTATTGTTTTGATGAAATCAATATCAATATCGGTGATATCGATCTCGTTGAACGGCACGTCCGGCGCAGCGAGATGTCGGCGGCGCTTGAGATAACGGAAAAGAATCTTCAGATCCGTGTAATATGCAAAGACCGTGCGGTCAGAATGCCCGCGCACAGTTGAATGGTATTCAAGAAACTCCATAAGTATATCGGGAACGTCGTTTATCTGGTCGAGATTCATATGATCCTCCGTGAGCTGATATTGCCGGAATTGCCGTAGCTGTGTATAAACAGCCCGGCAACATAATTCTGAACATAATTATATGTCAACCATATTAAAAAATCAAGTATAAACTTCGTTAAATTGATATTATGCGAAGTTTGAAATGGAGAAGCAACACCCCGCACGGTATTATGTCACCATGATTCCGTGCGGGGCTGTAATTACCCTGTAACTTTTGCGCTCTCTTTTTCGCTCTCAGCGCTGGCCGGTCTTGTACATGAACATGCTGATAATCGATTCACTCGTGACGCGGATGCTGTTTAGTATCGTCGCCACTGCCGCGACCATATCGATAAAAATCGCAAACCAGATGTTGCAGTAGCCGATAATGCTCAGAAACACCAGAATGGTTTTCACAACGAACGCGAACACCGCGTTTTCGATGGCGATCTCGCGCATACGGCGGCATATCTGCACGGCAAACGGAAGATTTGCCAGATACTCCGGCGACACAAGCACGTCGGCATATTTCCCTCTTCGGTTCACACGTATATCAACGTCCGCGGCGCTGTGCATCTCGACACCGGAGGCGTAGACAAACAGCACGGAGCCTTTCGCGCTCGTTTTGAGCTCCGAGACCACGCGGAGCTTCTTTTCCGTGTCGCACTCGCCGTAAACCTCACTGAAGTCCATTTCCTCGGCGAGCCTGCGGCTCTCTGCGTTGCCGTCCTCAGTCAAGAGAACGCACCGGCTGACGCCGGCTTCGCGCAGCCCGACGACAAGCTCATCCGCTTCAACATTCAGCTGAGAATTGATAACGATCCTGCCGACATAGCGCCCGGCGACCGTCATGAAGAACACCTGACCGTCCTCGACCTTGTCCGGCGGGAGCTTCACTCCCCTCCCGACAAAAAGCTCGCGCGTGGCAAGCACAACGTGCGCATTTCCAATGTCTACCTCAACGCCATATCCGGGAATATCGACAAAGTTCGATATAACGTCAAGCCGGTAATCCTTGGTGTACACCCCGGCGACGGCGCGGGCGACGGGCTGATTGGAGTAATACAGCGCATGAGCGGCAAAGGTGAGGAACGTATTGTCATCTATCATGTCAGAGCTCAGATCGGTGAGCTTTGGGTTTTCGTCGCAGAACACACCGGCGTTGTCGAACACTGCGATGTCCGTGTCCGCGGTGGTCTCCATAAGGGCGGCGCTTTCAAACACGACGCCGTGGCGCGCGCTGAAGCACATGCCGATTATGCCGGTGAGCGGCATGGAGATGACGACGGACATGGGCGTGGCGATGAGGACGATGGTCATCGCGCGGTGGAGCGAGACGCGGAAGCTGTAATTTGTGAGCAAAGGCAGAGCCACGGCGTAAACAACGCTGAATATCATCGCGTATTTGAGCACCGTACCCGCGCTGCCGCCCATGACGGACTCAATATTCATCGAGCCTGCGCCGTCGCGCAGTATAAGCTCCGTAATGCGGTTGACGGTGGATTCGTCCTGATACTGCAAAAGCTCCAGCGCGGAGCGGCGCGTGCGCTCCTCAGCGTAGGCGATAAGCAGAAGCCCGATCTGATAGAGTATGACAAGTGCCGCCCCCTCATAGCCGAAGCCGATGATATAGGACAGCACCGTCACTATCACGACTATAAGCGGAGTGGAGAAGAAATCCCTCTCTGAAACGCATTGCAGCGCGTCAAGGACGATGTCATAGCCCGCGACGATTGCCGACACCACCATCATCAGCACACTGACGAGATCCGGCAGCGTGTTGATGATGAGCGATACCGCGAAGATCACGGAGGCGATGATGAGCCTGATGATGAGGATCGTATCATATGTGCCCGCTTCCCTGCTGCCAGTGTGCTGTGCATGGTCAGCACGGTCAGATCGACGCATGTTCTACTCCCTCCCGCTTATTTCGTGTTTCTTTATTGTGTTATGTCTTGTGTATTTTGCCTAAAGCTGATCTTAAAATCAAGCCTTGCCGTCGCAGCCGAGGACGTCGACGATCTTGTGCTTGACCATCTCCTTGATGGCGGTGCGGCCGGGAGCGAGGTACTGGCGCGGGTCGAAGTGATCGGGATGCTCGTTGAAGTACTTGCGAATGCTCGCGGTCATTGCGAGGCGGAGGTCAGAGTCGATATTGATCTTGCAGACTGCCATGGAAGCCGCCTTGCGGAGCTGATCCTCGGGAACGCCGATGGCGCCGGGCATATTGCCGCCGTTCTCGTTGATGACCTTGACGAATTCCTGAGGCACGGAGGAAGCGCCGTGCAGAACGATCGGGAAGCCGGGCAGACGCTGCTCAACCTCCTGAAGAATGTCGAATCTGAGGTGGGGATCGGTGCCGGGCTTGAACTTGTATGCGCCATGAGACGTGCCGATGGCGATGGCCAGAGAGTCGCACCCGGTGCGCTCGACAAACTCCTGAACGTCCTCGGGACGGGTGTAGGAGCTGTCCTCGGCGGAAACGTTGACCTCGTCCTCAATGCCGGCGAGAGTGCCAAGCTCAGCCTCGACGACAACGCCGTGGTCATGGGCGTACTCGACGACCTTGCGGGTGATGGCGATGTTCTCATCGAACGGCTTGGAGGAGGCGTCTATCATAACGGAGGTAAAGCCGCCGTCAATGCAGGACTTGCACAGCTCAAAATCACTGCCGTGGTCGAGATGGAGCGCGATGGGCAGACCCGTCTCGATTATTGCAGCCTCAACGAGCTTGACAAGGTAAGTATGGTTGGCGTAAGCACGTGCGCCCTTGGAGACCTGAAGAATCAGAGGAGCGTTGCACTCCTTCGCGGCCTCGGTAATTCCCTGGACGATCTCCATGTTGTTCACATTGAATGCGCCGATCGCGTAGCCGCCCTTATAGGCCTTCTCAAACATTTCTTTGGTAGTTACCAGTGGCATTTGTCATAAATCTCCCTTGCATTTTGATAATTTTGTACAATTAGCACATTTACAAAATTTCATTTATATTATATCCTCAAACAAGGATATAATCAATACGCACAATTAACAAAACAACAAAAATTTTTACAGCAGACGGAGGAAAAACAAGTATGAGCAAGAAGCTTGTCGGAGCGTGTATTTTTGGGCAGTCGGGCGGACCGACCGCGGTCATCAACGCGAGTGCCTACGGCGTTATCAGAGCTGCACTGGATGCAGAGGAGATAACGAAGGTCTACGGTGCGGCGCACGGCATAAAGGGCGTCCTTGATGACAAACTCTACATCATGGACGAGGAGGATCCCGCGGAGCTGAAGCTCCTGCTGAACACCCCGTCATCTGAGCTCGGCTCCTGCCGCTACAAGATCGCGGACCCCGAGACCGACGACACCGACTATAAGCGTATCCTTGAAATATTCAAGAAGTACGATGTGAGATACTTCTTCTATAACGGCGGCAACGACTCGATGGACACCTGCAACAAGATAAGCCGCTACATGGAATCCGTGGGCTACGAGTGCCGCGTGATGGGCGTGCCCAAGACTATTGACAATGACCTTTTCGGCACCGACCACTGCCCCGGCTTTGCAAGCGCCGCAAAGTACATCGCCACGTCCTGCATGGAGATCAACAAGGACGCGAGAGTTTATGACAACCAGATGATAACCGTCGTGGAGATCATGGGTCGCCACGCGGGCTGGCTCGCCGCGAGCGCCGCGCTGGCAAGCGAGTTCGGCTCCGGTCCGGACCTCATCTATCTCCCCGAGTGTGATTTCGACATGGACAAGTTCATGAACGACGTGGATGAGGTCTACAAGAAAAACGGCAAGGTCCTCATCGCCGTGTCCGAGGGCATCCATTACGCCGACGGCAGCTTCGTGTCCGAGGCTAAGACCTCCGCCACCGACGGCTTCGGTCACGCGCAGCTCGGCGGTCTGGCCGTGATGCTGGCGCAGAAGCTGAAAGAGCACACCGGCGCGAAGGTCCGCGGCATAGAGCTGAGCCTTCTGCAGCGCTGCGGTGCGCATCTCGCTTCTCTGACCGACATTGAGGAAGCCTACGGCGCGGGCAAGGCCGCGGTCGAGGCGGCAGTCGGCGGAGAGACCGGCAAGATGGTCGCTTTCGAGCGCGAGATGGTCGACGGCAAGTACGTCTGCAAGTGCAAGCTCGTTCCCCTCGCCTCTGTTGCAAACTATGAGAAGAAGGTCCCCGCGGAGTGGATAAATGAGACCGAGAACGGTCTCAAGCGCGAGTTTATCGACTACGTTCTCCCCCTCATCCAGGGCGAGCCGGAGGTTCCCCGCGAGAATTCTCTCCCCAGATATGCCCGCCTCAAGAAGGTCGTCGCAAAGTAAAAAGTACTTATATCGCATACTTCGTACCGCGCTGTCCCAAACGGGCAGCGCGGTATTTTTCCCCCTCTCCCCTGCTGTTTCCATGGGAAAAACCGCGTTAAGCATCTAAACATGACGAAATGTAATACATAACATGAGCATTTTCACCAAATAGAGGCATTGACTTTTGTGCAAAACGTGCTATAATCCAGACCATCGCAAGGGCGCGAGACAAAGAGGTCTCGCGCCCTTCTCCTATTTTACTGATAGATCAGGCGTGTGTAACGCCGGGAGAAATGCGTGTAACAAACAAGGAGGAAGAAAAAATGAAAAGAAAAGCTTTTATCAGTGCACTGCTGGGCGCGAGCATGATGCTCTCCCTCGCGGCATGCGGATCAAGCTCAGCGGCAACGACCGCGGGCGACGCTGCCGATACTGACGGAAAGATAGTCATAGGTGTCATTTCGCCGAACACCGGCGCGCTCGCCGCTTACGGCAACGGCATTGTCACCGGTGCCGATCTCGCGGTCGAGCAGATCAATGCCTCCGGCGGAATTCTCGGGCATGAGGTCGAGCTTATAAAGACCGATGACCAGAGCGACCCGACCGAGTGCCTTAACGCTTTCAACTCCCTTGTTGCACAGGGCGTTGGACTGATCGTCGGCTCGGCGACCTCCGGCTGTACCTCCGCCATTACGGACGCGGCAAACGAGGAGGAGATATGTCTGCTCGCCCCCACTGCAACGGCAGATTCCATCACTACCGAAGATGACTTCATCTTCCGCGCCTGTTACGCCGACAGCTTCCAGGGCGCGATCGCCGCGGCCTACGCAAAGCAGAGCGGCTATGACAAGGTCGGCGTTGTGTACTGCGCCGCAGACGTTTACTCCAAGGGGCTTTACGACTCGTTCTCCGCTGCCTGTGCAAAGTACGGCATTGAGGTCGTCGACGCCCAGTCCACGGCATCCCTCGACGTGCAGGACTACACCAACCAGTTCGCCGCAATGGTCAAGGCTGGCGTTGACTTTGTTTATGCCCCGTTCTATTACGATGTTATCGGTCCCTATGTTGTACCTCAGGCTCGAGCGGCGGGCTACACCGGCATCATCATGGGCGCTGACGGCTACGACACCACCCCCGACTACGTTGTTGACGGCGCAGACCTGACCGCGTTCAACAAGGTCTACTGGACGAACCACTACGATCCCTCCGATACCTCCGAGAAGGTCTCCTCCTTCGTCAAGGCATACGAGGCAAAGTACGGCTCCATCCCCAGCGCTTTCTCCGCGACCGGTTATGACTGTGTTTATATGTACAAAGCTGCAATTGAGGCCGCGGGCTCCTATGAATCCACCGCCGTGCGCGATGCGTTGGCCGACACGTCCGCCGTTTACGAGTGCGTGACCGGCACGTTCTCCCTTGATGAGACCGGCACCCCGGTCAAGGGCGCGGCCATCATCTCCTTTGAGTCTGACGGCAGCAGCGTGACCTCCAAGCTCGTCGACGTTGTGACCGAGCTTCCCGAATAATAAAACCATTGTCAGAAAACCGCCCGGAGTCGTCATCGCGGCTCCGGGGCGGAACACGTATCAGTATTTAACTTAGAGAGAGGATGTGCGCTGTGAGTACATTTTTTCAGACGCTTATCGTCGGACTTCGTCTGGGCAGCATATACGCGCTTATCGCGCTGGGCTACACGATGGTCTACGGTATCATAAGACTTATAAACTTTGCCCACGGTGACTTCATCATGGTGGGCGGCTACACGATGATCTTCGCCATTCCGGCTGTGCTGGCGCTTGGGCTTCCGGCGTGGGTCGCCGTCATTGCGGCGATAGTGGTGTGCGTGCTCGTCGGCATGGCGACGGAGCTGATCGCGTATAGACCTGTCAGAAAGAAGGGCACGGCCATGACGGCGCTCATCACCGCCATCGCGATGAGCCTCTTTCTTGAAAACCTTGCACAGGCCATCCCCGCTATCGGACCGAACCCCAAGGTCGCAAGCCAGATCTTTGCATCCGGCGGCATAACCCTCGGCTCTGTGACGATGGAGTACACCACCATCATCACTATCGTCATCAGCGCCGTTGTGATGATTGTCCTTTATGAGTTCACGCAGAAAACGCGCGTCGGCCGCGCGATGCGCTGCGTATCCGAGGATAAGGCAGCCGCGACGCTCATGGGCATCAACGTCAACCGCACAATATTGCTGACCTTTGCCATCGGCTCCGGCCTTGCGGCAGTCGCCGCGCTGATGTATATGGCGCAGTACCCCAAGGTGTACACGACCATGGGCTCGCTCCTCGGTCTGAAGGCCTTCGTCTCCGCCGTTCTGGGCGGCATTGGCATCATTCCGGGCGCGGTGCTCGGCGGCATAGTCATAGGGCTGGTGGAGTCGTTCACTACAAGCTACATATCCTCCAGCATGGCGGACACGTTCGTGTTCCTCATCCTCATTGTTGTTCTTGTTATCAAGCCCGCCGGTATACTCGGCAGAAACGCAGGTGAAAAGGTATGAAAAAGAGCAAAACTGCGCGCGGCTATTTCCTCAACACCGCCGTCATAGTCATACTCTTCACGGTATTTCAGATCATCACCGCCTCGCTCGGCAGCACGAGCGGATTCAAGCTCGTGCTCGCGCCGTGCCTGTGGCAGTGCTGCTATCTCATCATCCTTGCAGCATCCCTCAACCTCGTGCTGGGCTTTCTCGGTCAGCTGTCGCTCGGTCACTGCGGGTTTATGGCCATCGGCGCTTATGCCGCCGCACTCATCAGCCTCGCGTGCGAGCGCGCAGGCGTGTTTGAAGACCAGAAGGGCGCGGCGTTCATACTGGTGCTTTTCGGGTGCATTCTTGCGGCGGGGCTGCTGGCGGCCCTCGTCGGGCTGCTGCTCGGCATTCCGGCGCTGCGCCTCAAGGGCGACTATCTCGCCATCATCACGCTGGGCTTCGGCATGATCATCATCAACATCATCAACAACCTGCCGTTCTGCGGGCAGGACGGGCTTTCGCTCGGTTCTGCTGCCGCGTCGCTTTACAAAAACGGTCTTGGCTTCGGCAGCAAGGGCAAGGTTACATATCTGTGGGCAACACTGCTCGTGACCATCGTGTGCCTGACGCTTATGTTCATGTTCGTGCGCTCAAAGTACGGCCGCGCGATACGCGCGATACGCGATGACGAGATTGCGGCATCCTCCTCCGGCATCAACACCTCGTTTTACAAGGTGCTCACGTTTGCCTACTCGGCGTTCTTCGCCGGTATCGCCGGTGCGCTGTACGCCTGCGCGAACGCGACGCTGTCCACGGCGTCATTCGCGTTCACCAACAGCGGCATACTGAACTCCACATTCGTCGTCGTGATGGTCGTGCTGGGCGGCATGGGGTCGATGACAGGCTCCGTCGTCGCGGCGGTGATAATGTTCCTCGTCAACTATGAGATAAAGAACGGCGCATGGGTCGCATCACTCCCCTCCTCTGTCAGCGGTATATTTGAGTACCCCATGCTCGTTTACGCGCTGGTGCTTATAATCGTCATCATGTTCCGTCCCAAGGGCATATTCGGCAGCTATGAGTTTTCACTGCAAAATCTCATCCCCGACATAAAGGCGGCTCATGCCGCGCGTGCCGCGGAGAAGAAAGAGCGGAAGGAGGCGGCAAGCCATGGCTGAAAGCGAAAGAAAGCCGGTGCTTGAAACGCGAAAGCTCGGCATAAGCTTTGGCGGTCTCAAGGCAGTCAATGATTTCAACATCAAGATATACGAGGGCGAGCTTGTCGGGCTGATAGGTCCGAACGGCGCGGGCAAGACCACGGTCTTCAACCTCCTCACGGGTGTATACGTCCCGACCGAGGGCACGGTCATGCTCAACGGCGTTCCGCTCAACGGCAAAAAGTCGTATCAATTTGTCGAGGCGGGTATTGCCCGCACGTTCCAGAACATCCGCCTTTTCAAGGAAATGACTGTTATCGAAAACGTCAAGGCGGCGTTCACAAAGGACATACATTATAATCTCTTTGATGCGAGCTTCCGTACGCCGAAGTTCTGGAAGGCGGAGCGCGAGATAACAGAGAAGGCCATGGAGCTTTTGAAGCTGTGCCGGCTGGGCGATGTGGCGGATGTACCGGCGGCGGGACTGCCGTATGGACGCCAGCGCAAGCTTGAGATCGCCCGCGCGCTCGCAACGGACATGAAGGTGCTGCTGCTCGACGAACCGGCGGCCGGCATGAACCCCACGGAGACTGCGGAGCTTGTCGAGTGCATCAACACGATACGTGACCGCTTCGGCGTGGCGATACTGCTCATTGAGCACGACATGTCGCTCGTAATGAACGTGTGCCAGCGCATACAGGTGATAGACTACGGGCAGACGATCGCCGCCGGGCTTCCGGAGGAGATTGCGAAGAACCCGAGAGTCATCGCGGCGTACCTTGGCACATGAGGAGGATGAAATATGCTTGAGATAAAGGATCTGAACGTGTTCTACGGTGCGGTGCACGCGATAAAGGGCATATCACTGAATGTTGAGCAGGGCGAGCTCGTCTCGCTCATCGGGGCGAACGGCGCGGGCAAGACCACAACGCTGCACGCCATCTCCGGGCTTATCCCCGCCGCCTCCGGCACGATAGAGCTGGACGGACACAACCTGCAGAAGACCCCGCCGGACAAAATAATCTCATTGGGGCTTGCGCACGTCCCGGAGGGGCGGCACGTGTTCGCGCGTATGACGGTCGAGGAGAACCTGCGCATGGGCGCGTACATCATACGCGACGCGCAGAAGATAAACGAAAATCTTGAAAAGGTGTATTCGCACTTCCCGCGCCTGAAGGAGCGCCGCCGCCAGCTCGCAGGGACGCTCTCCGGCGGCGAGCAGCAGATGCTGGCCACCGGGCGCGCGCTGATGACCGATCCCTCCATCGTGCTGATGGATGAGCCGTCGATGGGACTTTCACCGCTGCTGGTGAAGGAGATATTCGCGATCATAGAGCAGCTGCACGAGAGCGGGATAACGATCCTCCTTGTCGAGCAGAACGCAAAGATGGCGCTCGCCGTGTCCGACAGGGCATACGTGCTTGAGACCGGCAAAATATCCATGTCCGGCAAAGCGTCGGAGCTTGCCGAGGACGACCGGGTGCGCAAGGCGTACCTCGGCGCATAAATGGGAGTGTGCATATGGAAAGATTCATCATCACCGTCGCCCGCGAGACCGGCAGCGGCGGGCATAACATCACGAGAAAGCTGTCGGACGCGCTGAACGTGCCGTACTATGACCGCGACCTGCTGCGCCGCGCGTCAGAGGTGAGCGGGATAAACGAGGGGCTGTTCGGTCAGGCGGACGAGCGCATCGGGTTTAAGGAGATGATCTCCGCGGCGGAAAAGGTGTACACCGGCGACATTCTCCCGCCCGACAGCGACGACTATATCTCCACGGCGAACCTCTTCGCCTTTCAGGCAAAGATCATAAAGGAGCTTGCCCAGCAGGAGAGCTGCATAATCCTCGGGCGCTGCGGGAACTACCTGCTCGACGGTGTGGACGGCGTGCTGCGCGTGTTTATCCACGCCCCGCTTGAAAGCCGCATTGCCCGCGTCGCCTCCTATTCCCTTGCATGGTCAGAGCGCGAGGTCGCGCGGTATATCCGCGTGGAGGACAAGCGCCGCGCCGCGTATTACCACTACTACACCGGCGAGGAGTGGCGCGACGCCGGGGCATACGACCTCTGCCTCGACTCGGAAAAGCTCGGCGAGGACGGCTGTGTGCAGCGGATAATGCAGGTTCTGCCGCTGTACAGCGCGAAGTGAATACCGTCAGATGCAAATAGCACCCGGACGCTGCTGTCCGGGTGCTATTTTGATGCTTATAGATTTTTTATCTGATTCTGGATGAGCTTGCCCACCGTATCGGCGAGCATATCCAGCGACTGAATGCGCGCAAAATCGCGCCCATACACGAGCTTTGCCGACGGCAGGTCCTCATCGTCGCCGGTGAACACGCACACAACGGATATGCCATCCGCCCGCGCGCGGCGAACTTCAAGCGCACAGTCGGTTATACCGGCATCCTGCTCGTAGGCCTCTGCCTCGCCGCCGGTTTTCGACGGTATCTTCACCACGTCATTCGGCTTCACGTCGGAGAGGACGATGAGCAGCTTGTGCTCATACGAGGATGAATTCATGAGATAATGCGCCGCGGAGATTGCGAGCCCGTCGCGGTTGCAGCCGTTGGAGACGTACTCAAATATGCGGCGGTTGTCCTGCGGCTTATCATAGTCGCGGAAGATGCGCACGATCGTATACCCTGTCATTGAGCAGAATGACATCACGCGGCACGGTATGCCGCAGTCGGTCAGGCTCTCGGCTATCATATATCCCTGCGCGGAGACGGCCTCCTGCCGCCCCTTCTGCGAGGTCGAGGCGTCGAGCAGAATGTCGACCGAAAGCTCGCCCATGTCGTCCTGCTCGTTCTTTATGAACACCTTCTCGTCGTTCAGCATCGCGGCGCGCCACGCGAGCAGTCCGTTTATCCGCCCGGAGTTTGCCTTGACGGGCGCGGGCTGAAGATGCAGGAGAACGGAGTTCTGGATCTTGCCCGTGAGCTTTGCGATGGCAAGGCGGTTCTGCGCGCGGCGCGCGGCGTAGCTGGCGCGGTTTTTCTCTATCTGCGCCGCCTCGCGCTGGCGCGAAAGCGCCTCGAAGCCGTTTTGGATTCTTGACACGTCCGGACGCTCTCCGCGCGTGAAGTGCAGATGGCACATCGCGTGGCTGCCGGTGCAGAGCTTTTTCTCCATCTCGCTCGACTGCCGCGGCGTGAAGGCGCTCTTGCCGTACTTCGTCTCCATGAATTCACGAAGCTCCGTCTCGGTCATCTTTGTGCGCAGCTGCATGTCCTGCTGCTGCCCAGCGCCGGAGCCGCCGTAAGCGTTCTCCGGGTGCTCGGCGATGCCGATGCCGAATTTGCGGAACGCGCCGCTCCCCTGCTTCTTGCCGCGCTTATGCAGCGCGGGGGTAATGAGGCGGCGCTTGGCGCGCTTGCGCTCCTCCGTGCTTATCTGGAACCAGCGTTCAAAAAGCTCCTTTGTGCGCGCAACGATCTCCTCCGTCGTCATGTCCGGCGTGAATTCCAGCTCGTCCAGCAGCTTTCGGTCGTAGCCGTTCAGCTCCGGCTCCTCGCCGAGCACGCGCATGAAATGCGCGAGGTTCATTGCCTCGTAAAGATGATAATCGTCATGCCCGGCAAAGCTTTTCACGGCGGCGCGGGCATATTTCATGCGCAGTCCGGCGAGCGCGGGACGCTCCGGCAGCTCAAGCTGAAATATGCTGTTTTCAAGCCCCAGCCAGAAAAGCCCCTCGTAGTCGTCAGATTCCTCGTACTGCTCAAACGCGCGAAAAAGCGGCACGAACTGGGCGTAATCATAGTGCTTGCGCGCCGCGCCGAGAATGCAGTTCCAATAGAGGTCGGCGTTGCCGTCGCTGTCGTATGCCTTAAAATCCGGCTGAAAATCATAGCTTCCCGCGCAGTTCCATACAATGTTTAAAGCGCGCTTCTTTTGAAGCTCCGATATAGTGACCATTATTTTGTGAACAGCTTGCTCTCATCGAGCTCTGCCGGGATCCTCGCGGTGATGACGTCGGACACGAGCTGGCGTTCAAAGTCATCAAAGCTCTTGTTGACGATGCCCATTTCCAGTGCCTCGTCAAGCGTCAGCCCCTGCCGCGTCAGCCCGACCGCGGCGAGCAAGCCGCGCAGGTCGAGCGCCTTTGTGGATATCTCTGAGCTGTCGCACTTGACGCGCAGTTCCTGAAACAGCTCCGCAAGCTGGCGCGCGTACTCCTGGCGGAGCGTCGGGAACTGCGCGAGCATGAGCTTTTCAAGGTTATCCGCGGAGATGATCGGCATATTGATGACCATGAAGCGCGAGGCAAGCGCCTCGTTTATCTCCCTCGTCCCGGCATAGCCGTAGTTCATCGTGGCGATGAAGCGCGTGCAGGGGGCAAGCTCAATGCGGTCGTAGCCAGGCACGTCGATTATGCGGCGGAAGTCAAGCGTTGCGTGCAGCACGGAGAGGGATTCGTTCTTTGCCATGTTTATCTCGTCGAGCACGCCGAAGCCGCCCTCGGCAGCGCACTGGTAAATCGGACCGCGGCGGAGCGACACTTCGCCGTTTTTGAACGTATCCGCGCCGATGAGCGACGCGGCGTCCGTGTTGAGATAAAACGAGATGTCCCACTGCGGGCGGCCGAACACCGCCGCGAGGTTCTCCGCGAGCACGTTTTTGCCCGTCGCCTTCGGTCCTACGAGCAGCAGGTTCTCCCCTGCCAGCAGACCCGCGAGCGCCTTGCGCCATACCTCCGCGCCGTAATACCTGTACTTCGGGTGCGGCACGCGGTACGCCTGTGCGCTGTCGACCGGGTAATTGCGGCGGAAGTCCTCAAGATGCGCGAGGGTCGTCTCCTCTATCCCCTCACCGCGCAGAAAATCAAGCATTTCGTTCATATTTATATATCTCCTTTTCAAGCGGAGTATTTTGCCTTGCTTCGTCTGCATTATAGGCGTTTGAAAGTGTTAAGTCAATCTAATCTTGCAAAATATACACATCGCGGTTAAAATATAATAAAAAACTGTTAATTATGTCATGGATGGTGAAAACATGGTCGAGCACAGACTGCGGCATTCCATACCCGCCGTTGACAGCAACGGACTGCTCACATACGGCGGAAGCCAGCTTCTATCCGACAGCGCCGTGATAAAAAAATGCGGATGCGGCGTTGTGGCGGCGGCTGACCTGTTCATATACGCCCACCGTAACCGCACGGGGTGCGAATGCGCGCTTTTTGACGGCTTCGGGCGGACGCTGCCGATACCGCTGGCGGATTATAACGCCGTGCTGAAAGCGCTGTGCCGCAGGTACTTTCCGCTCACGCCGCCGTTCGGCATAAACGGGCTGGGGCTTGTGTGCGGGATGAACCTCTTTTTCCGCGCGTACAAATACCCGCTGCGCGCGCAGTGGGGCGTGCGGTACAGCGAGCTGTGGCGCAGTATAGAGGCGATGGTCGATGCCGACCTCTCCGCCATAATCGCCGTCGGACCCAATATGCCGCGCTTCTGGCAGAATAACCGCCTTGGGCTGTATACGCGCCTGCCGGACGGCAGCTATAAGCGCATCGGCGCGGTCAAGGCGCACTATATGAGCGTCACCGCCATTGATGGAGAGTGGCTGACCGTGTCGTCATGGGGGCGGAGGTACTGCATAAGCCGGGCGGAGTACGACGCTTATACACGCGCGTACAGCAACGGACTTCTGTGCAACATCGCGTATATAAAGACGCTGTGACGGCATATCCTTATTTATAAAATGGATGAGCCGGAGTGATGCGCGTGGAAGCCATAGTCTCGATAAACAACGCCCTCAACGCCTTTGCGTGGGGACCTGTGATGCTCGCGTTTTTCATCGTCACGGGCGTATATCTCTCCGTGAAGACAGGATTCGTGCAGCTCAGGCTGGGGCTTGTTTTCAAAAGCACGCTCGGCTCGCTCTTCAAAAAGCGTGAGAAGGGCGCGAACGGGGCGCTCACGCCGTTTCAGGCGATGACAACGGCGCTTGCGGGCACGGTCGGAACGGGCAACATCGCGGGCGTTGCCGGGGCGATGTTTACAGGCGGCGCGGGCGCGGTGTTCTGGATGTGGGTGTCGGCCTTTTTCGGCATGTGCACAAAGTATGCCGAGATCGTCCTTGCCGTGCGCTACCGCGTCATTGACGCGGACGGGACGCGCCGCGGCGGCGCGATGTACTACATAGAGCGCGGTCTGGGCGAAAAATGGCGGTGGCTCGCGGTGTGCTTTGCTGCGCTTGGGTGCGCAGCAAGCTTCGGCATCGGCAACATGGCACAGAGCAGCGAAATCGCCGGCGCGGTGCATGAGCTTTGGCGCGTTGACAGCGCCGTGACTGGCGCGCTCCTCGCACTGACCGTCGGGCTTATCGTTATCGGCGGGATAAAACGCATCGGCACGGTGACGGCGTATCTTGTCCCCGCGATGTCGGTTTTTTATCTGCTGGTGGGGCTGTTCATCGTTATCGTGCGCGCGGGGGACGTTCCGGCAATGCTCGCGCGCATCGTGCGGGAGGCGTTCTCCCTGCGCGCGGCGGGCGGCGGAATACTCGGCTGCGGGATAATGGGCGCGATGAAGCAGGGCTTTGCGCGCGGAATATTCTCCAACGAGGCGGGGCTAGGCTCCGCGCCGATCGCGCACGCGGCATCTTCATCGGATGAGCCGTGCGAACAGGCCATGTGGGGCATATTCGAGGTGTTTGTCGACACCATCGTCATCTGCACCATTACGGCGTTTGCCATGCTTTTGTCCGGCGTGCTGGACTCGCCGGGCGGCGCATCCGCTTATGCCTCCGGCGGCGCAGCGGCCGCGGCAGCGTTTGACGCGGTCATACCCGGCGGCTTCGGCGGGCGTGTCATCCAGTTCAGTCTTATTCTATTTGCGCTTTCAAGCATCGTGTGCTGGTGCTACTACGGCGAGAGCTGTCTTGACTACCTCTCCGGCGGCAGCGGCGCGGTGAGAACGGTGTATAAGGTCATTTTCGTGCTGTTCTGCTTTTTGGGTGCGACGGGGTCGGGAGTGCTGATGTGGGACATTTCCGACACGCTCAACGGTCTAATGGCGATACCGAACCTGATCGCGCTCGCACTCCTTGGCGGCACGGCGGCGCGGCTCACACGGGAATACTTCGACGGACAGCGTCAATAAAAACACACCGGCAGGGCAAATAATGCGCTCTGCCGGTTTTCTGCAAAAATTTTAAATAAATATAGCTGTCCGGCGCAAAACATGGTATACTAATTTTATCATATACGCAAAAACACGCTGAAAGGACAATATCGCCATGGACGAAGAGCTCAGACTGCGAAAAAGAAATCTCATAATGTACCCGCTGGGTACAGTCGGAAGAGACATGATATACAATCTCTTCACGAACTTCATCCTCACTTACATACTCTTCACACGCAGGCTCAACGCGGCGCAGCTCGCCGCGATAACCGCCATCATGGTCGGGGCGCGTGTGTTCGACGCGCTCAACGACCCCATTATGGGCAACATCATTGAGCGCACACGCACAAAATGGGGCAAGTTCAAGCCATGGCTCGTCATCGGCATACTCTCGACCTCAGTGGTGGTGTACCTCGCGTTCAACACCGACTTGCAGGGGTGGAGCTTTATCTGGTTTTTCGGTGTGATATACTTCATGTACAGCATTACCTATACGATGCATGATATATCATACTGGGGGATGATCCCCTCCCTCGGGCGGGATTCCCACGTGCGTGACCAGTTTGCCTCACGCGCGACGCTCTTCGCCGGTATCGGCGGCGCGCTCGCTGGGTTCCTCATCCCCCGCTTTACCACCGGCGCAGGGACGCTCGGCGGCTCGGCGAGCTACGCCTTTGGGCGCATCGCACTTGTCATCTGCATTATTGCGCCGCTCTTCCTGTGCTTCACGGTGTTCGGCGTGCGCGAAAACCGCGATTATGAAAAGGAAAAGGTCCCTCCTGTCAGCTTCAAGAAGATAATCGGCACGATCGGCGGCAATGACCAGCTTTTATGGATTGCGCTCATCTTCCTCATTCAGCAGATAGGCAACGGTGTGGTGCTGGGCGGTCTCGGCTCTACATATCTGTACTTTGACCTTGGGTATCAGGGCGGGTATTACTCCAACTTCTCCACGTTCGGGCTGGCCGCGACGGCGGTGCTGATGGTGCTCTACCCCGCGATTTCCCGGAAAATAAACAGAAAGCCGCTCATGGGCGTGATGATCATTACCGCGGCTGTGGGCTATGTTGTGATGTTCGTTATCGGGGCGTTCATGCCGTCCTCCTCCCCCTCGCTCAAGTGCTGGCTGATGACGGCGGGCTACATGCTTGCAAACTTCGGGCAGTACAGCTTTTACCTTATCATGATGATCTCCATCCTCAACACGGTCGAGTATAACGAGCTGACACACGGTGAGCGCGACGAGGCGATCATCGCCTCTCTCCGTCCGTTCCTCACAAAGCTCGCCTCCGCGCTTATCTCCGTGATAACCTACGTGTGCTACATCGTCTTCGGCGTGCTCAACTACACTAACGAGATATCTGAGTTGGAACGGCTAACCTCCATGGGCGAGCTGAGCGAGGCGGCAAAGCTCGGCGAGATCGCGGACGTCATCACAAAGGTGCAGCCGGGGCAGAAATTCGGGTTGCTCGTGTGCATCACGCTTGTGCCGTTTATCTTCATGTTCGTGTCCTACGTGCTCTATAAGAAGCACTATAAGCTCGACGAGGGCGAGTATGACCGTATATGCAAAGAACTTGCCGCGCGCAAGGTAACCGAAGCATGAGCATTGTCAGTCATGCGCTCAGGCTTGCTGCGCCAACACCGAAAATAGAGAGCTTTCAGCGCTTCCTTTTCATCGGTCCGCACCCGGACGATATTGAGATAGGTGCGGGCGCGACAGCGTCGAAGCTTGTGTCCGAGGGAAAGGATGTGTGCTTTCTCGTCTGCATCGACGGGCGCTACGGGGACGCGAATCTCCGATCGCCCGTTTCGCCGGAAGACCTCGCCGCACTGCGGCGTGAGGAAGCGGAAAAGTCCGCCGCCGCGCTTGGTGTGCATGACGTGCGCTTCCTTGGCCTGACTGACGGCGGATTCTATACGAGAGACGAGCTTTTCCGCGGCATTGCCCGCGTTATAGGTGAATTCAAGCCGGAGGTCGTGTTTGCGCCGGATCCCTGCGTCACAAGTGAGTGCCACATTGACCATCTGAATGTTGGCGAATGCGTGCGCCGTGCGGCGTACCTCGCGCCATACGGCAATATAATGGCGGGTTACGGCGCGGCAAGCGCGCCCGTAAAGGCGCTCGCCTACTATATGACGGCAAAGCCCACGCAGTATGTAAAGACCACGGGTCATGTTGACCGCCAGCTTGACGCGATATTCAAAAACCATATCAGTCAGTTTCCGCCCGGATGCGGCGACGCAAAGGCAATTTCACTTTATATCCGTCTGCGCGCGGCGGACTTCGGGCTGCGCTCGCTCAAGGGCAGCGCGGAGGGCTTTCGTGTGCTCGGCGTGACACAGATGCACTGCCTCCCCGAAGCCGGGGACTGAACATAGGTTATAATCAAAACCACCGGTTGAACCGGTGGTTTGAACAGACCCTATAAGGGTCTATCTCCTGTGGTGGCTCCCTAAAGG
>CAKTKU010000023.1 GCA_934572335.1 uncultured Oscillospiraceae bacterium
CGCGCGCAGGACGCGCAGCCGATGCAGGCTGCCTGGTCGACTACCTCTGCGGGATGGTAGCCCTTTGCGTTGAGCTTCGTCTTGGAGAGAGCAAGAACATTCTTCGGGCACGCTCTCACACAGAGGCCGCAGCCTTTACAGACCAGCTCGCTGATAGTTACTTTTACCATTGTACAACCTCTTTTCTTATATGATTTGCCATTGCTTGAACAATAATATAAAAACCGCTTTCGCGGGGTCGCGCTTATTCATCCAGCCCTCTTATCCAGCTGTCCCAGTCACGCTCCATATACGTGTCTATGGCGATGGGCGTGCCGATATACCTGGGGTCGTGTCCCTCGGCGAGGAACTTGTCCAGAAACTCCTTCTTGCCGGAGGTATAGAGCACCGGCGTCCCGGTGATCTCGGACACCTCGCGGATCATCTCGTACCCGTCGCGAAGCTCCGCGTCCGTGGTGGCGGTGGCGAGGTTGGTGTTATTTATCATGCCGGTGATCTTCAGACGGGAGTGTATTTCCATCTCCTGCTGGAGCTTCACGATCTTCTCCACCGTTCCGGCGAGCGGGCGGCGGATGTTCACGACGTTGAGCACCTCCAGCGCGCCGTCCTCAAGCTCCACAAAATCCTGATGGTAGCGCCCCAGCGCCGTGGAGCCGACAGCGTCCCCGCCCACGTCGAACACGACCGTGTCCCAGTCCATTGCGAACGCGGAGGCGACCTCCGCCGGGAGGGAGAGCGTTTCGATGCCGGAGCAGGAGTAGTTCGGCGAGACAAGGCGGATCTCTTTCATCCGCGCCATTCTGCCGCGCTCCGTCAGGCGGAAGTAGGTGTTGACCATGTCGAGGTCAAGAAGCTCCGTTCTCTCGCCGCGCGCGGCCGCCTGGAACGCGAAGTTGAGCGCCAGCTCCGTCTTGCCGCTGCCGTAGTTGCCTATGAGAACATACATTTTTTTCATGCTATCCACCGTCCGGAACATACTTCTTTTACGTGTATTATTGTAACATTTGCCTGCACTTGCGTCAATGAACATATTGACGATAATCGCCGGGTCGGAAGTGTCAAAATGACGAAGATTTTTGTGATTTTCAGAAAATCAGGTGCAATTCTTTTGATTGCGCATTGTTTTGCATTTATATCAAAGCATTCGTGAGGTGTCCACCGCCATCGGCAGCTCCCCGCGGCATTGTTATTTCTCTAACTTTTCGGGCATATATCCTAGTAAACTGCTTGTAGATTGCAAAGCCGCCCCGCCGTTTAAACTCACATCTTGCCCTCCGGCGGAATTTGTTCTATAATATATATTATAATAGTAGGAACTGTGATATTTTACTGCATAGGAGGGAAGCAAATGAATCTGGATCAGATAACCTCATTTCTAAAGGTTATCGAGCATAAGAGCTTCAAGCGCGCGGCGGACTATCTCTATCTCACGCCGACGGCGCTCGGGCACAGGGTGTCGAACCTTGAGCAGGAGCTGGGCGTGTCGCTCTTTCTGCGCAACCGCGGCATACAGACCGTGACGCTGACGGCGGAGGGCTCGGCCTTCGTGCCGATCGCGGAGGAGATGCAGCGGCTGTGGGAACGTGCGCTCAACCTCAGCGGGGCAACGGCGCGCACGGATATACAGATCTCGTGCGGTACGTCATTCTATGAGCTTTTCATCCCCGCGATATACCCCAAGCTCCTGGAGGCCGGGTTCTCGCCATCGTTCTCGTGCTCCAACCGCAATTCATCCCTGCACGACATAGAGAGCGGGCGCATCGACTTTGCCATACACGGCGGGGACACTCCCTCGAACGACGACATATATCTCACGGACACGCTGGCGACCGAGCCGCTCATCTTCATCAGCCGCGCGGACAGCCCCTACGCCGCCGAGATAACCGTGTCGGAGCTTGACCCGAAAAACGAGGTCATGACGATATGGAACTCCGCCTTCACCAACTGGCACAACCGCATTTTCGGCGAGCTTGCCCTGCCGCGCATCTCATTCGGCAGCACCCGGCAGGCGGCTCAGATGCTTGCCTCCGATCCGCTCAAATGGGCAGTCATCCCGGCAACGGCGTACAGCTTCTACGCCGAGACCGGGAGCCTCAAGCGCAGCGTGATGGACGCTCCCCCGCCGGGGCGGAGCATATTCCTGCTGTCGAAACTCCCGCTCCTCTCCAAGTGCCACGACATCATTCTCACGACCTGCGATGAAGTGCTCGCCGCAACGCCGGGCGTGGTCATAAACCAGAACTGAATGCATGCGAAAAGAGCATTGACGCCGAGAGGCAGTCAATGCTCTTTTTTTGTTTGGAATTATTAAAAGATAAGTGCGAGCACCGCGCAGGTGACAACAAGGCAGATGATGTTGACGAGCCCGCCCATGCGGAAGTAGTCCACCGCGCGGTAGCCGGGCACACCGATCATCGTCATCGCCCCGGTGCATATCGGCGTGGAGAGGGCGAACTTCGACCCGGACGTGCACGCCAGCACCAGCGGCACCACGTCCATCCCCAGCGTTGAGGCGATGGAGAAGATGATCGGCATCATTATCGCGACCGCCGAGGTCGCGGCGAGAACGTTGGAAAAAAGCGTCGTGACGAGGAAAAGAATGATGCACAGCCCCAGCGTCGTCGTGCCGAAGGAGCCGCTCCAGCGGATTATAGCCTTGGCCGCCATTTCCGCCACGCCGCTGTGCGCGATGGCGGCGGATATGCCGATGGAGCCGCCGACAATGATGAGCGTTGTCCACGACACGCCGCGCCCCGCTTCCTTCACGCTGACGCAGCCCGTCACGAGCACCGCCGCCGCGCCCACGATCGCTGCAAGCCCCGGCTTCACGCCGAGCATGATGGCGACGATCGCGCCGACGAGTGCCGCGGCGGAGAACCACGCGCGCCAAGTCAGGCGGCTTGCGCGGAGCTCCTCCTCTTCGTTTTCCACCGCGCAGGTGCTGGGCTTTTCCTCAAAGGTGAAGAACTTCTTTTGCAGCTTGCAGCCGAAGAAATAGTAAAACGCGATGACCGCCACGAGCGCGGGAAAGTTGACGACCGCCGGTTCAAACACGCCAAGGGGCGCGTACCCCTCGTTCATCAGAAGCTGGTTTGCCGCGATCATATTGCTGGAGCTGATGGATGAGAGCCCCGTACCCATGACGGATGCAATGCCGAGGGGAAAATATGTGTCCTTGCGGGATATGCGGTTGTCCGTTTTGCGGGCAATGTCGTCCAAAAGCGGCATCATCAGCGCGAGGACGGCCACAGCGTTGATGACCGTTGTCAGCAGCGCAACGACCACGCACATTATGAGGATGAACACCCGCTCGTCGTATTTTGTCAGCGAATAAAAGCTCTTGCCGATGACCTTGACGATGCCGGTGGTGTAGCACGCGCGGCCCATGACCATCATGCCCGCGAGCAGGAACACCGCCGAGCTGAGCATTCCGCCGAGCGCGTCGGCAAACGACACCGCGCGCACCGCCACCAGCGCCGCGAGCGCGAGAAGCGTCGTCACGGAAAGGGGTATCGCCGGAATGCAGTACAGCACAAGCATAAGGACGACTATTATAATTACCAGTGTAGAAAGAGGCACAAAATCACATCCTGATATTTATGTCATTATAGCACGCACCTGTCAGCACGTGCCTATTGTAGCACGGCTGGCAGGTTTGTGAAAAGAGTGAAAAGTGAAACGCTGGTATGTGTGCCGCCGGTGTGTTTACTCGGCTGCGGGTGCGGAAACGGCTTTCTTTCTGGTGCTGCTGTACGCGATGAACACGATGACAGCGACGAGAGCGAAGATGACGCCGTTGAGGATGTAAGCGGCAGTGTAGTGACCGGTCAGGTCGAGCAGGACGCCCGGCATGAGAGAGCCGAGGACTTCAAGCCCCTGATAGGAGGCCTGTGCGTTCTTAGCGGTCTTTGCGTAGTTCTCGGGGTGGGTGTCGGCGACCCAGTTGGGGTAGCCAAGGGAGGTGACAGCACCGGCGACACCGAGGGTAGCGCACGCGCCGTAGACAAGCGCCGGGGACGTGACGAACTGGGAGCCCGCCGCGCAGATGCAGGAGACGACATAGAAGCCGAGGAACACGCAGGAGATTGTGCCGAAGTTGAACTTCGTGGACAGCGTGCCGAAGCCGAGCTTGAAGATGATCAGCATGATGCCGATGATGCCGTAAGCGGAGGCGACCATAACGCTGTCATAGCCGAGCTGGTTGAAGTGAAGAATGAAGTGCTGCTGGGTGGGGCCGCCGGCATAGCCCATGAGACCGGCGCAGATGATGAACCAGACAGTGTACTTTGCGGGGACGCTCGCGCCGGAGCCCTTCGTCTTTGCAGTGACAGCGTAGTCCTTGCCGCCGTAAGGCTCAAGACCGCGATCCTCAGGCTTGCTGCGCACAAGCAGGACAAAGATGACGCCGATGATGAGGAACATGAAGATGATCACGCGGAACGCCGCGGCAGGACCGTCGGAGTTGATGATGCGCTGGAGCATCGGGGTGATGATGAAGGCGTTGAGCCCGGTACCGGCGGAGGCGATGGACATTGCGAAGGCGCGGCTCTTGTTGAACCATGCCTGCATGATCAGCGCCATGGGCAGCAGCATGCTGAAAGCGTAGGTCGCGCCGAGGATGACGGCGGCGATGTAGACCATGACGAGGTTTTTGTCCGCCAGCATGAACACGGTCATCGCCAGCGCGCCGAGCAGGAAGCCGCCGAACACGCCGAAGCGCAGACCGACCTTCTTATAATACTTGTCCGCGAAGAACACGAACACGAGCGCGGAGAGGTTCTTTATCGTGAATATCATGGAGCTTTGCGTACCGGTGAGCCCGATGTGACCCTTGACGGCGTTGACCATAACGGAGAAGCCGGAGCTGCTGAGCGTGCAGGTGAACATCATGAGCGCGACCATAAAGGCCGTTATCCAATGCCATATGCTTTTTGTCTTGTCCATTTCATTTACTCTCTTTCATTATTCTCTTTTCTTGAATGCCCGCGCCGTCAGGTACGGTCGTAGGCATTTTCTATTGCGGTGAAGAATGCGGTGAGATCGTCCGTGCTGTCAAGACGCTCCGTCTCCGCAACGACCCTTTTAAGCCCGCCGTCGACCACGGGATACGCGGAATAGCTCTTCACGTTCATGAGCTTTTCAACGACCTCGTCGTAGCTCATCGGGTTCTCCTGGC
Source organism: uncultured Oscillospiraceae bacterium (assembly GCA_934572335.1). GTDB lineage: Bacteria > Bacillota > Clostridia > Oscillospirales > Oscillospiraceae > Limivicinus. Next base: position 5,177 of record CAKTKU010000023.1, read on the forward strand.
TGCCCCAGAGTTCGGTGACGCAGGTCTCGAACACGCCGCGCTTGGTGGTGATCTTCACGCGCGAGGGCGAGCAGGACTTGCCGTACTTTGCGTCTATCTCAGCGTCGACCGTGGGATAGGTGGCGTTGGTGATGCGCAGAACGTCGGGGTTGGTGCGGTTCGCCTCGTCAAAGCTGTCGAACTTGACGATGCCGTTGACGATGGCGGAGGCCATGGTGAACGGGATGGAGAACTGTCCGTTAACGACCGTCTTGGGATTGCGGCGCAGCTCCAGCGGCTCGCACACGGTGTTGAGCACCATGTTGGATGTGCCGATGTCGATGCGCTCGACCTCGTCGGCCTTGATGCCGTAATCACGGACGAGCTTGCGCACGCCGTCGATGGCACTGTGGGTATAGCGGCAGCAGGGATAGGGCTTCACGGCGAGGCGGTCGATGTGATACACATTGCCGAGGTCGCGCACTATCGGCTCGTCGGAATACTTGCCGTCGAAGTAGACATTGTAAAGTCCCTTCTGCCCGTCGACGATGTTTTTCACGCCCGTCACGCCTACACCGGTGAGGTATGCCGCTTGAACGGCCGCCTGTGCGGCGAACGCGGGCTGCATTCTCTTTGTGAGGGTGGATTCCTGCGTGGCGGAGTAGATGCCGCCCGCCTGACTGAGCACGATGCCGACGGTGTTGATGACGTCCTCGGTGGACATATGGCGCAGCATTGCCGCGGAGCACGCGCACGCGAAGTACGCAAACAGCGACGTGAACACCCAGCCGCTCTCGTAGACGGACTTGCCCGCGCCGTAGGACAGGCGGCTCATCACGTCAACGCCCATTATAACGGCCTTGAGGAATTCCTTGCCGGTGACGTTGCCCTCGCGCTGGGCGACGGCAAGACACGTCGGGATGACGGACACGGTCGCGTGCAGCACAACGTCGTCGAGCGTGTCGTCATAGTCGCGGGAGTGTCCCATGAGGGTGTTGAGGTAAGCGGCCTGCGGTGCGGGCAGCTTGTTGCCGTACACCAGCACGCTCGACTCCTCCTTGCCGCCCCACTCGCTCACGAGCTTGACGACCTCGGGGCAGCTGGGCGCGGTGCTTCCCGCCGTGATGCACGCCATGATGTCAACGATGAACTTCTTCGCGTTCTGCACGGTCTGGGCGGGAATGTCCTCAAACTTCGTCTCGTTTGCGAATTTTATAAGCTCATAAATGGTATCTTTGCGATCTGCCATAGAATAATCTCCTTATTTGCTCTCAGCCGAGTATGCCGCAGAGATTCACGACCTCGGCCGCGTCGTCATAGGTCTCCAGAGCCATGATCGCCTTGGCGCTCTTCTCTATCTGGTTGCACTGGAGCAGCCGCTCGCAGTTGGTGAAGTACTTGCCAAGAAGCTCCTCATCCTGCATGTAGGAGGTCTCGGGGACGTTGTTGCCGCGCGGGTAGAGGCCGTCCGCCTTGTACACCGTGCCGTCCTTGAGGGTTATCTCGACGTGCGTCGGGCGGGAGCCGGGATCCTTGACGATGGAGGTGACATAGTCGGGGTGGACCTCGATGTGCACCTTGTTGCGCAGCTCCTTGACCTCGGGTCTGTAAACGACGGAGGCGTCCGTCCAGCGGGGCCCCGGCTCGATGCCGAGGCAGCAGAGCGCGATGCAGTGGAACATGGAGTTCTCGCCCTCCCAGAGGGTGCGCGGGTTCTTGTTGGACCACTGGGGGCCTTCGGAGACGCCCGCCTCGCACTGGATGAAGATGCTCTCTATCTGGCTGGGGTCGATCTGATTGCCCTTGACGAGCTGAATGGTGAGGTCCGCGGGCGTGGCGAGCATGCGGCACGCGGGGTAGAGCTTGTAGGACTGCTTGCTGGGGTAGAACCACTCCTGACCGATGGTCTCGGCCTTGATGAGCTCGGGCTTCCATCTCTTGTAGGCGACGAGGTTGCCCCACGCCCACTTGTCGTCGTCGAGTATTTTCCAGTCGCCCTCAAGCTCGTTCTCGGCGTACTCCGCCGCGAGGATGCCGAGGATGGCGAACTCGCCGCCGGAGCCGTATTTCAGACCGGAGCGAACGTGCTGACCCCAGATCTCCATGCCGTTGATGGGGCTCATCCAACCGGCAATGCCGAGGGTGTCCGCCATGTGCTCAACGTCGAGGCCCTTCAGCAGGGCGACACCGGCGGCACAGCCGAAGATGGACGCGGCGAAGCCGTGTACAGGCGGGCGGGCGGGCTTGCCGTCCTCAACGTCGCGGTGGTAGGGGCAGGCCTTGCCGATGCGGTGGGTCAGCTCGATGCCGAGTGCGACGGCGCGGATGACCTCCTTGCCGGAGATGTGGTGCGCCTGCGCATAGGCGAGGATCGCGGGGATGACGTATTCCACGAGGTGTCCCGGAGGGCAGACGATGGCGTTGTCGAGCGCGTTCATCGCGTCGCCGTTGACGAAGGCAGCGCCCATCACGGACAGCTTTTCGCCGAAGCCGAGGACGGTCGCCTCGTTGCCGGGCATGGTGCGGCGCGCGACGGTGAGGGCGATCTTTCCCTTCTCGTGCGTCATGCCGGACACGCCGACACCGACGGAGTCGAGGATCATGCGCTTGGTCTCCAGCACGACGTCTGCCGGTAGATCCTCGTAGCGGGTGTTCACCAGACGCTCGGCAATGCGCGTTGCGATGGTGTTTTCAAGCTCTGCTTTTGGCTGAGTTATCATGTTTTTCTTCCCTTTCTGTATTTATTTGCGGGCTTTTTGCCCGCAATTTCGCGGTTTTGTGATGCTTTACGATTTTTTGTGTTGTTTCTCGTCAGCTTTCATGCCAAGTATACAAAGCGATCGCCGGGAAGTAAAGTTCAGCGTTTTTTTATAAAATAAGCAAAAAATTTCGATAGTCATGAAATTATCAAAATATTCAGTTTATTATGAAGCTTCGTTTCATTTTGCCTTTGAACGCAAAGAGGCGGCAGAGTTCGGAAGAACTCTGCCGCCAGAGGGGTGAAGATACTATACTTTGTTTAAGAGTGAGCGCGGTCGATCAGCGGACGAGGTCGATGATCTCGTTCATGTCCGCGACGTCCTCAAGATGCAGGCACAGGTCGATGAGCTTGTTGACCTTCTCCTCGCTCATGGGCTTTGCAGCATGAGCGCAGCAATCCTTGAACTTGGCGATCATGTCGTCCTGAGTCATGGGGTTGTTGGTGCCGCCGATGGGGTCGCTGTTGAGGAGGTAGAACTCTCTGCCGTCGTTGAGCGTGACGTAGAGCTTTGCGCCCTCGACGCCGTTGGGGTCGTTGAGGAGCTCTTCGTCGGCGTACCAGCTGAACTTCTCCTCGATGGTCTTGAGCACCTTCTCATCGCGGATGCCTTCATCGGTGAAGTTGTTGAGCGTGACGTTGCCGTAGGTCAGCGTGCAGCCGACGGTGAACGGGATGGAGAAGCGGGCGTCCGCGCCGACAGCGGGAGTGTAGCGCACTTCCTTGGGTTGGCACAGGTTGACGCCGAGCTTGCCCACGCCGCACTTGACGCTCTTGACATCAGCGCCGGTGAAGCCGTTCTTCTTCATGAGTATTCTCAGACCGTCGATGAAGCCGTGGGTGCAGCGGCAGGAGGACCATGCCTTGTATATCGCCATGGTGGTGAGCCAGGGATCGCCTATCTTGACGTCGACGTAGCTGTAATCGGTGGTGCCGCGGCCTTCGTAGAACTGGTTGAAGAGACCGTGCTTGCCGTTGAATATCTGCTTGGGGCCGCGGATGCCGCGCTTTGCGAGGAGAGCGGCGAAGATGCCGTCCTTCTGGGCGAAGCACTGGTAAAGCTCACGGCAGTCGTTGCCGCCCTCGTCGAGGACCTGCGTCGTGCCGGAGTTCTGCTGCAGCATGAGACCGTAAGCGTTGACAGTCGTCTCATAGTCAAAGCCGTAGGCCTTGGCCGCGCCTGCGACTGCCGCCCATGCGCCCTTCATCTGGGGTCCGAGCCAGCCGAACTCGATGATGGTCTTGGGGGAGGTGAGACCCATACGGGTGTTCATGTCGGAGCCGACAGTGAACGCCTCGATGAACTGCTTGCCGGAGCGGTGCTCCGCCTCGCACACGGCGAGAGCAGAGGGCAGAACTGCCGCCGCGGGGTGGCAGCCGGTCTCGTCGACGGCGTCATCGTAGCCGAGGGTATGCGCAAGACCGCCGTTTGCGACAGCGGCGAGCTCCAGAGGAACCTTATTGCCGGTGCCGAAGATGGTGGCTTCTTCCTTGCCGCCCTGCTCGAGCATCATGTCCACGATGTCCTTGGACTTTCCGCCGAGGGTAGCGCCGGCGATCATAACGCCGAGGCAGTCCATTATAGACTGCTTTGCAAAAGCAACTTCCTTCTCGCTGAGATCCTCATATTTGAGAGCAACAGCTCTCTGCGCCATTTTCTGGGCGCTGTCAAGCATTTCAGACATTGTTGTTTTCCTTTCGTATTTTATTTACTTAAATAATGGGGACTGATTTTGGTTCTGCACTGCGGCAGAGACGAGCCGCAGTGCAGATAATGGAGATGACCGGTGAATTACGCTTCGGCAGCGACCATCTTGCCGCGCGCCGCGTAGAAGCGGACAACAGCGACGATGATGACAGCCACGAGCACAGCGGAGATGATGTAGAACCCGCCGTAGGAACCGGTGATGTCGAAGATGACGCCGGGGATGAGGGAGCCGACTTCCGCACGGTGTACTCCCTGCACAACCGGGACATTCCGCTCTCCCCGCTGTACGACCCGCTTATTGAGGAAATACGCAGCTTCGTCGCCAAGCACCCCGAGCGCAGATTTGAAATGGTATAAAAATTATGAAAAAATATCGCGGTTCGACGTGAACCGCGATATTTTTATACTTTTTTGTGTCGCTCACGCGAAGAACGCGATGTACAGCGTGACGCAGCAGACGATGTAGTTGATGAGATTGAGTATGCCGCCGTAGCGCACATAGTCCTTGAAGCGGTAGCCCGCGACGGTGGTGAGCGTGATATTGGCGCAGGAGATGGGCGTGCTCTCGGAGAGATTCGAACCCACGCCGACCGCCAGCGCGAACGGCAGCAGGTCGCACCCCAGTCTGCGCCCGATGGCGAACGCGATGGGGCAGATGATGGTGACGGCGGCATTGTTGGACATGAAGTTCGACAGCAGCGTCGCCACGAGGAGGATGAAGCACACCATGAAGTACGGCGAGCTGCCCATCGGACCGCAGAGCTTTATCAGCAGATTTGCTAGCACCGTGCCGGCACCGCTCGCCGTGACGCCCGCGCCGAGTCCGATGGAGCCGACGATGACGAAGATCTGGTCCCAGGCGATGTTGTTGACAACGTTCACCGGCACACAGCCTGTGAGGATGAGGATGCACGCGCACATCAGCGCCGTCGCGCCGAAGGGCAGAAGCTCCGTGACGAAGAGGACGATCGCAAGCACAAAAACGCCCAGCGTTATCGCGACCTTGGTTTTGTTTATCTCCTTGCCCGGCTCTGCCGACGTATGCTCCGGGGGCAGCTCCTCAAAGTCGAAGAAGCGCTCGCCGAGCTTGTGTCCGACCGTGGAGACATAGATCAGCGACACGATGACGACCGGCAGAGTTATCACCGCCGGCGCGAAAAGGCTCAGCCCGCGGCCGTACTCTGTCGCGGCGAGCTGCGCCGAGGCGTTCATCATCGATGTTGTGCCGATGGAGGTGAGCGTCGCGCCGTAGAGGGAGGCCACGCCCACAGGGAGGTATATCATCTTGCGGCGTATCGTGCCGTTGGATTCCTGCGCGACAGCGTCAATTATTCTCCTCATTATTGGCACGATGATGATGGGGTTGATGAAGAACGACGTGAGCGCCGTGACAAGGCAGATGAGGACGATGGCGGTGCGCTCACTGCCGCGGAGTATGCGGATGAGGAAGCGCCCGACAATATCCGCGATGCCGACCTCGGCGATCGCCTTGCCGACGATGAACATGCCGATGATGAGCATTATCGTGGACGATCCCATGCTCGAAAATGCGGTGGTAAAGTCGATTATCCCCGCGAAGACCATCGCCAGCGCCGCCAATATCGACGTGATGTACAGCGGGATAAGCTCCGTGCAGTACAGCACCACTGCCGCCAGCAGGATGATCAATCCAATTGTGCTTTGGTCCATTACAATTTCTCTTTCCTTCCTTTTACATTAGTTAAATCCGTTTTATCACGTCAAGATAGTAACATTCAGCACGGGGATTGTAAAATCGAAAAATTCAGAATGGCATACAACAAAAACCGATAATAGCCTTCATCATCCGACAAAATGCACAAAAAGCGGCTTGGGAGCTTTCCCAAGCCGCTTTTTAACGGTTAAATATTTGCTTATTCGGCGACTCGCGCGTCAGACGCGAGCACCGTGACAACATTCTCGGACACTTCGGCGATACCGCCGCCGACCTCGATGACAGCGCCGCTGTCCTCGCCCATGCCGCAGCGGATGCGGCCGCGGGCTATCGCGCACACCATGGGGGCGTGCCCCGTGAGTATGCCGACAGAGCCGGAGACCGTGGGCAGGTTGACATAGCTGACCGTCTCGTCAAAGACGGTGCTGTCCTGCGTCACAACGCAGAGATGCAGCTTCGTTTCCATGCCCTAGCCCTCAAAACTGTCCGCGCTTCGCGTAGACCTCGTCTATGTCGCCGCACAGCAGGAACGCCTGCTCCGGCAGATCGTCGGCTTCGCCGCCGAGTATCGCCTCGAAGCTTCTGATGGTGTCTTCGAGCTTGACGTATCTGCCCTGCATGCCGGTGAAGTTCTCCGCAACGTGGAACGGCTGGGAGAGGAAGCGCTGGATACGTCTTGCGCGGTTGACCGTCGCGCGGTCCTCCGCGCCGAGCTCGTCCATGCCGAGCACCGCGATGATGTCCTGCAGCTGTCTGTACTTTTCAAGCACGGCCTGCACCGCGCGGGCGGTGTCATAGTGGCGCTTGCCGAGGACAGTCGGCTCAAGAATACGCGAGGTGGAATCCAGCGGGTCGACCGCGGGATAAATGCCCAGCTCGGAAATGGCGCGGGAGAGGACCGTCGTCGCGTCAAGGTGCGCAAACGCGGTCGCCGGGGCGGGGTCGGTCAGGTCGTCCGCGGGGACGTATATCGCCTGAACGGAAGTGACGGAGCCGTCCTTCGTGGAGGTTATACGCTCCTGCAGAGCGCCCATCTCGGTCGCGAGCGTCGGCTGGTAGCCAACGGCGGAGGGCATGCGCCCAAGCAGCGCCGAGACCTCGGAGCCCGCCTGAGTGAAGCGGAAGATGTTGTCGATGAAGAGAAGCACGTCCTGACCGCTGCGGTCACGGAAGTCCTCTGCGATAGTAAGACCCGAAAGCGGAACTCTCAGACGCGCTCCAGGCGGCTCGTTCATCTGGCCGAAGACGAGCGCGGTCTTGTTGATAACGCCGGACTCGTTCATCTCGTTCCAGAGGTCGTTGCCTTCGCGGCTGCGCTCGCCGACGCCGGCGAAAACGGAATAGCCGCCATGCTCATACGCGACGTTGCGTATAAGCTCCATAATAAGCACGGTCTTGCCGACACCGGCGCCGCCGAACAGACCGATCTTGCCGCCCTTTGCGTAGGGGGCGAGCAGGTCGACAACCTTTATGCCGGTTTCCAGCATCTCGGTCGCGGGGCGGATATCGGTGAAGGGAGGCGCGTCGCGGTGGATGGGCAGGCGCTTTTCAGCGTTGACCGCACCCTTGCCGTCTATCGGCTCGCCGACAACGTTGAACATACGTCCCAGCGTCGCCTCGCCGACGGGCATGGTGATGGGTGCGCCCGTGTCCACGGCAGCCGTGCCGCGGGAGATGCCGTCCGTCGACGCGAGCGCTATGCAGCGCACCGCGCCCTCGCCGATCTGCTGCACGACTTCAAGCGTGACCTTGCCGCCGTTTTCGTGGGCGACTTCGACCGCGTTATATAATTCCGGCAGCTGACCCGCCGGGAACTGAACGTCAACAACGGGTCCGATGACCCTTTTGACGATGCCGTTTACCATTAGTGTAGTACCTCCTTATAGTAAAGGGGTTTGTGCTATGCGATTTTACATCATTGCGCTGCCGCCGACGATCTCGGATATCTCCGTGGTGATGGCGGCCTGTCTTGCGTGGTTGAGCTCCAGCGTGAGGGTGGATATAAGATCCTCGGTGTTGTCCGTGGCGGCGGTCATCGCCGTCATGCGCGCCGAGTGCTCGCCGGTCTTCGCCTCCAGCAGGACGGAATACACCGTGTTGCTGATATAAAGCTCGACAAGCGAGTTGAGCACGGACGAAGCGTCCGGCTCGAAAATATAGTCCCCGGTGACGCCGTGCTGCTCCTCCATGGGGGGAACAGGCAGGAGCGTGAGCCGCCCCGGCGTCTGCGAAAGAACGGATTTAAACTGCTGATACAGCAGCACTATCTCGTCCGCCTCGCCGCTGAGGTAGAGCTCTTTGAGATAATCGGTGAGCGCGCGGCATTCCTGCGCGGTGGGTGTGTCGCTGACATCGTCAAAAACACGCTTGACATTGATGCCGGCGGCTTCAAAGCTCTCTTTGCCCCAGCGCCCGCACACCACCGCGTAGCTCTCGCCGCCGTCGGCGGCAAGCTGCTCCTCGGCATAGTGCAGCAGCGCGGAATTGTACACGCCGCAGAGCCCTCTGTTGCCAACGAAGATGACGTAGCAGCGCCGTTTGACCTCGTCCCTCGCCTTGAGGAAGGGGTTGTCGGAATCCGACACGTTGCCCATCAGGTGCGAGAGGATGAAGCGGCTTTTATCGGAAAAGCTCTTGAGATTGCCGACAGCGGTCTGGGTACGGCGGCGCTTTGTCGCGGCGACGACCTTCATGGACTTTGTTATCTGCCGGGTGTTCTCAATGCTCTTTATCCTTGTTCGGATAGCGCGCATATTTGCCATATGCCCCACCTCCTTCTTTTATGATTCACCCGCAGCGGGCGAGCGCATGGCGCGCCCGCTGCGGTGCTGAGTCAAGTGTATCGGGATCAGCCCTTCTTGAACTCCTCAATGACGGCGCGAAGCTTGTCCTGGCTTTCCTTGCTGAGCTTCTTGCCGCTGAGGATCTCGTCGTGCAGCTCCAGATAGTGCTTGTTGACATAGGGAATGAGCTCTCTTTCAAACTCTGCTATGTCCTTGACCTCCACGTCGTCCGCATAGCCCTCAGAGGCGGCGAAGATGGAGATGACCTGATCGGCGGCGTCCATGGGCGAGTAGCACGGCTGCTTCAAAAGCTCCGTCATTCTGTCGCCGCGGTGGAGGGTGTCGCGCGTCGCCTTGTCAAGGTCAGAGCCGAACTGCGAGAACGCTGCCAGCTCTCTGTACTGCGCCAGATCCATTCTCAGGCGTCCTGCGAACTGCTTCATCGCGCCAAGCTGCGCGCTGCCGCCGACACGGGACACGGAAAGACCCACGTTGACAGCCGGACGCACGCCGGAGTTGAAGAGGTCAGTTTCGAGGAATATCTGACCGTCGGTGATGGAAATGACGTTTGTGGGGATGTACGCGGAGATGTCGCCCGCCTGCGTTTCGATGATGGGCAGAGCCGTCATGCTGCCGCCGCCCAACTCGTCGCTGAGTCTCGCGGCGCGCTCGAGCAGTCTGGAGTGCAGGTAGAAAACATCGCCGGGGTACGCTTCACGCCCGGGTGGACGGTGGAGCAGCAGCGACAGCTCGCGGTAAGCGACAGCCTGCTTGCTCAGATCGTCGTAGATGATGAGCACATCCTTGCCCTTGTACATGAAGTATTCGCCCATCGCCGCGCCGGAATAGGGCGCAATGTAGAGCATGGGGGCGGGTTCGGACGCCGTGGCGCTGACGACGATGGAATAATCCATTGCGCCGTGCTCGCGCAGCTTCTCCACGAAGCTTGCGACCGTGGACTCCTTCTGACCTATGGCGACATAGATGCAGATCATGTCCTTGCCCTTCTGGTTGATGATGGTGTCGAGCGCGATGGAGGTCTTACCGGTCTGGCGGTCGCCGATGATAAGCTCACGCTGGCCGCGGCCGATGGGAATGAGCGCGTCGATGGCCTTGATACCGGTCTGCATCGGGACGGAAACGCTCTTTCGGTCGATAACGCCGGGAGCCTTCGTCTCGATGGGGCGGGTCTCGGTGGTGCGCACTCTGCCCTTGCCGTCTATGGGACGGCCGAGGGAGTCGACCACACGGCCGAGCAGCGCCTCGCCCACGGGCACCTCGATGATGCGCCCGGTGCGGCGGACCTGATCGCCCTCCTGAACGTTGTCATAGTTGCCCAGCAGGACAACGCCTGCGTTATCCTGCTCAAGGTCCATGACCATGCCGCGCAGATCGCCCTTGAACTCCAGAAGCTCGCCCGCCATGACGTCGGCAAGGCCGCTGACGCGGCAGATACCGTCGGAGAGCGAGGTGACATAGCCGACCTGATAGGTCTCAATGTCCTTGGAGGCGTTGGCGAGCTTGTCGCGGAACGCGCCGACCATGTCGGCGGCGTCCTCCGTCTCGGAGACGGACTGGCGCACGCGGTCAAGCTGATTGCGCACGGAGCCGTTGTAGAGCGAGTCGCCCACGGCGACGCACACGCCCGCGATGAGCGCATCGTCACGCGCAACGGAGACGTTTACTGCGTCCGCGCCGAATTTATCCTTTAGGATCGCGGTGATCTTTGACGCGTCATCGTCCGTCAGCTCCGCGCTGGCGGTGATGGTGGCTTTGAGCTTCTCGCCGGAGGCGAGCTTCACCTTATCGCTCTGGTTGATGACGAGCTTTTCGGGCAGCTCCTCAATAAAGCGTGCAATGACCTGCTTTTTGCTCTCGGGGCTGGCCTGGCGCAGCATATCCGCCGCGGCATCCGTAAGCTCCCTGGCAGCCTCGCTGTTGAAGCGGCGCTGCATGTCAAAGCGCATCTGCTCGTAGCTGCTGGCGTTGTCCGCGTCTGCCGCGGCACGCAGCTGCTCCTCCTCGCGCTCGGACTTGTGCGCGAGCTCGACCGCCTCGGCGTTCGCCTCGGCAATTATCCTGTCGCAGTCGCTCTGGCCTTCGGCTCTGAGCGCGGCAATGCTCTCGCGGAGCTTGACCGCGTTGATCTCGGCCTGCTTTGCGCGCTCGACCTCTTCGGACACCTTGTCCTTGTAGCCATTGACGGTCTTCACCGCCATGCCCTTGCCGAACTTGTATACGCCGAAGCCAAGAATACCGAAGTTTATGAGGTTATAGAAAATATTCCATTCGGCCATATGTCACTCGCCCCTCCTTTCTGCTATTATTCTCTTCCTGTTCATTCGCCCATGAGCCTTTCTGCCAGAGTCTTGGCCAGCTCGTCCTTTTCGGAGTCGAGCTGTGCTCTGGCGTCCTTTGCCATCGCGTCGACGCGCGCCTTTGCGTTCTGGCGCTCCTCGGCGTTTCCGGCAGTCAGCTGGCGGACATACTCCTCGCGCTTTTTGCCGTCCTCGGTGCGCTGACCGGCAAGGATGGCTTTGGCCTCGTCGCGCTTGGCGGCTTTCTCCGCCTCTATGCGCTGTTCGTTCTCGGCGACCTCGCCGCTCGCCTCGCGCTCTTTTTCAAGAGACGCATCAAGACGCGCCTGGCGCTCCGCCATGAACTTTGACACGGGAGTAAACAGAAATTTGTTGAGCAGGAACAGCAGAATGAAGAAGCTGATTATGGTGAGAACAAGCTCTGATATATTGATGCTCAGCATACAAATCTCCTTCTCCGCTTTTTGTTTATGTATGTTCGCCGAAGCCCGCACAAGCGGTCAGCGGGGTCCGGCACAGCGGGGAAAGGATCAGACTATCTTCGCGATGAGCATGAAGGAAATCAGCAGACCATAGATGGTCAGCGCTTCCATAAGACCCAGGGAGAGGATCAGAGTGGAGCGGATGTCCTTGAAGCACTCAGGCTGGCGAGCGATAGCGTCCATAGCCTTGGAGGAGGCAATGCCCTGGCCGATGCCGGGGCCGATGGCGCTCAAACCGATGGCAAGAGCGGCCGCGATTGCGATAAGACCGTTAGTGATACCCATTGTTTTATCTCCTTTTTAAATTTACTTACTCTTCCTCTGCCGCTTCCGAAATGTAGATCGACAGCAGCATCGTGAAAACAAGTGCCTGGATGAGGCAGAACAGCAGCGACAGCACGTTCATCAGCAGCGGGAGAATTATCGGGAAAATGCTGTAAAGATTTTCCGTGACCATCTCTTCGCCGTAGAGGTTGCCGAACAGTCGCAGCGCCAGCGAGAACGGGCGAACCAGCTGCTCAACGATAGTCAGCGGCAGCATGACGCTCAGAAACGACTTGAGATAGCCGCCCACGCCGCGCTCCTTCACGCCGACCGTGTGGATCATGAAGAACCCGATCAATGCCAAGGACGCCGTCACCGACAGGTTTGCCGTGGGAACCTTGAATCCGGAGAAATGCCCTGCCCCCGGAAGCAGTCCGGAATAGTTGCTGACAATGATGAAGATAAAGAACGTGGCGAGTATCGGGAAATACTTGTCGGCAAGCTTTTTGCCCATGATATCGTCATAGTAGCCATGCAGCTTGCTGACGACCTGTTCCGCGAGATTCTGCAGGGGTCCCGGCACATCCTTCATGTTCCTCGTGGCAAGGATCGACAGCACCGTCAGTATCGCGATTATCACCCAAGTTGTCACGACCGTGCCGGTGATCTCCACAGGTCCGATCGAAAACAGGACGTTACTTGTCTCTTCCATCTTATCACCTCCATTTGCTAAATTTTTTTGCCGTGGTTTTTTGCTGTCAGCACATTATACAAATTGCACGGTTATTATAAAATGCGCTACAATAAATTGCAAAGTACAATTTGCACAAGTATTATAAAATGTGCTTTTATAAATTGTAAAGTTCAATTTATTTGAGATAAATGCAAAAATTTTTTATATGGGCGGCATTTCCGTGCACACCGCCGCATCATGGCCGCCGGGAGCGGCTCTTTTTGCTAAAATATAATACCATTCCTCCGCCGCGTTTTCAATACATTTTCTTGCGCAGTTGTTTCCGTTTGTGAATATACGCTCTTTTTTTGCCCTTGTTCGTACTGAATTTGTTGCTTTTTTGAGTGTCCGGAAACTCTTGTCAACAAAAATTGAAGCGCAGTTGAAAAGCCGTTGAAGCTGCCCCATGTTTCGGTCTTAACAGCTATATCATACCATACGCACGCACACGAAAGAAGCCTCAATATGTGCACGGTGCATAAGGCCGTCACCTTCCGCCTCACCGGAAAAGAGGCGGGGATGTCATGCCAGCATGGCATCGGCCTCCCCTATTATATGGTATATTCTTCTATGCTCGGATCTACAGCAAAAGCCCACCCCGTTTTCGGAGGGCGGGCTTGTTTTTACTCGCCGTCCATATATACCATATACGCGGACACGCTGAACACACCGTTCTCGTGATTTATCTCAAGCCGCCCGCCGTATTTGCTGACGACCTGACGGACGTTTGAAAGCCCGATGCCGTGGAAACCGTTGTTCTCCTTTGTCGAGACATATGTCGATTTCCTGTATATGACCTTTGCGCTGTATGTGTTTGACACATTGATGCACAGCGTGCCGCTGGAAAGTCTGATATCAACGTCTATAAAGCGCTCCTCGCCGCTGTCCATCTGCTCGCAAGCCTCGGCGGCGTTGTCAAGAAGGTTGCCAAGCAGAATACATATGTCAACATTGTCTATTGCCAGCACGGGTGGAATCATGACGCACAGCCGAAGCTCCACTCCATCCTGCTTTACCTTTCCCAGTTTGTCGTTCAGCAGCGCGTTCACAAGGAGATTGTCGCAGTTGGTCACGGGCGCCGTCACGGAGGCAATCGTATTTTGGAGCGAATATGCGTATTCCACGACCTCCTCATACTGTCCCGATTTGACAAGGGAAACTATGGTACGTGTGTGGCTTTTTATATCATGGTTGATGCGGCGAAGCTCCTGCTGGTGCTTTTGCAGGTCAGTATAATACTTTTCCTGCACTGCCAGCATCTGCTCAAGTGTCGCCGAATAGCTGAGCGATTCCGTAAGTGAATCATTTACCTTGTAAAGCGAGTACAGCATACTCGCCGTAAGAAACAGCAGTGTCGCCGTCACGAGACTGTCCGCAAGCTTGGTACCAGTCAAAAGAATCTCAGCATAGAGATAATACTGCCTCAAGACAAGGTAAAAAATAAAAAACGGAATGAGAAACGCAGTGATCAGCGTTGGGATAAACTTGTTGCTCATCACCTTACCGTAGCTGTGAACAAGCGTTGTGATGAGCACAGTCATCAGAGTCAGTATAAGCTGCGTCAGATAACTCGGGTTAAGGTTGAGTGGGATTCTGTCAAACGACACACCGCAAAGCGCATATGCCAGCACGAAAGAGTACAGCGTAGCGGAGTAGTTGAGCGCAATGCACACAAACGATATGCCGAGGCGTGAGCTGTTCGAGCCCTCATAGAAAAGATACGCCGTGATAGTGATGAGCATATACGCTATCATGAAGACATAATACACCTGAAAGTTATTCGCCGCGTCGAATATGCTGACGAGGAAATAAATCGTCAGCATTGCGAAATAGTATGTGTTTGGACGACGGTTACGCTTCATCAGGCTTGAAAGCTGAAAATGCACCAACCATGTCTCGCTGAGTCCCACAAATAAAAGCAGGGGCAGGCTGTCCTTTATTTCCATATGAGCACCCTTTCTATTTCTTTGGGCGGCGACTGTTCTTGCTCGCATACGTGAGAAGCGCGTCGTTAAGTGCCGCCGCGCGCAGCTTTGAAACGTCGATAACCTCGTCGTTTATAAGCGTCACGTAAAGCTTGGAGATTTTCTTTATATGCTGAAGATTCACGAGATAGCTCTTGTGTATGCGGAAAAAATCCCTGTCAGCGTAGTCCTCCTCAATCTGAGACAGCTTCCCGCGGAAGGGATACTGCTCTTTAAGGGTGTGCGCGGTGATGGTATGAAGGTTCGAGTCAAAGTACAGGATGTCATCAAGCTTGAGCTTTGTGAGTCCCTTGCTGCTGTCGATGACAAAATACGTCTCGTCGCGTTCAGAAACATTGTTGAGTATGGTTCTGACCTCGTCGAGAAAACGCTCGGTATCCAGCGGCTTTGTTATATACCGCCAGGCGTTCACAAGATAGCCCTCCAGCGCAAACTCTCTCGTTGAGGTCACAATGAGTATGGGCATTGAAACGTCATGCTCCCGGATGCGTTTTGCGGTCTCTATGCCGTTGATGCTGTCCATGACCATGTCGAGAATCAGCAGATGATAGCGCGTTCCCTTCTCAAAATCCTTTATCAAGCTGAACCCGTCCGTATACGCGGCAGTCTCAAGTTCCACCCCATCTTCGCGCAGTATATCCAGCGCCGAGGAAATGGTCTTTATGTCGTATTTGTTGTCGTCGCAGATGGCAATCCTGAACATGCTCTTCTCCCTTTTTGCGGCTTCTATCTTGCCGCAGTTTTATTCCTCTTTCCAATAATAAAGCACAGGGTAATTATCGCCAGAGATGCGCCCAGATATGAAATTACCACACTGCCGGTAAGCCCAACAGCGATAAACGCCGCAGTCGAAATCACGCCGACTATAACCGCGTATGGCAGCTGCGTCGTGACATGGGCAAGGTGTCTGCACCCTGCGCCAGCAGAGGAAAGCACAGTGGTATCCGCCAACGGGGAGCAGTGATCTCCGAAAACACAGCCGGAAAGCCCTGCTCCGAGAACCATATACATATAAGAAGCATCGACTGCCGCGCAGACGGCTATCGCCGTAGGCAGCATTATGCCCATCGCGCCCCACGAAGAACCCGTGGAAAAAGAAATAAGTGCGGAAATGACAAAAATGGCGGCCGGGAGCGCCCACCCTGGAAGCCATCCGCCGAGCACCTTCGCAATGCAGCCGCCTGTGCGGAGCATACTGCTGCCTAGAAGCTCGGAAAAACTCCACGAGAGGACGAGGATCATAACCGAGCTGACCATGGATTTGGCCCCGTTTGTGAACGCCTCGTTAAAGCGGGAAAAGCTCAGTTTTTTGGTTCCAACAAGCAGTACGAAGCAAACGAGCAGCGCTATAAGCGCCGCGCATGCAAGCGAGCTGTCCGGGTCACAGCACATGAGTGCCGCTTGTAAGCCCCGCCCTTCGGTGAAAAAGCCGCCGGTGTAGAGCATGACAAGGAACGTCGCCATTACAAGGCTTATAATGGTAACAAGCATATCCGCAGCCGTGCCCTTATGCTTGACGCCCATGTCATCAATAACGCTTTCGTTTACGTCCACATATATACTGTTGTCAACGCCGGTATTGGCATAATCATCCTCGTATCTCTTCATTGGACCGAGATCCGCCCCAAAAACAACCGTCGCCGCGACCATGAGCAGTGTAAGCCATGCATACGCATTGAAGACCGTGGCGCTGAGGAATGCCTGCATTCCAGAAACCTCAACGCCATATCGCGCAAGCTCTGGCATGGAGAGAGATATAACCGTTGCCACCCAGCTTGAAACAGGCATAAGTATTGTCACCGGAGCAGAGGTTGAATCTATGAGATACGCGAGCTTTGCGCGGGATATTTTAAATCTGTCCGTTATGGGAACCATTACATTGCCAACTGTTATAGCATTGAAATAGTCATCTACGAATATAGCACAGCCAAGTAAGAAAGTAAAGCCCTCGGCGCTTCTCTTGCCCTTTATCATGCGCACGGCAGAGGCGGAGAAGGAGTTTTCACAGCCTGCCGCCGTGAGAATGGCAATGATCCCGCCGAGTACCACAAGAAAGAAGATGAGCAGGAGATTTTTCGTCGTGCCCACAGTTCCCACCATCAGCTTCAGACCATATATCGTCATATCAAGCACATTTCTTCCGGCAAGAACCTCCGGCGGCGCCGCAACCCCATATATTTCAAGTCCAAAGACAATACCCATCAAGAGCGAGAATATGATACTCCTTGTGGTCATGGCAAGTATAACAACAAGAAGCGGCGGCAGAACAGCCATCCATGTAAGAGTTTCCACATCGGTCCTCCAGAAAAGCTTTTTACTCAAGCAAAACCAGTCCCCAGCCTTTACTCATATGGTGACCGGAGACTGATCTGCATAGATGCGAAATAATCTGCTTTATTTTACTTCTTGTAGAGAGTCTCGCCTCTGAACAGAGTACGCTCGACCTGAGCAAGCCCGATATCCTCACTCTTGCACGTGAGAATGTTCTGATCGACTACTATCATGTCAGCTTCCTTGCCAACCTCAATAGAGCCGCTGACATCGTCAACAAAGTTGGCGTAAGCCTGCGCGATTGTGAAGCTGTCGATCATATCCTCAATGCACGCGCGCTCCTCTGGCCAGAAATCTCCGTGAATCCTGGGATCGTCATAATTAAGGACCCAAGGATGATAGTTGTCCGGAGCAATTCTCGTCACACCGATCTCCATTCCGACAAAAGGATTGGGGACGGCGGTGATGGGATAGTCACTGGCATTTGCGACAACACAGCCCGCCTTGAAGAAAGAGTTGATGGGATAGGTGTGGGCAATGCGATCCATACCGGTGTAGGTGCCGTTGACGAAGTAGGTCTCGTCTATCTGCGCCCAATAAGAGTTGAGCATCGCAACAACGCCCATATCCTTGAATCTGTGGATGTCATTGGGGTCAACAAGGAAGATGTGGGTAATGCAGTGGCGTCTGTCCTCGCGCCCGTTGACTTTCTGGGCATATTCGATTGCATCAAGGGACTGCTTAACAGCGGCATCACCCGCGCAGTGCACATGGATGCCCATGCCGGCTTTGTCGATGGCGGCAACGCACTTGTTCATGTTGTCGGGGTCCCATATCTGGTCGCCGCGCCAGCCTTCGGGGCGCCCGTCTGCCTTCTCGTATGGTTCAAGCAGGAACGCCGTGATGGACTCAAGAACGCCGTCCATGAAAAACTTGACCGCTCTGGTCTTGAACATATTGCGGTTCTTGTTGTCCTTATCTCTCGCCTCGACTATCTTTTCGACCTGCTCAGGTCCTTGGTGGGGATCCATCCAGTATGCGCCGCGGAAGTATATTTTCAGCTTGCCCTCGTCGTCGAGCTGCTTAATAGCCTCGACAGCGTTGGAATTGGCGTACAGCCAGGGATCGTACGCACCGGTGAAGCCGTAGGAGAGAACCTTCTCCTGATATGCAAGGACGCCTTCCTTGTACTGCTCGACGGTGAAATCGGGCAGTGCGTTGAGTATGAGATCCTGAGCCTTTTCACGGAAGCAGCCGTGGGCGCTGCCGTCAGGATTGCGTTCTATACGCCCGTTCTCCGGGTCGGGAGTGTCGTTGGTGATGCCGGCAATCTCAATTGCCTTGGAGTTGCACCACAGGGAGTGGAGCGTCTCAGCCTGGACGACTATGGGAATCTCGGTAGACACTTCGTCGAGAGCCTCCTTGCGAGGGCCAATCCCCGGGAACACCGCCTCAAGATAGCCCTGCCCGCGCAGTGCTGTCAGACCGGGGTGCTCCGCGACGAACTTCTTCATTGCTTCAACGTAATCCTCTTCCTTGTCCATGCCGGCAAGGTCAATGCCAACGACGGTTGAAGTCGCGCTGGTGTAGTGAGCATGCCCCTCAAAGAAGGACGGCATGAGCATTTTTCCGCCTAGATTGACAATCTCAGTCTTTGGACCAACATATGCCTCAACACCGGCGTTGTCGCCGACATACGCTATCTTTCCGTCAACAACGGCGACAGCCTCCGCAATAGTACGATCCTTGTCTGCAGTGTAGACAACGCCGTTTTTAAAGACTATGCTTGCGTTCATTTTTAACTCTCCTTTTTATGGTGTTGTATTTTTAGGCTTGGGTGTTTGTTCGCTTATTATTCGGCTTGAGTCATGTGCTCCTTCTCCGCTTTCTTCATCAGAATGACGCCGAGACCGAGAACAACGACCGTGCCTATAACGACGAAGACGAGCTGTGTCATATTGACGGGAACACCGGGAGTCCATACAAACAGCACGCAGGTGCCGATGGCGATGAGCTCAGCAATCCTGATGAGCAGGGTGGACAGCCACTTGGGACCGGGGAACACATAGGGACGCGGGGTCTCCTTGTCGGTCTTCTTGAGCTTGAAGTAAGCCTCGAAGTTGACGATATAAGGAATTATGAGCAGAAGGCTGGTGCAGGAGAAGATTGCCCAGAACACGTCCTCCGCAGAGCCGGTAATGAGATTCGATGCCAGAGTCATGAGCGTTGCCATGACGCCGGAAATAACGATAACGCCGATGGGCTGACCATTTTTGTTGCGCTTGGTAAATATCTTGGGCAGGTCGCCGGTCTCGCCGGCGATTGCCGCGGTGTTGCAGGGTGCACCAATCCAGAGCATGCCCTGGATAAAGATAATTGACAGGTATACTATACCAGCCATGACGACAACGCCGCCCATAATGCCGCTCGTACCAAACCCAGCCTGCATCGCCTGAATAATGCCGGTGGTAATATTGACATCCTTAACAGGCAGTGTCCAAAGCATCGCGGTGTAGGAGACTATATACAGCGCGCCGACAATGAGAACATTCTTGATTGCCGCGCGAGGAACGTCTCTTGCCGGGTTATCCATTCTGCCGTTTGCCGCAGACGTCTCGAAGCCAAGGAAGTTATAAACGAGAGATGGGATGTATATGAGCGCTGCACCGAGAGTGGGCTTGAGTGCGCCGAGGGAGAATGGATTCATCTTGGAGCCGCCGTTTCTTGCAAAGCAGATGATACCCGCAATGACAAGACCGATGCCGATGGCTATCTTGGCGATAGCGCCGTAGTTGTACATACCCTTGCTGCTCTTGCTGGGTAAGGTCAGAATAAAGAGCATCGCATAGATAACGGCGAGATTGAGTATCGCCGCGGCAAACTTGCTTAGCTGGATGCCAAAGGTTGCCTGGAAGACGTTGACAAACAGAGTCGCGTTTGAGGAAAGCCATACGGCGTTGCACGCCCAGTAGAGATAGCCGATGTAGGCACCGGTCTTGCGTCCGAACGCTCTGGACGCCCATCCGGCAAAGCCGCCGTCATCGGGGTAGGCTGCGCCGAGTTCAGCGCAGGTAAGGGAGCCCGTGAAGAAGAAGAGTGCGCCGACAATCAGTATCCATGTGATGGATGTCCACCCCATGTTTGTGCCGGATGGGATTGTGTCGAGAAAGTAGATTGCGCAGATGAGACCGAGCAGCATATCAAGCTGACTCATTCCTCCGTTTCCGCTTTTCTTTTTTGCCATTGGTTCTAACCTCCTAAATGTTACGCCTGCCGTTTTTCGGCGCGTTCAATGTGTGCACATTGTACAGCATTCAGCAATTTCCGTGAAGTGTTTTGTCATAAACGACCGTTTAAGCGGCACAAAAAGACATATCGAGCGCGGTCAATTACATATTTTATTTGGGATACTTTTTCGAAATTGCTGGGCATAGTGGGCAATCTTATCCGGCACTCAGATCAAGACTGGCAGTACCAGATGAAAGCTTACCAGAAGATGCTGAGAACGAAAGATAATATTTATATTAACGGGTATAAAACAAGACAGCCACAGGAGGTTTGACCGTCCTGCGGCTGTCTATTGCTGTATTCAGCGTATGCATTTTTCTTTTATACTCGTTTATTTCTGCATCGATCTTATCAGTCTGGATGCCGCGATTATAAACCACGAGGCGAATTTCTGCGGCTCGCGCGTCATGGCGGACGCAAGCTCGTCCAGCGTCATCCACCTGACCTCCGCAATCTCGTCCGCCGCGGGGCAGACCGCGCCGGAATACTCGCCGGTGAACACGTGGTCATATTCATATTCGCTCAGTCCGTCCGCGAACTCCGTTCTGTATACAAAGGAGAAGCGCTCCTCCACCGCGCAGTCGACACCGAGCTCCTGCCGGAGACGGCGGTGCACCGCCTCCTCAAGCTCCTCGCCATAGCGCGGGTGCGAGCAGCAGCTGTTCGCCCACAGCCCGCCGCTGTGGTACTTGCCCTCGGCGCGGCGCTGCAAAAGCATTTTGTCCCCGTCGAAAAGGAACACCGAAAACGCGCGGTGCAGCAGCCCGCGCTGGTGCACGTCCAGCTTCTCGCCGTGTCCGAGGGGTCTGTCGAATATGTCGACAAGGATAAGCTCATCACTCATGGCGCGCTCCCCCGTCGACAATGATCGCGTCGCAGAGCTGGTCGCACTCCTGCATGAGCAGCACGAGCTCTTCCTTCTCCGCGTTGTCGATATGCACACCGGCAGTCACGCCGACATGCTCCTTCAGCGCGGTCGCGAGCTTTATGGCCGCGGCTCGCGCCATATGCTCATCCCTGTGGGCAAAAGCGGAAATCGAGCTGATGGACGCCTTTTTCTCCACGCCGTCGACCGGTGGGCGCGGGCAGCCCATCGCCACCGCGCCGATGTGCGCGCACTGGTTGCCGATCGTCACGCTCAACTGCGCGCCGCACCACACGGCGATCGCCCACAGCTCATAGCGCGTCCCCGCCGCGATCTTGTATTCGGTCACATTTGCCGTGAGTACGTTTTTTTCAATAGACATTCTCAGTCCCCCTCCACGGCTTAAGTCTATCATATTTCAGCCCGAACTGCATCAGTATTTTTCCGATGATGTGATCCGCCTGCGCTTCGAGCGAGTCATACTTGCTGTAAAACGTGAGCACCGGCGGCACTATCACATAGCCCGCCTCGGACGCGGCGAGCATATTGCGGATGTGGATGGTGTTCAGCGGCATCTCGCGCGGCACGAGCACGATCTTTCTGCACTCCTTGAGGCACACGTCCGCCGCGCGGACGATCAGGTCGTCATCATATGCGTGGGCTATCGCGGAAAGGGTCTTCATGCTGCACGGGATGACGATCATCCCGTCGGTCTCGAACGACCCGCTGGAGATCAGCGCGCCGAGGTCACGGTTGTCGTGCACCACGTCCGCCATTGCCATGATCTCGTCAAGGCTGGTGTCGGTCTCGCAGTTGATGACGGCTTTCGCGCCCTCGCTGATGACAAGGTGCGTCTCCACCTCTGGGAAGCCCTTGAGTGCCTGGAGCATTCTGCACCCAAGCTGTGCGCCCGTTGCGCCGGTTATCCCGATTATAAGTCTCATGGCTGTCTCTCCTTTTTTCAAAAATACATATTGGGGACAAGCCCCAATATGTATTTTCTTCTTAGTATTTCAGCTTAGAAAAGCTCCGGCACCCAGTGCGCGGGATCAACTTCCTTGAAGCTGCTGCGCTTGAAGCGATCCTTCTGGTTGAAGGGTACGGTGCAGTCAAATATGGCCTTGCAGGCGATGCCGTGGTCGCGGATGCTGGGCGACATGGCGGGGTCGTTGGACGGGTCGAGCGGATGGCAGCGCACGCCGGGGATGGTGATGAGGTCAACATCCGCCTGGAAGCGCGTGGTCATTGCCCACATAACGTCCTTTATGTCGAAGCAGTCGACATCCTCGTCAACAAGGAACACGTGCTTGAGCTCGCTGAACGCGGAGAATGCGAGCAGCGCCGCCTGACGCTGGCGTCCCTCGTCGGAGGGGATGGACTTCTTGAACTGGATGACCGCGATGTACTTGCCGCCGCCGGAGGAGGCGCAGTAGACATTCTGCACTCTGCCAGGCATGGCCTTGTCGATCATGGTGAGGATGGAAGCCTCGGTGGGCAGACCGGCCATGGAGACATGCTCCTCGGACGGGCCGATAACGGTCTGCATGATGGGATCCTTGCGCGTCGTGACCGCCGTGACATGGATGACGGGCAGCGCCGCCTGCGCACCGCCGGTGTAGCCGGGGAACTCGGGCATTGCCTTGCCGGAGTCGGTGTTTATGTCCTCTCTGATGCGCTCGGTCGGGTCGATGTAGCCCTCGATGACGTACTCGGCGTTCGCAATGCACTGCTCGGGGATGGTGACGCACTTGGTCATCTCGACAGGCTCGCCGCGCAGAGCACCGGCGCAGGACAGCTCGTCATAGCCGATGGGCGTGGTGGGTGCCTCAAAGCAAGCGGCGATGCAGATCGCGGGATCGACGCCGACGCTGATGGAGATGGGCATGGGCTTGCCGAGCTTCTCATACTTCTCGCGGAAGGTGCCGAGATGGCGCCCGCCGGGGACGAAGTACATGGAGATGGTGTCCTTGCTCTGGAGGCAGAGGCGGTGGATGGTGACGTCCTTCTCGCCCGTCTCGGGATCGGTGCCGTAGCAGAGACCCATGGTCACGTAAGGACCGGCGTCCTCCTCGGTGTTGGTCGGCGCGGGGATGAGCTTGCGGATATCGAAGCCCTCGTCAGTGGCGAGGTGGACAATCTCCTGGCACTTTGCGTCCTTCTGGGGTATCTCGACCGGGGCGATGGGGTTGTTGACGGCGTCCTTGAGCTTGAAGCCAAGCTTGGTGGGGTCCTCGTCGAGCAGAATGCCGACGCGCTTGCGGGAGGCGAGCATACCGATGACGACGCGCGCATCGGGATGACCCTTGACGTTGTTGAATATCATCGCGGGGCCCTCCTGCGTTGGGCGCATGACGGTGCCGCCCGCGCCGACGTAACGGTAAATGCCGGATATTTCAGCCTTCGGATCAGCCTCGACGTTCGTCTCGACGAGCTGACCGGGGTACTGCTTGAGCGCTTCGATTGCGGATCTCAGATCGTTTATTTTAGCCATTATTTATTCCTCGCTTTCTAAATTTGCTATGTAGTTGCGGTTTTAATTACAGCAGACCGATGATGTTCCACCACAGCACCTGAATGAGCACCGTGACGAACACGACCGGGATAAGGGGTACGCCCATCTTGATGGTCTCCTTCTGGGTGTACATGCCGTTCTCCTCGCCCTGACCGACGAGCATATTTAGGTGGTGGAAAGGCAGGATGTAGTGACCGGCGACAACGAGGTAGACAATGCCGATGACGACGAGGGCGTTATAGCCCATTGCGCTGGTGAATGCAAGAATAGAGGGGATCGCGACGCCCATAACGGCGATGACGGAGCCCATGAACATATGGATGATCATTGCGATGACCGCGATGAACAGCGCGAGAACGATGATGTTGTTGGGGATGGTGGCGGGCAGCAGCGTGGAGGCGATCCATGCGTTCATGCCGGTCGCGCCGCCGACCTTGCCGATGGCCATTGCGGAGGTGAGGAACACCAGCACGTGCACAGGCACGCCGCTCCAGTCAGCGGGAGTGAGTATCTCACCGATGAGAGGCATGCTCATCATCAGCGCGACGCCGAGGGTTATCCAGCCGATGTCGAGCCCGGTGATGCCGTTGGTGAGCCAGAGGACGATCGCGATGCAGACCCAGACGGCAGTGCGGATCTCCTTCTCGGACATCTTGCCGAGAGCTGCCTGAGAGGCCTTTATCTCCGTCATGTTGATGCTGACCTCAGCCGTGGGCTTGAAGAGGACAAGGATGAGCCCCATGGTGAGCAGGGAGAAGATGATCGCCGGGGGACCCATAACGACGAACCAGCGCACGAAGCTGACGGTCTCGCCGGTGGCATAGCTGCACGCGAGGGGATTTATCGTTGCGTCGCCGGTGAGGAAGATGAGGGAAACGGGAACGGATGCGGCGAACACGGTGAAGCCAACCTTGACCGCGTCCTCCTTGGGCATGCCGGACGCCTTGATGACGACCGCCATGACGCTCATGATCAGGAAGGCTCTGGGCCAGGGGTGCGGGATGAGCAGAGACAGCACGAATGTGAGCGCGAAGATGGAAACGATGATGCTGCGCCAGCCCTTGACGAAGCGGAGGATGAACGCATAGGATATCCTTTCGCCAAGACCGGAGGAGCGGACGGAACCCGCAATCAGGTACGCGCCGATGATGAGCCAGATCGTCGAGCCTGTCCACGCGCCGAATATCGTCGTGGGCTCGGCGAGCTTAAAGAGGCAGCACAGCAGGAGGAACACGCCGCCGACATAGCCGGACTGCGCCACCTGCAGCGCCCACCACACAACAGTCATCAGTGTGAACGCGAGCGCGAGCTGACCTTCGCGCGTCAGCCCCTCCAGCGGAGCGACCGCGATGACAACAGCAACAAGGATGCCGAGGATAAAGCCAATTAGCCTTTTGTTTTTCATTTCTACTCTCCTTTCTTTGGGTCGGATCCGGTCGAGCCGGATCGCGACAGCCTTGTGCGCGTTTATTATTGCGCATTGTGGCTGTTTTGACAAATTCCATTGAAGAATGCATATTCCAAAACGGAATTTAGTTTTTCTATGCACCTATGGTAATATGGACACAGAAAATTGCTGCAAAGACTTTTGCAGAGGGGGGTTATGCCCTGCTGCCAAAGCAGCTTTATGACACGAGCCAGATGGCTAACGTGAAGGCGTATCGCATCGCCGACGCCCTTAAAACCAGCGTGGGCTTTGTCTTGTCTCGTGCCGGGGGCGGCAAGACGAAAACTAAGTCCTTTCTTTCGTATCTGAGCTCGTCCGGGAAAGCTATTCCATCCGGGAATGGCATTTCTACTTTGGAATAGCACTTGTGCGTTTTACACAAAGCAAATAAGCTAAAAACAGCTTCGCGTCGGAGCGTCCGGCGCGAAGCTTGAACTTGGTGCCGTCTATCCTTTATTTATCGAGGGGAGGAACCGGCGGGATCACCTGAAGGTTGGGTATCTGCTCAGGGTCAAGTTTGAATTTTGCATGAATGTCGGGAGTTTCGGTGGATCTCCAAGAGTAGAAGCACGTATCGCATACGTAGACTTCCCAAGCATCGTCGACCGGTGCTTTCACCATAACTCTGCAGTTGTCACTGCCGCAACGATAGCAACGCATATTTCTTCCTCCTTAAATATTCTTCAACAGTTCGCGGATGATTGCGTCATACTCCGCAGTCTTTGCGGGGGGCTCAAGCAGCTCGACAGCGCGCGGATTGGGTTCGGGAGGAACAGGAGTCGTCGCGTCGATGATCATCTTGGTGTGCATGCCCGCAGGGTAGGACGACGGGTCGAGCGGCATGCCCGGGCAGTTGGGGATGATGGCGACGTCCTTGTCGGGCTTGACGCGGGACGCCAGCGCCCACATGACCTGCTCGAGGTTGAACGGGTCGACAAACTCGTCAACAACGATGACGATCTTGGTGTAAGGCATACCGTGAGGCGTGCTCAGCAGGCGGAACGCGATGCCCTTGCCGTAGCCGCCGTAACGGCACTTGGTGGAGATTATCGCGACATGGCCGTGCATGTACATTGCGTTGAGCGCGACGAGCTCGGGGAAGCCTTCCTTGATCTGCTTGTAGAGAGGCACGGAGGTGTTGAGCGCCATGAGATAGTCAATCTCCGTCCATGGAATGCCGAGATAGAGGTTCTCGAATATGGGGTTGGTTCTGTGGGTGATGCGGGTGATGCGCACAACACACTGGTTGCGGGCGCCGGAGTAGGAGCCGGGGAACTCGCCGAAGGGACCTTCGCACTCGCGCACGCGCGGCTCGATGTAACCCTCGAGGATGACCTCGGAGCCAGCGGGAACGTAGAGATGGTCGCTTAGGTCGGCCTTGACAATGTCGATGGGAACGCCGTCCTGAAGAGCGCCGACGAACTCATACTCGTTCTGGCTGTAGCCGATGGGGGTGGACGCCATGAAGGTGACGAGCGGGTTGTTGCCCAGCGCGATCGCTATGGGGACCTTCTCGTTCTTTCTCTCAGCCTTCTCAAGCTGCACGGCGATGTCGTGCATGGCGAGCGCCTGAATGCCGATCCTGTCCTTATCCTTGACCTGGATGCGGTAGGTGCCGACGTTGAGCTTGTCGAAATTGCCGGGCTCATCGGGGTCGGCGGTGACAACGGAGGCCTTGGAGATGAAGAAGCCGCCGTCCTGATCGTTTATACGGTAGAGCGGGAGTACCTCGAAGAGGTTAATGTCCTTGTCGATGACGTTCTCTTTGCAGGGCGCGTCCTCTCTCTTCACGATATTGGGGGGCACGGGGTACTTGTCCCATCTGCGGTTGAGCTCAAAGAACTGCTCCTTGACGGGGGTGTCCTTGGGCATGCCCATCATGAGCGCGTGGTTCGGCCAGGAGCCGTGCACGTTCGTCACCACAGAGTACTTATAGCCCTTCACCTTCTCGAAGAGAACCGCAGGGCCGTTCTTCATAGAGGAGGCAGCGCGCCCGGCGGAAGCTATGTCCGGTTCGGGCATAACCTCATCCTTAATGCGCACCAGCTGCCCCTCTGCTTCCAGAGTCGCCAGAAATTCGCGCAGATCCTTATAAGTTTTTGCCACACTTATTCCTCCTTTGTGATTTTTGTGTTTCAGTTTGGTGAGCATTGGTTTTTTATGCACATCAACCTATAACTCGATTATATTCACCTCTGCTTTTGTATGCAATTCCGTTTGTGCATAGGCTCTTTCCAAACTTGAATGGTAAATGCGTTAATATCGTGTCATACTGATTGTGGAGGATTCTGCGCTTTTTTGCAGATACACCTACGCTTTAGAAAGAGGGGTATAGATATGACCATCGCACAGATCAAGTATTTTCTTTCCGTACTTGAACATGGCAGCTTTTCTGAAGCGGCCGAGGAAATGTACATCTCGCAGTCTTCTTTCTCCAAGCAGATAAAGAATCTGGAGACCGAGCTGGGTGTGGCGCTTTTCCTGCGTTCAAACGCGAAAGTGAGCCTTACGCCCGCCGGGGAGATCTTTGAGCCGCACGCAAGGCTCATGGATTCTACATACAACCAGCTCATGGGCGACATGACATCCTACAAGAACAGCTCCGCCGAGAACACCGTCACCGTTGCCGCGCTTCCGCTGCTGTACGAATACGGCATATCCGATGCGCTGTGCACATTTCATGAAAGCCGCGACTCCGTTCAGGTGAACGTTGTGGAGACGAATCAGCCCGACATCCTCACCGGTCTGCTCTCCGGCAGGTTCGACTTCGCCGTGCTGAGGCTGGACTATCTTGACGATGAGCATTTTGACATATACCCTCTCGTTTACGATACCTATGTACTCGTCTGCCCCAAGGTGTGGGCGAGCCGCTTCGGTCACGCGCCGATAAGATTTGACGATCTCACGCAGGAGCCTATCGTTCTTCTCGGCAAGGATTCCGATGTCTACAAGCGCTGTATGGACACCTTTGAGCGCTGCAAATTCACGCCGAAAAAGGTGCTGACCGCTTCCCGCCACACGCATTTTCTGCAGCTGGTCGACTCCGGCTGCGGCATAGGCTTTCTCCCTCAGGGGCTTGTGAACCTGCACATGTTCCCCAAGCTCGCGGTGTACCCCTCCCCCGTCCCGATCGAGACCTGGCTAGGGCTCGTCAGGCTCAAGGGCAGGCGTCTCTCCACCTCCGCGCAGGAGCTTTACGACACGATAACCGGACAGTTCGCGTAAACGCTTCATTAACGCTTTTGATATATACATAAAAAGTCAGACAGCCTGCGCAATGCACACAGGCTGTCTTGTTTTACTATTCAGAGGCGTCCCGCCAGCTGAAATTGCAGCACCCGCGGAAAGTCTGGGCTTTCCGCGGGTATGATATACGCTGTTATTTATGTCTCTCAGCCCTGACCGTAGTAGGCGTTTTTGCCGTGCTTGCGGAGATAGTGCTTGTCCAGAAGCTCCTGCTGCATACGTCCGGCGGCGGGGTTGAGCATCATGGCGTGCCAGTCCATAAAGGCGACCTCCTCCATCACGACGGCGTTGTGCACCGCCTCCATGGCGTCCCTGCCCCACGCGAACGGACCGTGCGAGTGCACCACAACGCCGGGGACGGCGGCGGGGTCGGCGTAGGCAAAGGTCTCGATAATGACCTTGCCGGTCTCCTTTTCGTATTCGCCCGCGATCTCCTCGGGCGTCATGAGGCGGGTGCAGGGGATGTCGCCGTAAAAATAATCCCCGTGCGTCGTGCCCATGGCGGGAATATCGCGCCCGGCCTGGGCGAACGTCGTCGCCCAGTGGGAGTGCGTGTGGACAATGCCGCCGCACTCGGGAAACGCCTTATAAAGCTCCACATGCGTGGGGGTGTCGCTCGACGGCTTCCACTTGCCCTCGACGCGCGCGCCGTCAAGGTCGACCACGACCATGTCCTCCGCCGTCATGCCGTCATACGGCACGCCCGACGGCTTTATCACGACAAGCCCGCTCTCCCGGTCGATACCGGAGACGTTGCCCCACGTGAACGTCACAAGGTCATACTTCGGCAGCAGGAGGTTTGCCCGCAGAACTTCCTCTTTCAGCTTTTCCAGCATACTGCTTCTCCTTTTCTCAGTCGGCGCTGTTCGCCTTTTCTATCACCCGCGCGGCGAGCTTATCGGTGAGCCCGAGGTCGTACACTGTCTGGAAGACGGTGTAGCGCGCGCGTATCTCCTTGCAGTAGCGGAACGTGTCCATCAGCAGCTCATCGTCCACGCCGATGTCCGCCGGGGTGCACGGGCAGCCGATGTCCCGCAGCAGCGCGCGCACGGAGGCGCTCGTCGGCAGGGTCTTGAGCTGGGCGCGCACAGCGTCCCAATTGCGCTGCATGCTGTCGATGCGCGTGAGCCGCCCCTCGACGGCGTTTTTGCCCGCCTTATGCTCCATGGCGACGACCTCGTCCGCCGCCGCGCCGTAGTGGGCGCGTATCTCCCGCTCCCATGCCGCGACGTCGTAGGCGCGCGCACTCTCGCGCGCCGCGTCGAAGTCCACGTCCTCCTTCAGCAGCTCCTCAATGAGCATCAGCACCAGCACCGTCCCCACGGCGACCTGCTCGCCGTGCATGGCGGGGCGGACACCGCGCTGCTCAAGGATAGTCTCCCAATAGTGAGACATGTGGTGCTCCGCGCCGGAGGCGGGGCGGGAATCGCCGTAAAGGCTGATGGCGGCGCCCGAGAGGACGAGCCCGCGCATGACGCTGCCAAGCGTCTCCGGGTCGCGCTGCTTTATCTTCGGGGCTTCCTTCATCACATCCGCCACGCATTCGCGCACGAGCGTGACGAT
>CAKTKU010000024.1 GCA_934572335.1 uncultured Oscillospiraceae bacterium
GGACGACGCCTCTATTGCCGGCTGACTTCACTCAGCCGAGCCTGCAAACAATTTTGCGCATAAATCTTGACGGCACCCAAGGAGGTTGAGGTTTGCTGATCTCTATGTTATAATACCAACATCGGATATGAGGATGCGGGTAAAAAGCCCAACAATGAAGCCGGGAAAATAAAAACAGTGCAGTAATGGGCAATTCCAATCGGAATTGCCCATTTTACGAAGCACAATGTAATATAAATCAAAAGCTGAAAGGACGAGAATATGGCGTCGAGTAAAGAGTATCTGCAATTTATATTGGAGCAGTTGTCTGATCTGGAAGAGATCAGTTATCGTGCCATGATGGGCGAATACATCATATATTATCGGGGTAAAATTGTCGGCGGCATATATGATGACAGATTGCTCGTAAAGCCGGTGAAGTCAGCAGTTTCCTATATGCCGACAGCGACATATGAATTGCCGTATGACGGGGCAAAGGAAATGCTGCTTGTGGAGAATGTTGACGACAAAGAATTCCTGGCTGGGCTTTTTAATGCGATGTATGATGAATTA
Organism: uncultured Oscillospiraceae bacterium; assembly: GCA_934572335.1. GTDB lineage: Bacteria > Bacillota > Clostridia > Oscillospirales > Oscillospiraceae > Limivicinus. The sequence goes on from CAKTKU010000024.1 coordinate 553, forward strand.
CCGGCTCCTAAACCCAAGAAGAAATAAATGTCTCTGCGTATAAGCCCCTTGAGAAACGGATTTCTCCTCTCTCAAAGGGCTTTTATGCTGATATTCACACGAACTTCGCTGCCAGCGCGCGTGCCTGCGCCTCGCCGTCGGTGTGCTTGATGTCGCCGATCTCGTTCACGCTGTGGATGAGCACCTCGCCTGCAAGCTCCGCCCCCATCAGCTCCATTGATTTTTCAAAGGCAAAGCAGATGCCCTTGAAGCTCTCCGGCGTCTCATCCTCGCAGCAGCAGAGGAGCGCCGTCTTCTTGCCGGAAAAGTTCTTGCCGCCCATGTATATGCCGAAAAACCGGTCGATGAGCGCCTTAAGCTTCGCAGGGAATGAGTACCAGTAGACGGGGCTTGCGATGACGATGCCGTCGGCGCTGATAATGTCCGCCGCCACGCGCTCGAAGTCATCGTGGAACACGCATTTGCCTGTCCCCGCGCACGCGCCGTATGCGCGGCAGCCCTCGATTTTCAGATTCGCGGCGTCGTACTCCGTTACATCAATGCCAAGTCTGCGCGCCTCCTCGACGAATGCCGCCGCCATTGTGTTGGAGTTGCCGTTTTTACGCGGACTGCCTTTTAAAACCACTATTTTGCTCATGTTGTTGTCCTCCATGTGTTGTATACTGTCTATATTATATGGTATAATGCAGCGAATGTAAAGAAAGCATTGAAAGCCGAATACTGAATAGCTATTGATATATCGTGCGTATGCACTTTATATAGCCGCAGGATAAAAACGCAATGCGCGCCGCGCTAGAGCTGGTAGGTAGCCCAGCCGTCTGACGCAAGTCAGGTAAGTAACCCTCCCCTCCGGGTCGTCCGTTTCTGCGGAATCAAATTTTAGGAGGGTTTCGTTATGGACGAAAGCTATGTCATGCTGACGGTGTATTTTGATGACCCGTTCTGGGTCGGCGTGTTTGAGCGCGCGGAGGGTGGAAAGCTGTCCGCCGCCAGAATTACGTTCGGCGCAGAGCCAAAGGACCACGAGGTGTGGGAGAGGGTATTGCGGGAATACACCCGGCTTGAATTCAGTCCGACTGTTGACGCGGTCATGAAAAAGGCGGCGGCAAACCCCAAACGCGCGCAGCGCGAGGCGCGGCGGCAGATGGCAAGCCACGGCACAGGGACAAGGTCTCAGCAGGCTTTGCAGCTCCAGCGCGAGGCGAACAAGCTCGCGCGCAAAACGCTCAGCCGCGAGCGGCGCGACGCGGAAAAGCAGCGCCGCTTTGACCAAAGACAGCAGAAACGAAAGGAAAAGCACAGAGGCAGATAAAGCCTCTATGTTTTTCAAAGCAAACACAGCAGCACCGCAACTGCGAGTTGCTTGCCCTCGCGGGGCGCTGGTATTATAATACTGCCATACAAAATCGGAGGTACGGCAATGGAAACAAAGGACGTTATATATTCGCTCCGCACGAAGTGCGGAATGTCGCAGGATGAGCTGGCGGAGAAGCTCTATGTCACGCGGCAGGCGGTGTCCCGCTGGGAGACGGGGGAGACCGTACCCAACACCGAAACGCTCAAGCTGCTCTCCGCAGTTTTTGACGTGTCAATCAATACCCTCCTCGGCTCGCCGAGACGGCTCGTGTGCCAGTGCTGCGGCATGCCGCTGGAGGACGATGGCACGATGAGCCGCGAGACGGATGGCAGCATCAACGAGGAATACTGCAAGTGGTGCTACGCTGACGGAAAGTATACATACAGCGATATGGACAACCTTATCGACTTCTGCGCCGGGCATATGGCGAGCGAGAACTGGCCGGAGGCGCAGGTGCGCGCCTATATGGCGGAGCTTCTGCCCAAGCTGGACCACTGGAAAAAGCCCGCGGAGAACTGAGCACAACCGAATAACACAGCAAACCGGCAGTCCCTGATGAACGGGACTGCCGGTTTGCTGTGCGTCAAAATGTGTGATTTTATGTTATTTTGAAATGTGCTATATTTACACTATCACGTCATCACGCGGCACTTGACCTTGCCCACGGATATGTACCCCGTCAGCACAGCTCGCGCGTCAGAGCCCTCTGGTGCGGCCTCCGCCGCGATGGGCTTGCTGTGTATGCGGTAGCCGTACCGCCCGTCGGGCGTCATATCCTCATCGTATGTGTTGTCGTACAGGCAGCACCCGGCGATTTTGCGGTCATAGAGCGTCCCGCGCAGCTCATCGAGCGCGCAGCCGGGGAAATTGACGTTCCACAGCTCGCCCGGTACGTGCTGCTTTTCCATCAGCTCGCGCGCGAGCACCGGCATGAATTTGTCCGCGACCTCGTGTGCGCCGTCGTGCTGCTCGGAGAACGCGATGGCCGGAATGCCGCGCATCACGGCCTCCGTCGCCGCGCCTATCGTGCCGGAGTACGCAATGTCTAACCCCGCGTTGTACCCGTAGTTTATGCCGGAGAACATTATGTCCGGCTTCACGGGCAGCAGCCGCGCCGCGGCGAGGCTCACGCAGTCCGCGGGCGTGCCGTCGATGCTGAACGCTGCCCTGACCGGCACGGGGAAGTCGACCTCCTCCACGGCGATGGTGTTGAATATCGTGAGCTTTTGGGACATGGCGCTGCACTGGCTCGTCGGCGCGGCGACCCACACGTCGCCCAGCTCCGCCGCCATGCGCGCAAGGCGGACGATGCCCTCCGCGCCTATCCCGTCGTCGTTGCTTATCAGAATGTTCAAACGCTTATCCATTGTGCCCTGCCTTTCTGGTAGTACAGCGTATTGTACCACGCCTGGCACGGTGTTTCAATGCTTTTGTATGACGGCGGTGCCGCAATACATCAAATTGCACGGTGATGCGTAAAATCTTTCTCGAAACAGAGATTTTCTTTATAAAAAGACATAGCAATACTTCCCGCGATGTGCTATAATCTTTAGCGTTTTGAAAAAAGATACAGAAACCGGGAGATATAGAAATGAAGTGTCCTTTTTGCGGCTATACCGAGAGCAAGGTTATTGATTCCAGACCGGCGGAGGAGGGGTCGACCATACGCCGCCGCCGCGAGTGTCTGGCGTGCTCCAAGCGTTTTACCACGTATGAGATAATCGAGCGCATGCCCCTTGTCGTCGTAAAGCGCGACGGCAGCCGCCAGTCGTTCGACAAGGTCAAGCTCATCAACGGCATGGTGCGCGCGAGCGAGAAGCGCCCCGTACCACTCGGCAAGCTCGAGGAGATCGCCGACGATATAGAGCAGGAGCTTCAGAGCGGGCTTGAGCGCGAGATAAAGACCGTCGAGATCGGCGAAATGGTCATGACCCGCCTCAAGGATGTGGACGAGGTCGCATATGTGCGCTTTGCCTCTGTTTACCGCAGCTTTAAGGACATCAACACTTTCATGGAGGAGCTGTCAAAGCTCCTGACCGAGGGCGAATCAAAGAATACTGCCCAGTGACAGATGCTCCATTTGGTCGATGCTCGCCAGATGGTACTTGAGCTTGCTGTAAGCCGCGGCGCAGGCGGTTATGTCCTCCTGCATCAGCACCTGCTGCAAGTCATAAAATGCGTCCGCGGTAGAATCGATCTCCGGGTGGCGGAGAAAGATATGGGTGTAGCTCTCGGCGGACAGCCAGCGCTCCAGCGCCTCGGAGAGATAGCCGCGCGCGGCCTTGAAGTCCAGCTTTTCCGCCGCGCTCTGCGATTTTGAAAGGGCGATGCCAATGTCGCCGGTGAGCGCGTCAATGCTCAGTATGTTGTATACCGACAGCGCGATCAGCAGCGCCAGCAGCACTGCCGCGATGATCTCCCGTTTTGTCATTTTGACGCCTCGCTTTCCGCCAGATATATTTCTTTTTGTGAATTGACGGTCATCAGGAATACCTTTTCCGCGCCGCTGACGCCGCGTTTTTTCAGCTCGCGGTCGAGCCATTTCCGCTCAAGTCCCATGCGCGTGAGGTTTTCCTCAATAACATGCCCGTCGCTTATCACGATCACGGGATAGCCGCCGTCCTGGCACTGCACATTCATCTGCCCGGCGGTCACGGGCTGCTCCAAGGGGTAGAGCATCACGTTCAGCCGCCCGTCTGTCTCCAGCACGGCGTACTCCACCCGGCTTATGTCGAGGCAGCCCTGATTGCGCAGCTCCTGCATCAGCTCGTCCGTGGTGAAGCTGTTCTTTGCCATTTCGCGCTGGTCGATGACACCCTTTTTTATAAGCATGCTCGGCTTGCCGTACAGCAGCGCGCGCAGCTTCGCGCTTTTCAGCGCGGCGCGGGAGATCGCCACCTCACAGCAGAACAGCGTCAGTATCGGCACGAGACCGTTTATCATCGGAATGCCGAGGTCCTGCAGGGGATGCGCGGCCAGATCGGCGATCAGCGCCGCCACGACGAATTCCGACAGCTCCATTTCGCCCAGCTGCCGCTTTCCCAGCAGACGCATTGCAGCCAGCAGCGCTGCATATATGATAAGTGTCCGTATAATTATTATCGCCATCGTCAACACCCCCGCTGCTGATAGTTTGTATTTTTGGAGGCCGGTTTATGAAAACAATTATTTCCGAAAGCAAACAAGTGCATGAAAACGCGGCGCGCCGCATAAAGGCGCTGCTGGATGAAAAGCCTGACGCTGTTATCGCCTTTTCCGCGGGACGCAGCATGACCGGGCTTTTCGCGCTTTTGCGCGAAATGAGCGCCAGACGCGAGGTCAGCTTTTCCGCCGCGCGCGTGTTCGCCGTGACGGAGTTCATCTCCGCGCCGGAGGCGCTGACCTGCCGCGCCCAGCTCGAACGGGAGCTTATGGACCCCGTCGGCGTCGCGCCGGAGAACCGCTGTTTCCCGGGTGAGGATAACGTCGGGGACTATGACGCGCTCATCGCTGCGTGCGGCGGGCTCGACCTTGCCGTGATAGGGATAGGGCACAACGGACATATCGGCTATAACGAGCCGGGCACGCAGTTTGACACGCTCACCCGCGTGCAGACGCTCGCCCCCGCCACGCGCCGCCAGCTCGCCGACACCTTCGGCGGGGAGGACAAGGTGCCCGAGCGCGCCGTCACCATGGGCATAAAGACGCTCACGGACGCGCGCGACATCGCCGTGCTCGCCCTCGGCAAGGACAAGGCGGGCGCAGTTTTTCAAATGCTCTATGCGCGGGATGACAGCGTCATCCCTGCCGCATTTTTGCAAATACCGATGAACGTCGAGGTCTTTTGCGACAAAGACGCTTCATCAATGCTCTGACGGACGCTTCCGCAGAGGACTATATCAGCAAAGGAGAATTAAAAAATGGGTAAATACTTCGGAACAGACGGCTTCCGCGGCGAGGCGAACAAAAACCTGACCGTGGAGCACGCATTCAAGATCGGCCGCTATCTCGGCTGGTACTATGGGCAGAGCCATAAGGCGAAGGTCGTCATAGGCAAGGACACGCGCCGTTCCAGCTACATGTTTGAAAATGCGCTGTGCGCCGGGCTGACCGCCTCCGGGGCGGACGCATACCTCCTGCACGTCACCAGCACCCCCAGCGTCTCCTACGTCGCGCGTGCCGACGATTTTGACTGCGGCATCATGATCTCCGCCAGCCATAACCCCTATTACGACAACGGCATAAAGCTCATCAACTCCAACGGCGAGAAGATGGACGAAAAGCTGCTCGACGGCATTGAGGAGTATATCGACAGCGACACCCAGCTGCCCTACGCCGAGCGCGAGAAGATCGGCCGCACTGTGGACTACGCCGCCGGGCGCAACCGCTACATCGGCTATCTCATCTCCCTCGCCACGCGCTCCTATAAGGACTACCGCATCGGCCTTGACTGCGCCAACGGCAGCACGTGGCAGATGGCGAAGAGCGTTTTTGACGCGCTCGGCGCCGATACCTACGTCATCAACAACCACCCCGACGGGCTGAACATAAATGTCGACTGCGGCTCCACACACATTGAGCGTCTGCGCGATTTCGTGCTGCAAAACCGCCTCGACGTTGGCTTCGCCTTTGACGGGGACGCCGACCGCTGCCTCGCGGTGGACGAGAAGGGCAATGTCATCAACGGCGACCATATCCTCTACGTCTGCGCCAAGTACATGAAGGAGCGCGGCACGTTCGGCTCCTCCAAGGTCGTCACCACTATTATGTCCAACATGGGGCTCTACAAGGCGCTCGACGCGCTCGGCATCGGCTACGAGAAGACCGCCGTCGGCGACAAGTATGTTGCGGAGAATATGCGCCAGAACGGGCATCTCATCGGCGGCGAGCAGTCCGGCCACATCATCTTCGGCCGCCTCGCCAACACCGGCGACGGCATACTCACCGCCATCAAGGTCATGGAGACCATCACCGAGTCCAAGCAGCCGCTGTCCGTGCTCGCGGCCGGTATGACCATGTACCCCCAGAAGCTCAAGAACGTCGTCGTCACGGATAAGGACGAGACGCTCGCCTGCCCGGAGGTCAAGGCCGCCGTGGCGAAGGTCGAGGCCGACCTTGGCGACGAGGGGCGCGTTGTCCTGCGCAAGAGCGGGACGGAGCCGCTGCTGCGCGTCATGGTCGAGGCCGGCACGCAGGAGCTGTGCGAGCAGAAGGTGGATGAGATCATCGCCGCCATGCAGACCGCGGGCAAGCTCATCAAGGTCAAGTGAGAGGGAAGAACAATGACTGAGATAAAAGAACTTTTTGATCTGGACAAAACTATCGCCGCCAAGCTCTTCGAGGGCAAGACTTACCCCTGGGAGGTGCTCGACGGGATAAAGGACTTCATCCTCGCCCTCGGCGCGACGCTGCCGGAGGATGAGTATGACCACCCCAGCGAGGGCGTGTGGATCGCCAAGGACGCGACGGTGTTCGCCTCCGCGTATATCGGCTCCCCCTGCATCATCGACCATGATGCCGAGGTGCGCCAGTGCGCGTTCATCCGCGGCAGTGCCATCGTCGGCAAGGGTGCGGTCGTCGGCAACTCTACGGAGCTGAAAAACGTCGTCCTCTTTGACAAGGTGCAGGTGCCGCACTATAACTACGTCGGCGATTCCGTCCTCGGCTACAAGGCGCACATGGGCGCGGGCTCCATCACCAGCAATGTCAAGTCCGACAAGACGCTCGTCGTCATAAAGGAGCCGGGCAAGCCCATACCCACGGGGCGCAAAAAGGTCGGCGCGATGCTCGGCGATAATGTCGAGGTCGGCTGCAACAGCGTGCTCAACCCCGGCACGGTCATCGGGCGTGAGTCGAACGTTTATCCCACCTCCTGCGTCCGCGGCGTAATTCCGGCGAAGCACATATATAAGGACAAGGACAATATAGTCGCAAAGAAGTAAACGTAATATAATATACGTAATATAGACAACATATTATAGTTTACATAATTACAATACCCTGCGGAGATCATATCCCGCAGGGTATACACTATTTCGGCTTTTTCGCTTTGCTGTGATAAATTTTGTTGCAATCGCGTGGGCGTTTTGCTATAATAGATTGTAAATTTTATGTTAAGAACGGAGCGTTACCTTGAACGAGAATACCAGACCTGCCACGTACTCCTCATCCAAGCGGAATCAGGTCTCAGCGGTGGATGTTGTCATCAATAAAATAGTCGACGGGGTGCTGACCGGCATATATAAGCCGGGGGACAAGCTACCCACGGAAATACAGCTGGCGGAAATGCTGTCTATGAGCAAGAACACCGTCCGCGAGGCGATAAAAATACTCGTGGCCTACGGCGCCATTGAGATACGCCGCCCGGAGGGGACGTTCATTGCAGAGAGCTTTACACCGCGCATGCTCAACCCCGTAATATATTCGCTGCTGTTCAGCAAGGGCAACGCCAAGGATCTTCTCGGGCTGCGCCATATGATCGACGCCGGCGTTTTCATGCTCATATTGCAGCAGGGGCTTTCAGATGAGGACAGGTTCGAGCTTGAGGTGCAGAATGACCAATACTCCGCGCTCGTCCTCGCGGATGAGCCGGATGTCGACGCCATTGCCGAGGCGGACATGACCTTTCATAAAATGCTCGCCGCGGCGACGCATAATGAGCTTGTCCGTGTCTTTCACGATTATGTGGCCGACCTCACGGCGGAGTCGAGACTGCGCGTGGTGAAGCTGTGCCGGGAAGAGGGGAACATGCAGTATCTCGTGGATGTGCACCGCAGGACGCTTGATCTCGTCGAGCGCAAAAGCCCGTACTCGCTTGAGGACACAATTGATTTTAGTTATTTTTACTGGAAATCAACTTACAAATTATAAGGATTGCACAAAAGTCAACTGTCAGAATAATAACAGTTGACTTTTTTTACGACAAATAGTACAATCAAATCACAGAACACCCAACGTTCAACTTTGGGTCGACATAAAACGGTCATAAAATTAATTGGCTGCGCTTGCAGCCGGATCGGAGGAACGAATGGAAAAAGAAACGCTGGAATTTCTAAAGAACAAGGCGAATCAACTCCGCAAAGACGTTATCACGATGATCTATGAGGCGCAGTCCGGCCATCCGGGCGGCTCGCTCTCGGCGGCGGACTTCGTCACCGCGGTCTATTACTCGGAGATGAAGATCGATCCGAAAAACCCCAAGTGGGAAGACAGGGACCGCTTTGTCCTTTCGAAAGGACATGTCTGCCCCATCCAGTATGCGGCGCTTGCCGACCTCGGCTATTTTGACAGGGAAGTGCTGCACACCCTGCGCAAGGAGGGGTCAATCCTCCAAGGGCACCCCGACATGAAGAAATGCCCCGGCATAGACATCTCCACCGGCTCTCTCGGTCAGGGCTTCGCGTGCGGCGCTGGCATGGCGCTCGCGGCAAAGTTCGACGGGAAGGATTACCGCGTGTTCGTCGTCATCGGCGACGGTGAGAGCCAGGAGGGCGAGATCTGGGAAGCGGCGCAGGTCTGCAATAAGTATAAGCTCGACAATGTCGTCGTCTTCTGTGACTACAATAATCTCCAGATCGACGGCACGTGTGACGAGGTCATGCCGGTGCTCGACCTCGCGAAGAAGTTCGAGGCCTTCGGCTTTGACACGTACAAGATCGACGGCAACAGCATAGAAGAGATCGTCGACACGCTCGACGCGATACGCGCGGCCAAGAACGGCAAGCCTAAGTTCATCCTCGGCAAGACCGTGAAGGGCAAGGGCGTTTCCTACATGGAAAACCAGTGCGGCTGGCACGGCAAAGCCCCGAACAAGGCCGAGTACGAACAGGCAATTGCAGAGCTTAACGGAGGTGTCAAGGCATGAGTATGATCGCAACCAGAGACGGCTTCGGCGACGAGATCGTTGAGCTCGGCCGGGAAAACAAGAATATATGCGTTGTCGATGTCGACATCGGCAAATCCTGCAAGACCACGGCGTTTGCCAAGGCTCTGCCTGAGCAGCACGTCAACGTCGGCATTGCCGAGCAGTGCGGCGCGGGCGTCGCGGCGGGTCTCGCGACCTGCGGCAAGATACCTTTCGTTGTCACCTACGCGGCTTTCGGCTCCATGAGAATGTGCGAGATGATCCGTCAGGAGATATGCTATCCGCATCTTAATGTGAAGATCGCGTGCTCCCACGGCGGCGTTACTCCTGCCAACGACGGCGCGAGCCACCAGTGCATTGAGGACATGGGCATCCTCTCCACCATCCCCAACATGACGGTCATCATGCCGGCGGACTACAACGCCGCGCGCAAGCTCACCAGAGCCGCGGCGGAGTTTGACGGTCCTGTTTACCTGCGCTTCACGCGCGACGCCGTGCCGGAGATATACGGCAGCGAGCAGGAGTTTGCCATCGGCAAGGCCGTGCAGCTCCGCGAGGGCAGCGACGCGGCGATCATCGCCATCGGCGACACCGTCCGTCTCGCAATTGAGGCTGCCGACGCGCTGAGCGAGCAGGGCGTGAATGTGCGCGTGCTGGATATGCACACGCTCAAGCCGCTCGACACCGAGTCTGTCGTGAAAGCGCTGAACGAGACGGGCAAAATCGTCACCGTTGAGGATCACAACGTCATCAACGGGCTGGGCTACGCCGTTTCCGCCGTCGCCGCCGACATGGGGCGCGGCATCGTCAAGCGCATCGGCATTCAGGATCAGTTCGGTATGTCCGCGCCGTATGAGCGCCTGCTCGCGATGAACGGCATCACGACCGAGAACATCGTCGCCACAGTAAAGGGTATTCTTTAAGTAAGCTGACAGGTTGACAACCTGTTCAAAAAATAAAAAATAAAGGTATGAAGGAGAATCTGAAATGAAAAAAATCCTCGCACTCTGTCTTGCACTGTGCATGATCTTCGCCCTGTGCGCCTGCGGCAGCACCTCCGCTTCCGGCAGCGCCCAGACCGGCGACGGCCAGTACCAGAAGCTCAGCATCGACATGTCCTGCAACGGTCAGTCCGACGCCGCGAACGACTGCATCGGCGCGAACCTCTTCAAGCAGTATATTGAAGAGCAGTCCGGCGGCGCTATCACCGTCACCATCTACAACAACGACCAGCTCGCCGGCGGCGACATGACCAAGGGGCTTGAGCTTGTCATGGACGGCACTGTCCAGATGGACATTCACTCCACCTCCATCATCTCCCGCATCGACAACCGCCTCATGGTCAGCTGCCTGCCATGGACGTTTGCCGACTATCAGTCCGCTGAGGACGCCTTCTTCGGTCAGGGCGGTGAGTTTGTCTCCTCCGTTCTTGCCGAGCACGGTCTGACCTACCTCGGCGCGCTGCATAACGGCTTCAAATGCATGACCTCCTCCAAGACCCTCATCAAGTCTCCCGCCGACCTCGTCGGTCAGAAGATCCGCACGCCGGGCGGCGACCTGTGGAACGGCTTCTGGTCCGCAATGGGCGCATCTCCCCAAGCCATGAGCTGGGCCGAGGTTTACACCGCAATGCAGCAGGGCACCATCGACGGCCATGACAACAGCCCCTCCACCATCAATTCCGCAAACGTTCAGGAAGTCCAGAAGTACATCACCGTTTCCAACCACACCTATGAGGCGTTCACCTGGAGCGCCAACACCGCGTGGTTCGACAGCCTTGACGCGAACACTCAGGAGCTCATCCGCAGCTGCGCAAAGCAGGCCTGCCTTGACGCAAACGAGCAGATCGAGGCCTCCATGGAAGAGATACTCACCACTTGGGAGAATAACGGCTTCAACGAAGTTTACCGTCTCTCTCCCGGCGAGATCGAGGTGTTCAAGGAAGCTGTTGCCGGTGTGACCGAAAAGTATGCCACCGAGTACGGCGAGGAAGCCTGCTCCGCCTTCGGCATCACTGCCTGAACCGCAATAGTTTGATTTTATTACAGGCTTCTCCGTTCTGCGAAGAAGCCTGTAAGGCTAAATAGATACATTAGTATGAAAGGAAGTATCACGTGAAAAAAGCCGTGAAAATTCTCAACTCGCTTGAGGATTACATACTTGCGGTCATGCTGCTTATCATGACTGTGCTTGCTTTTGTCAACGTTGTCGCGCGCTACGTTTTTCTCGCCTCTCTGCCGTGGATAGAGGAGCTCAACCGTCTTGGGCTTGTCATCATCTCCTACGCGGGCGCGGCCGTCGCTCTCAAAAACCACTCCCATCTCGGGCTTTCCATCGTAACCGACCATCTCTCCCCCAAGGGAAAGAAGATCGCGGGGCTCTTCGGCTGCGTGTGCGGCGTGTTCTTCTGCGCCGTCGCCATATACTACGGCGTCCTCATGGTCATGAAGGAGCATGCCAACAACGTCCTCACGCAGGGCATGCAGTGGCCGGAGTACCTGTTCGGCATGTGGCTGCCCATCGGCTGCGCCGTGCTGTGCATCCGCTTTATCCAGTGGGCGGTCTATCTTCTGACTGACCGCGATTTCACCGACACCAGCAAGGAGGGCAATAACGGATGAACGCTTTGCTTCTTTTTGGACTGTTCTTTGTCCTGCTTTTCCTCAATGTCCCCATTGCAATATCCCTCGGCGTTTCCAGCGTTGTCACCACCATGGCCGTCAAGCCCGCAATGATGGCGACCATCGCCACAAACCTCTACTCCGCGACGAATACCTACGTTCTGCTGGCCATCCCGTTCTTCATTCTCGCCGGCAACATCATGGACGTCAGCGGCATTTCTGTCCGCCTCATCAATTTCTTCAACTCCCTCGTCGGTCACACCAAGCATGGCACGGCGATGGTCTGCGTCATTGTGGCGTGCTTTTTCGCCGCGATCTCCGGCTCCGGCCCGGCGACGGTCGCCGCCCTCGGCGGCATCCTCATCCCCGCCATGAGCCGATCTGGGTATGAAAAGAGCACGAGCGCCGCGCTGATGAGCACGGCGGGCGCGATAGGCATCGTCATTCCGCCGTCGATAACCTTTGTTGTCTACGGCTCCGTCACCGGCACGTCCGTCGGGTCGCTCTTCATGTCCGGCATCGTTCCCGGCATCATCATCGGCATTGCCATCTACTACACCATGGTCATCACCTCCAAGGGGCGCGAGCTTGTGCGCCAGCCGAAGGCCAACGGCGCGCAGCGCTGGAAGGCGTTCAAGGACGCCGTGTGGGGCATCCTCATGCCGGTCATCATCCTCGGCGGTATCTACGGCGGTATCTTCACCCCGACCGAGGCCGCGGCGGTCTCGGCGATCTACGGCTTCATCGTGGGTCTCTTTATCTACCGCTCGCTCAAGCTCAAGGATATCCTTACCATCCTGCGTCAGTCCGTCTCCCAGACCGCGGTCGTCATGCTGATAATCGGCTGCGCCGCCGTCTTCGGCAAGGTGCTCACGTTCACCGGCATGGCGAGCGCCGCGAGCCACAGCCTTATCTCTGTTGCGCACGGCAACAAGTATATCTTCCTGCTGATGGTCAATATCATCCTCATCATCGCGGGCTGCTTTATCGACGCGAACTCCGCGCTCTACATCCTCTGTCCGATACTCTTCCCCATTTCGCAGTCTCTGGGCATTGACCCCGTGCATCTCGGCTCGGTCATGGTCGTCAACCTCGCGCTCGGTCTCATCACGCCTCCTGTCGGCGTCAACCTGTTCACGGGCTGCGGCGTTGCGGGCATCTCGCTCACGGACATGGTCAAGAAGATATGGCCGTTCGTCATCGCGGTGCTTGTCGTGCTCGTGATCGTCACCTACATCCCCGTGATATCCATGTTCCTGCCCAATCTGATGTCTTGATTTTCTGGAGGTAATATAATGAGAGCTGGATATATGTCCGCCATCGGCGCTGCGGAATTCCGCAGTGATATGCCGGAGCCGCAGATAAGATACGATAACGATGTCAAGATCCATGTCCGCAAATGCGGCATATGCGGCTCTGAAGTGCACGCCCTGCACGGCAAGCATCCCTTCCGCATCCCGCCCGTGCTCTCCGGCCATGAGTTCGCCGGGGATATTATCGAGGTCGGCAAGGGCGTGACAAAGTTCAAGGTCGGCGACAGAGTGACCGCAGAGCCGCAGTACGGTTGCGGCGAGTGCTACTACTGCAAGCGCGGTATGTACAATCTCTGCACGTCAAAGCGCGTCCTCGGCGCGTCCTACAAGCTCCCCGAGCTTGACGGCGGGGAGTGGACAGGCCCAATGGGCGAGTATATCGTCGTGCCGGAAAAGACCGTCGTCAAGCTTGCCGACAATGTCAGCTATGAAGAGGGCGCGCTCATTGAGCCGATCGCGAACGGCGTTTACGCCGTGCGCCGCGCCAATATCACTCACGACAGCACCATCGCCATCATCGGCTGCGGTCCCATCGGGCTGGGCGACCTCATCGGCGCAAAGCTCTATGACCCCAAGCTCATCGTCATGGCCGATATTTCCGACATCAATCTTCAGATGGCGCGCGAGTTCGGGTGTGAGCACGTTGTCAACAGCCGCGAGCAGGACCTTGAAAAGGTCGTCATGGAGCTGACGGACGGCGTGGGCGTGGACATGGTGTTCCTCGGCTTCGGCGACGCGCCCACGATTGAGCAGGCGTGCCGCATCGTCCGCCGCGGCGGCGTTGTGCACCAGCACGCGCTCATGCTCGACGGCATCGGCTTCCCTTATCAGATACACCAGCAGCACGAGCTCTCCTTCATCGCTTATAATATGTATAAGTATGAGGAGTTCGAGGTCATCTGCGATGAGATCGCGAAAGGGCGCATCTCCGGGCTCGAGCGCATGGTCACACAGCGCTACCCGATTGAGCAGTTCAGGGAAGCCATGGAAATGGCGGACAAGCGCCCGGAGCCTGTCGTGAAGGTCATGCTCGAATTCTGACGGCATGAAATACGGTGTTGTAAAAAAGCTCACCCAGTTGCTGCTCATTGCGGCGCTCGCGCTCTACGTCGGCGCGGCGGTGTTCATGAACCGGGAGATGGAGGCGTACACCACGCCCGCCATCTTCGCGGCGACGGCGCTGCTCGCCGTGAGCGTGGCCATGCGCCTCGCGTGGCTGAGATGCCCGCACTGCCGCCGCTACATCTCGCATAAGCACATCGGCGATATGAGCTGCCCATTCTGCGGCAGAAAACTTGAAGACTGAAAAAAGCAGAACCATCGTTCATCTTCGATGGTTCTGCTTTTCTGTGTATCCTGGGAGTATCACCCGCCGAGGTAGGCCTTTCTCACGCTGTCGCTCGCGGCAAGCTCCGCGCCCGTGCCGGAGAGGCTTATCTTGCCCGTCTCAAGGACATATGCCCTGTCCGCGACGGAGAGCGCCATCTGGGCGTTCTGCTCGACGAGGAGGATAGTCGTGCCGGAGCGGTGCAGCTCGCGGATGATGTCGAATATCTGCTCAACAAGGATGGGCGCAAGACCCATCGACGGCTCGTCGAGCATGAGGAGCTTCGGGTGGCTCATCAGCGCGCGCCCTATGGCGAGCATCTGCTGCTCGCCGCCGGAGAGCGTCCCGGCAATCTGCCGCCGGCGCTCGCGCAGACGGGGGAAGCGGTTGTACACATCCTCAAGGTCGGCGGCAACGCCGGACTGATTCTTCGTGTACGCGCCCATTTCAAGGTTTTCCTGCACGCTCATTTGCAGGAAGATGCGCCGTCCCTCCGGAACCTGCGCGAGACCGCGCTCGACGATCTTGTATGACGGCAGGCGGCTGATGTCCTCGCCGCAGAACTTTATGCTGCCCGTGCGCGAGTGCAGCAGCCCCGACACGGTTTGCAGCGTCGTGGACTTGCCCGCGCCGTTCGCGCCGATGAGCGTGACGACCTCGCCCTCGTTCACCTCGAACGACACGCCCTTTATCGCGTGGATCGCGCCGTAATATACATTGAGATTATCAACGCTGAGTATCTGTCCCATGGCTTATGCCTCCTTCTTGCGCCCGAGGTAAGCCTCGATGACGACGGGGTCGGACTGAATGTCCGCGGGCGTGCCCTTGGCGATGATCTTGCCGAAGCTGAGCACGCAGATGCCCTCGCAGATGCCCATGACAAGGTTCATGTCATGCTCGATGAGCAGCACCGCGATGTGGAACATGTCGCGGATCTTGATGATGTTCTCCATCAGCTCCTGCGTCTCGGACGGATTCATGCCGGCGGCCGGCTCGTCCAGCAGCAGGAGACTTGGATTCGTGCCGAGCGCGCGGACGATCTCCAACCGGCGCTGCGCACCGTAGGGGAGGGAGCCTGCCTTGGCGTCGGCGAGGGATTCCATGTCGAAGATGCTCAATAGCTCCATCGCGCGCTCGTGCGCGATGCGCTCCTGCTTCCAGTACGACGGCAGACGCAGTATGCCGCCCACCATGCCGTAGTTAATCTGGTTGTGGAGACCGAGCTTGACGTTGTCCTCAACGCTGAGGTTGTTGAAAAGGCGGATGTTCTGGAACGTGCGCGCGATGCCGAGGCGGTTGACCTGCGCGGTGGACATGCCCTGCGTGTCGATGCCGTCAAGCATAATGCTGCCGCGTGTGGGCTGGTATACCTTTGTCAGCAGGTTGAAGACCGTCGTCTTGCCCGCGCCGTTCGGGCCGATGAGCCCGGCGATCTCCGTGCGCCCGATGGTGAGGTTGAAATCGTCCACGGCGGTCAGACCGCCGAAGTCAATGCCGAGGTGCTTCGCCTCGAGCACGGGGGTCTTGTCCAGATCGCGCTCGGGGATGAGCGCGTCCGACGGCATCGGCACGAGCGGACTTTCGTTTTTGGAATGTACTTTCGCCATAATTCAGACCTCCTCTTTTTCGCGGCGCGGGATGATGCGGGAAATGAGCGCCTTCACGCGCGGGTCGTTCGTCGCCAGCATGACGAGGATCAGCACCACCGCGTACACGAGCATGCGGTAATCGTCGAAGCCGCGCAGTGCCTCCGGCAGAACGGTCAGCACGGTCGCTGCTATGATGGAGCCCCAGATGCTGCCCAGCCCGCCTAGAACGACGAACACCAGCACGAGGATGGATGTGTTGAAGTCAAACTTCGAGGAAACAAGGTTGGAGAAGTTCAGCCCGTACAGCGCGCCCGCCGCGCCCGCGAGGGCGGCGGAGGTGACGAACGCCATGAGCTTGTACTTGGTGATGTTTATACCGACGGACTCCGCGGCGATGCGGTTGTCGCGCAGTGCCATGATCGCGCGGCCGGAGCGGCTGCGCACGAGGTTGAGAACGATCACGAGCGTTATCATGATGAGAACAAAGCCCGCCGTGAAGCTCGCGATGGTCTCGGTGCCGGTCGCACCCTGCGCGCCCTTGATGAGCACCTTGCCGCCCTCGGTTAGACCGAGATCGGTCACGCTCTTCGTGCCGGTAGCGTTGAAGACGATGTGCAGCCCGTTCTCGTCATGCCCGATGATCAGGCAGTTGACCAGTTCCTTGATGATCTCGCCCGCGGCGAGCGTCACGATGGCGAGATAGTCACCGCGCAGTCTCAGCACGGGCACGCCCACGATGAAGCCGAATATCGCCGCGAAGAACGCGCCCACGATGATGGCAAGTGCGAGGCGCAGCGCGGGGGAGGGGACGGCGGCCTGCAGGCTCATTGCCGTCACGATGCCGGAGAACGCGCCGATGCTCATAAAGCCCGCGTGTCCAAGGCTCAGCTCGCCCAGAATGCCGACGGTGAGGTTGAGCGACACCGCCATCACGATGTAGCAGCAGATGGGGACGAGCTGCCCCGTGAGCGAGCGCGTCAGCGCCCCGTTATTTTTCAGCACCGTCACCACGATGAACACGGCGATGACGCCCAGATATGTCGCAAAGTCGACCTTTGTGGTCTTTTTCAGTTTATTCATGCGCTTCACCTCAAACCTTCTCCGGCACGTACTTGCCAAGAAGCCCCGCCGGACGCACCAGCAGCGTCACGATAAGCACGGCGAACACGATGGAGTTTGCAAGCTGTGTGGAGATGTACGCCTTGGAAAGAGACTCGATCATGCCCAGCAGTATTCCGCCGAGGAACGCGCCGGGGATGGAGCCGATGCCGCCGAAAACCGCGGCGGTGAACGCCTTGATGCCGGGCATTGAGCCGGTCGTCGGCATGAGGGACGTGTAGGACGAGCACAGAAGCACGCCCGCGACCGCGGCGAGCGCGGAACCGATGGCGAACGTCATGGAGATCGTGAAGTTGACGTTGATGCCCATGAGCTGTGCCGCCGCCTTGTCCTCGGACACGGCGCGCATCGCCTTGCCCATCTTGCTCTTTGAGGTGAACACCGTCAGCGCCGCCATGATGACAAGGCACACCACCACGGTCAGCAGCGACACGTAGGAAATGGTGAGCTGCCCGTCAAAGAGCTTCACCGCGCCCGCGACAACGGGGGTGTACGCCTTCGGGCTCGCGCCCCAGATCAGAAGCGCCGCGTTCTGTAAAAAATAGCTCACGCCGATGGCGGTGATGAGCACCGCGAGCGACGGCGCGGAGCGCAGCGGCTTATAAGCAAGCCCTTCAATGAGTATGCCAAGCACCGTGCATACGACCATCGCCAGTATAACGGCGACCCACGACGGCAGCCCGAGCGAGCTTATCGCCATCAGCGAGATGTAGCCGCCCACCATGATGATGTCGCCGTGGGCAAAGTTGAGCATCTTGGCAATGCCGTAGACCATCGTGTAGCCAAGCGCGATGATGGCGTACACGCTGCCCAGGCTTATGCCGCTGACAAGGTATGATAGAAATTCCATATGCTTTGTCCTCTCTTTGGTTGACGTTTGCGGTGTTTACACCGTGACAGAGCTGCCGCCCTGCCCCGGTGTAAACACCGCATCATGTCGGGAGCTTCATAATGGAAGCTCCCGACAAGCGGATGTTTGTTGGTTATGCTTTCTGAGGCTTATTCACCTGCGGAGACGTAAACGCCGTCCTTGATGACGACCGCGGCGGGCATCTTGCTGACCTCGCCCTCGGCGTTCCAGGTCATGCCGGTGCCGGTCAGACCGTCAAAGGTCATGGTGGAGAATGCGCTCACAAGTGCGTCGCAGATCTCCTCGGCGGACATGTCGGGGGTGCAGCCGGACTCTTCAAGTGCCTGCTTGAGTGCGTAGATAACGTCGTACTCGTCAGCGGCAAACTGGTTGGGGATCTCGCCGTAGCGCTCGACGTACTCGCTGACGAAGTTCTGGGTGCGCTCGTCCTGCGCGTCTGCGGAGAACGGGGTCAGGACCATGACGCCCTCTGCGAGGCTCAGGTCAAAGTTGTCGAGGGTGAGGATGCCGTCCATGCCGTCAACGCCGAAGAACAGGGGCGCGTAGCCCATGGCGTTCGCCTGAGTGAGGATGACGGAAGCGGGCTGGTAGTAGATGGGCAGGAACACGAGGTCAGCACCTGCTGCCTGTGCGCCGGTGATCTGGACGGAGAAGTCAGTCATGGTGTCCTTGGTGAAGGTGCCTTCGTAAACGACTTCGAGACCGTTAGCGCTGCCCTGGGAAACAAAGTTGTCGCGGATACCCTGGGAGTATGCGTCGTCATTCTGGTAGATGATCGCGATCTTGCTCTCGGGCATGTTGGCGGTGATGTAGGTCGCGGAGCCGGTGCCCTGGTTGGGGTCGGTGAAGCACATCTGGAAGACGTTGTCCTTGCCGGAGGTGACGTCAGGGGAGGATGCGGACGGGGTCAGCATGAAGACGCGGTCCTCGTTGACCTTTGCCGAAACGGAGATGGACGGACCTGTGGTCACAGGGCCTGCCAGAACCTGCATACCCCAGTCGTAGAGGTTGTTGTAGGCGTTGACGGAGGTCTCGCCGTCGCTGACGTCGTCCTCGAACTTGTACTCGATCATCGCGCCGTTGATGCCGCCGGCGGCGTTGATCTCGTCAACGGCGATCTGGCCGCCGTTCTTGACTGCCTGACCGTAGATGGCGGCAGCGCCGGTGAGCGGGCCAACGCCGCCGAACTTGAATACGCCCGCGGAGGCGGTGTCGGAAGCGGTGTTGTCTGCCGCGCTGTCAGCGGCGGCGGGGGCTTCGGTGGCGGCGGGAGCGGAAGAGCTGCCGCAGCCTGCCATCAGGCATACGCACATTGCAAATACCAATACGAATGCTGCAAACTTTTTCATTTCGTTTTCTCCTTACGAATGTTTCTATTTATACAAAAAATCGACCCCGACCGAGAAGGTCGGGGTCGATTTGAAGTATACAAAAAAATCAAATCAACGGCTCCAATGCCTTGTTCGGTCGATATTCTGCCGGCGTAATAACGCATATTATGACGGCACTAAGTATTATAATTATTGCGGAAATAATTATAACTGCAATGCTGCCAATAATGCTTACTAAGGCGGAAAGCGCAACAAAAATGGACACTGCGATAACAGTGTCCATAGTAAGCAGGAGGGCGTTATTGGTGCTCTGGGCAGCGTTTGCGCCGTTGGAGCGGGAAGAGGACGCGCAAGCGGACTCATTGCACTCGGTGCATGAGCCAGTCATGTTGAAGCGGTTGTAATTGCGCTTGGTCATGTTCGCGTCTCCCTTCGTTGTGATGGCGTCACTTTAGCACCATGCAGTCTTAATGTCAATACGCAAATTCCTACTTCTCTGATTTGTATACAGATGCGACAAAAACCGCCGCAAAATTTCGTGTGCTTTTCACAAAATTCTGTCGGCGGTTCTGTCAATCACAGGATTTTTGCATTCGAGTGCGCTTTTATTTCGCGGGACGGTTTCTGCGGCTGCCGTGCCCGCGGCCGCGGCGGCGCGCCTGTGTGGACTTCGTTTTGTAGAAGTCCTGCATCTCCTCCGTCGCCTTATAGACGAGCTTATTCGCCGTCCAGCTCTTGTCCTCGCTGTTCTTGCGGAACTTTGCCCGCACGAGGAACGCCCCGTCGTCTGCACAGGTGTACACGTTCATGTACCGCTGGTCACCCTGGTTTATCCACCGCACGCCCGCGGTCTCTCCGCTGCACACGGGGCAGGGCAGCAGAGTCAGCCTTGCGTCGGCAAATGCCGCCGCCTTGCTCTCAAAGCCGTCGTAGCTCTCGTGCAGTATCGGCTCCTCGCCGCTGCGGTCGACGGGCGGCTTGTAGTTGGGCATGCGTGTGGCGAGGATGCGCCCCGCGTCCGGGTAGAGCCGCAGCCCCTCCGCCATGTCCAGCTTTGTGCACACGAGCGCGGTGTTGTATGCGTCGCCAAGCGCGTCGTGCGCCACGCGCGTCTGCTCTATCTCGAAATGCTCCATCGCGCTGGCGAGGGATTTCTGATTCTTGTCGCCGCCGGTCTGGAGATTATATATGAGCTGGAGATTGACCCACCCGGCGATCCAGTCCCAGTCGAGGTCGTGGATGATGATGTTCTGCTCAAGTATGCCCTGGTCGTCGCAGCCCCAGGTGATGAACGTCACATCGTCGCCGCAGAACTCGTGCAGCTCCGCCAGTGCGTCGGCAAACGCGATGCCGTGCGCAAGGCGCTCCTTGTCGAAGCCGGTTATCTTCTTGACCTTGTAATGCATACGCTTGAAATACACGGGCTTGACGTCAATGGTCAGCTCCTCTGCCGGCTGCATATTCTCGTCAAGCTTCACCGCGCCTATCTCGATGATCTCCCCGCGCAGATGGATGGGGAGCTTGTTGAACACGGAGGATTTGGAGCTCATCGCCTGATTCCATTCCAGATCCACCACTACATAATTCATACGCTTTCGTTTCCTTTGCTTTAACTGTCATGTAAATTATATTATAGCACACATTTTCTCTGTGTGCACCACTTTTTTTACAAATAGGGCTTGAATGAAAAAATAAATGTGTTAAAATTAAACGGTGTTTAATCTAGGAGTTGAGGAAATAATGTACAATTTCACGGTAAAGGATGCGTTAAGAGCCTGCGGCGGCACGCTTTCCGGCACATGCGCGCTCGACGCGCCTCTGGGCGAGGTCGTTATCGACAGCCGCGCCGTCCGTCCGGGCGATGTGTTCGTCGCCTATAAGGGCGAGAAGACCGACGGGCATAACTATATATCAACGGCGCTCGACAAGGGCGCGGTGTGCTGCCTTGCCGAGCGTGTGCCGGAGGGCGAGGGGCGCGGCATCATCGTTGTGGACGATGTGCAGTCCGCGCTTGAGGCCATTATGCGCGCCTACCGCGAAAATATCAACATCCCCGTCGTCGGCATCACCGGCAGCGTCGGCAAGACGACCGCTAAGGAGATGATCTGGGCGGTGCTCAGCCGGCATATGAACACCCTCAAGACCGAGGGCAACCTCAATAACCAGATCGGCGTACCAATGACGCTCTCACGCATCACGCCCGCGCATGAGGCCGCCGTGGTGGAGATGGGCATATCCGGCTTTGGGGAGATGAGTGTGCTTGCGGCCATGGCGCGCCCGACCGTCGCGGTGTTCACCGTGATCGGTCACGCGCATCTTGAGTTCCTGCACGACCTTGACGGCGTTTTCAAGGCCAAGACCGAGATGATAGACTTCATGCCGCCCGACGGCACGGTGATCATAAACGGCGACGACGCGAAGCTCCGCGCTCTCCGCTGCAGCCAGCGCATAGTGAGCTACGGCATGGGCGTGGACTGCGATGTGCGCGCGGAGAATGTCCGCTTTGACGGCGAGTCCGGCGCGGCGTGCGATATCGTCGGCTTTGACCGGCGCATCGCGGTGAATATCCCCGCCTACGGTCAGCATATGGTCTATGCCGCGCTCGAGGGGGCGGCAGTGGGCTTCGTGATGGGGCTGACGGATGCGGAGATCGCCTCCGGCATCGCCGCGTTCCATACGGTCGGCCGCCGCGGCGTTGTCACGGACACGGGATACATCACGCTCATTGACGACTGCTATAACGCCAATCCCGACTCAATGCGCTGCGCCGTGGATTCGCTCATGGCGCTGCCGGGGCGGCACGTGTGCGTGCTCAGCGATATGCGCGAAATGGGCGAGACCTCGCCGGAGCTTCACCGCGCGCTCGGCGAATACGCCCTTGGTAAGGGCGTGGACTTTGTCATGGCATACGGACCCATGTCCCGCTGCCTGACCGCCGCGATGGGCGCGCGCGCCCGCCATTTTGAGACGCGGGAGGAGCTTATCGCCGCCCTGCCGCAGTATGTGCGCCGCGGGGACAACGTCCTTGTCAAGGCGTCGCTCGGCATGCATCTTGAGCCTGCTGCCGAGGCGCTGAAAACCCTCGGCATTGATGAGAATATATAAGGAGAACCCTATGACAGCGACAAAACCCATAATTCTTATGGATCTTGACAATACGCTTCTCGACTTTGACCGGCAGGAGGCGGCGGCGATCTCCGCCATGCTGCGCGAGCGGGACATAGACCCCACGGACGATGTGCTCTCCACGTTCCGGCGCATAAACGTCCGCCATTGGGAGCAGCTTGAAAACGGCGAGCTGACCCGTCAGCAGGTGCTTGTCGGGCGGTTTGAGGTGTTCTTCAAAGAGCTCGGCGTCGCGCTCGACGCGCAGAGCGCTGAGGACAGCTATGCCGCGCATCTGTGCGAGGGGCATTATTTTGTCCCCGGCGCGCAGGAGCTTCTAACGGCGTTGTATGGCAAATGCGCGCTGTATATAATCTCCAACGGCAATGCCCGCGTGCAGGACGCGCGCCTCGCCAGCTCCGGCATTTCAAAGTATTTTGAAAAAATATTCATCTCGGAGAACATGGGCGCGGACAAGCCCAGCCGGGAGTTTTTTGACATCGTCATCGCGGACATCCCCGGCTTTGACAGCGCCCGCGCGCTCGTCGTCGGCGACAGCCTCACCTCTGATATCCGCGGCGGGCGCGGCGCGGGGCTGAAAACCTGCTGGTTCAACCCCAAGGGCAAGCCGCCGCGCGCGGACATCCCCGCGGACTATGAGATCGCCTCGCTTGCCGAGCTTCCGGGGCTTATCGACCGCATTTTCTTCTGATTTCAATAACAATACGAAAGAGTTTAGCGTAATGGACAATATATTCGCTCCGCTGAGAGAGTTTAATATTTACACAATGATGCTGCGTGTGCTGCTCGCCATGCTCATGGGCGGCATTGTCGGCTTTGAGCGCGAGAAAAAGCGCCGCCCCGCCGGGTTCAGGACGTACATGCTCGTCGCCCTCGGCGCGGCCATGACCGTCATGCTCAGCCAGTATCTTGACTTCATGCTCAACCATGACTGGCTCGCCACGGCAGACCGCGTCGGTATAAAGACGGACGTGTCCCGCTTCGGGGCGCAGGTCATCAACGGCGTGGGCTTCCTCGGCGCGGGGACCATCATCGTCACCGGGCGGCAGGAGGTCAAGGGACTGACGACCGCCGCGGGGCTGTGGGCCTCGGCGTGCATGGGTCTTGCGATAGGCGCGGGGTTTTATGAGTGCGTCATCGTCGGCGTTGTGCTCATCGTCCTCTCAATGAAGCTTCTGCCGCTCATCGAGGAGGCGATGCTCTCATATTCGCGCAACATGACCATCTATGTCGAGATGGACTCCTTTGAAAACCTCGGCAGCATCGTCAACCGCATAAAGGCGGAGGGCATAACGCTCTACGATGTTGAGATCGAGAAGGACAAGCGCGAGCATATGGCGAAGTTCAGCGTGCTGGTGTCCATGCACCTGCCGCGCCGCCGCGAGCACGCGGAGCTCCTTGCGGAGCTGTCGATGCTTGACGGCGTTGTCGCCATAGACGAAGTGTAAAGGAGGGACGGACATATGCTGCATTGTTTTGATTTTGTGCGCGAGATGAGCTTTCTTGGCGTCACCGTGCGCATGGTGCTCGCTGTTCTGTGCGGCGGGCTTATAGGTATAGAGCGCGAGTATAAGCGCCGCCCCGCCGGGTTCAGAACGCACATCCTCATCTGCCTTGGCGCGGCCGTGACCACGCTCACCAGTCAGTATCTTTATCTCACGCTGGAGCTTTATACCGACGTCGCGCGCCTCGGCGCGCAGGTCGTCGCCGGTATCGGCTTCATTGGCGCGGGCACGATAATCGTCACGAACCGCCAGCGCGTCAAAGGGCTGACGACAGCCGCAGGACTGTGGACAAGTGCCATCATCGGGCTTGTGTGCGGCGCGGGATACGTTGAGTGCGCGGTGTTTGCCACGTTCATGGTGCTCGTGGCGGAGCTGCTGCTCGTGAAGATCGAATACCGCTTTGCCCGCAAGGTGTACGATATGAATCTCTATATCGAGTACTACAAGGCGGACAGCATCGAGACCATCGTCCATCTCATCCGCGAGAGCAAGACGAAGATGAGCGGGCTGGAGATAAGCCGCGTCACCGAGGACGACGGGCGCAACCGTTACAGCGCCGTCGTCACCGTTCAGGCGAGCCGCACCGGCATAAGTGAGGGGCTTATCAAGAACATCGAGGGGCTTGAAAACGTCCTCACGGTGGAAGAGCTGTAATACACATATAATAAAATCAGCGCCGCGCTCAGTTGAGCGCGGCGCTTTTGTGTGTTAAACCGAAACTTTATTTATTCCTCTTATTGCGCAGTATCTTGACCTCGCGCTTGACCATGTAGGGCAGTATCGCCTTCATCTTGTCCTCCGCCTTGTACATGACGGACGCCTCCGGCAGATCGCGGCTGAGGTGAATCGCGTCGAACTCGCACCGCGTGGTGCACAGCCCGCAGCCGATGCACTTGTTCTCGTCCACCACGGTCGCGCCGCAGCCGAGGCAGCGCGCCGCCTCGCGGCGTACCTGCTCTTCGGTGAAGGTCATGCGCGCGTCGGCAAAGCTCTTTGCCTTTGCCTTGTCCGTGCCGGGCATCTGGCGGGAGGAGTTGTCGAAGCTCTCCACAGGCAGCATGACGTCGTCCTTGTTCAGCTCTATGAACTGGCGGCGGTTGCGCGCGAGGGTGAGGCTCTGCCCGGGGTGCACGTAGCGGTGCAGCGACTCGGCGGCCTCGCGCCCGGCGGCGATGGCGTCAATGGCGAACTTCGGCCCCGTCAGCGCGTCGCCGCCGACGAACACGTCGGGCTGCGCGGTCTGGAGCGTGACAGGATCGGCGATGACCGTGCCATTGCGGTTGAAGGTCATGCCCTCCGGCGCGATGCCGCCGAGGTCGACCTTCTGCCCGATGGCGCTGATGACGGAGTCGACCTCGATGGTCTCAAACCTGCCCGTGCCGACCGGCTTGCGGCGTCCCTTTTCGTCCGCCTCGCCCAGCTCCATCAGCTCCACCTTCAGTGCAGTGACCTTCTCGTCCTCGCCGATGATCTCCACCGGCGCGCAGAGGTAGTGGAACTTCACGCCCTCTTCAACGGCCTCGGCGACCTCCGCCTTGTCCGCAGGCATCTCCGCCTCCGAGCGGCGGTAAATGACATACGTTTCCTCCGCGCCGAGGCGCACCGCACTGCGGCACACGTCCATTGCCACGTTGCCGCCGCCGATGACGGCGCAGCGCCTGCCAACGGCGGGATGCTTGTCAAGATTGACCTCGCGCATGAACTCCACGCCGCCGAATACGCCCGTGAGCTCCTCGCCCGGAATGCCGAGGGGCGCGGACTTCTGCGCGCCGATGCCGAGGAAGAAGCCCTTATAGCCCTGCGCGCGCAGCTCGTCGAGCGTGACGTCCTTTCCAATCTCAACGCCGCAGCGGAACTCCACGCCCATCTCGCGCAGCACGTCGATCTCCGCGTTCACAACGTCCTTTTCAAGGCGGAACGACGGAATGCCCAGCGTGAGCATGCCGCCGGGGACCTCGTTCTTTTCGAACACGGTCACGGGGTAGCTCATGTTGGCGAGGTAGTACGCACAGCTCAACCCGGCGGGACCCGCGCCGATCACGGCGATCTTCTCGTCATAGCCCGCGGTGTTCTCCCTGTGGGTGCGCTTTGCGGGGATGTAGCGCCTGTCGGCGTGAAGCTCCTGCTCGGCGATGAACTTCTTTATCTCGTCAATCGCGACGGGATTGTCCACCGTGCCGCGCGTGCACGCCGCCTCGCACCGGCGGTTGCATATGCTGCCGCAGACGGCGGGGAAGGGGTTGTCCTGCTTGATGAGCTTGAGCGCGTCGAGGTATCTACCCTCCGCCGCCATTTTTATGTAGCCCTGCACGGCGATGTGCGCGGGGCAGGCGGTCTTGCAGGGGGCGGTGCCGCTGTCGTAGCAGTTTATCATGTTGTTGTCGCGGTAGTCCTCGTCCCACTTCTCCGGACCCCACTTTGTGTCGTCGGGCAGCTCGTGCTTGGGATAGGTGACAGGACCGTTCTTTGTGCACAGCTTCTGCCCCAGCTTTGCCGCGCCTGCGGGGCAGACCTCCACGCACTTGCCGCACGCGACGCACTCTTCCATGTCCACATGGGCGATGTACGCACTGCGGGACATATTCGGCGTGTTGAAGAGCTGTGACGTGCGCAGGGCGTAGCACACGCCGGGCGCACAGTTGCAGATGGCAAAGATCTTGTCCTCGCCGTCGATGTTCGTGATCTGGTGGACGTAGCCCTCCTCCTCGGCGCGCCGGAGGATCTCCATGACCTCGTCATAGCTGACCTCGTGCCCGTCCTTGCCGGTCTCCACGGAGTAGCGCGCACAGTCGCCCACGGCGATGCACCAGTAGTCCTCAAGATCGCCCGAGCCTTCGCCGCGCACCGTCTGAGAGCGGCGGCAGGAGCACACGCCGGCGGCGTAGTAGTCGTATTTTTTGAGCCAGTGGGAGAGATGCTCGAGGCTGACGGACTTGGACTCGGTGGGGATGGCTTTCTCCACGGGTATGACGTGCATGCCGATGCCCGCGCCTCCGGGCGGCACCATCGCCGTTATCTTTTCGATGGGCAGACGGGTCATCTTGTTGAAGAAATCGCAGACCTCGGGGTGCTCGTCAACAAAGGACTTGCGCATATTGAGAAACTCCGCCGCGCCGGGCACGAACAGCGGCAGTAGGTACTGCTTCTCGTGCTGCGGGTTTTCCCAGTTCCACTCGATAAGCCCGACGCAGCCCATCTCGTGCAGCTTGGCTTCCAGCTTCTCCGTGTCGGTCCAGCCGGAGGACTTTGCAATCTGCGCCAGCGTCTGCGGCACGCGCTGCGGCATACTCAGCGCGATCTCCACCATCTCGTCGTCCAGCGTGTTCACCAGCCCCCAGTACTCGGGGCAGCTCTCGTCGAGCTTTTTCAGCCCCAGCCTGTACGGCACGCGGTCGGTCATCTTTTTGCCGAGGGCAAAGAGCTTTTCTTTGTTCGTTACCATGTCAGTCTCCTTTATATGTAATTTTTACCGAAAAATTGTCTCACTTGTTTATACAATAACATATATATTGCGGCTTGTCACTAGACAATTTTTCGGCAGGTCAAGGGAGACGCCGCAAAATGTGCCGGAAGCGGATTATAAGGAGCTTTGCCCTGCGACGTCGCTGATTACCGCAGAAAAAGCCCTGCTGCTGTTTGCCTCGTCATACCTCTTGATGTTTGCCGAGGCTTTTTTCGTAAAGTATTTTGACCTTGCCAGAGCAAACGATATGTATATCTTTCTTGCGCCCTCGACCTACCTTGCCTTTGGACTGCTCGTGAATTTCCGCATGACGGGCAGGGGCGGCGCTTACAGAACGCTTAGGGCTCTCAGCGCCCTGATATACTACTCGCATCTCTGGATATTGAGCCTTGTCGGCATATTCTTGAATTTGATAGGATTTCAAGCCGGAGTGACCTGCCTGCCGTTTATGCTGACGGTCATTGGCAGCGCGGCTTTCTCCTATGCGGTTTACAGGCTTTCCAAATTCCCATTCTTTAAGTGGCTGAAAATACTGTATTCCTGAACCTCATCCGGTTCAGAGCTTCCTAAACCGGAAAACTATCCCCCGGCGGCGCAAAATGCCGCCGGGGGATAAGGTATGCTCACCATAGCGCGGAGGGAAAATCTGAACAGAGGAGAGGGCAGTGCATCAGTAGCGCGCAGACTGTATTTTTGCTGCCGCATTGAGAAGAAAGCACTTGCATTGAACACCTTTTCATGTATAATATAAATAGAGAATAGAACACAAAACTGGACAATTTTAGTAAAGAAAAGGAGATGCAGATGAAAAATTATGCCAAAATATTTGTGAGCTTCGCGCTTGCTGCCGCACTGCTCCTTTCTATGGGCAATGCAGCCTTTGCGGAGGAGAAAAAAACCCTGACAGGGAAAAACACGGATAATTCGCAGCCGCTTGTCGGCGGAACGGATGCAGAGACCGACAAGGACGATGTACCGGTCGAGACTGTGGGCTTTGGTTATGGGATTCCCGACCCTCAGCGTGTTGACAGACATGAGCTTGGCGGGGAGGATGTCACCATAGAGGGCGTGAGCTATGATGTGTGGCTAGAGCCAAAGGATATATATATCCATCAGGCAGACCTTGTCGCCGCGAAGTTTATCCGCGAATGTCGTGAGGATATAGAGAAGGCGGGCGTGGATATTGAAAAGCTGTATATCAAGCAGGGGCTTATCTATACGGGCGAGGAGGGATTAAGCTCTAAGGAGCAGCGCGAGATAAACATCACCGTTGCAGAGCTTCAGAAGGCAGCCGGAATAAAGCTTCAGGCTGGGGATATGTTTGACGTCGGAAATGGCGTGGACATTAAGCTGCGCCTCGTGGTCTCCGGCTTCATCGCCCCAAGCGGTGAGAAACGGACACAGAAGGACGAGGTATACATTATCGAAGGCATAGATGTCAATATTCTAAGCAACAGATAAGCTGAAATGTTAGACAGTCCGGCTCAGAAATCACGGAAAAAACCGCGGCTGAGCCGGAGACAGCAATCCCCGGGGCGCAAGCTCCGGGGATTGCTGTATGCCTATCGCTGTTCGTTCACGTATATATTCGCCTTGCTCTGCACAAGGCGGGCGACCTCGTCCGCGCTCTTCTGTCCGGCAAAGTACGCCTGCGCCTCGCCGGTGACAATGTCCAGAATGCTCTGGTCGTAGTTGAGCAGCTTGGACGTGGACTGCGCCAGCGTCTTTATCGTCTCGGCGCGCTCGGGGGAGATGCCGGAGTACATATTGGTGTAGTTTATGCCGTCGTACATCACGCCGATGATCAGCCGCTTTTTCTCGCCGTTCTCGTCGAGGAGGATGTTGCCGTTGGCGTCGCGCTCGTACTCTATCACCTGCGCCTCGTCAAGGAGCGTGTTGAACGCATTCATGTTCGTGGGGAAAATCGACAGCTCCGTCTGGTAGTCCTCCGTCAGGAATGTGCGCACGAATTCCCACGCTGCCGCCTTGTCGCGGCACGCGCTCGTTATGCCCAGCTCGTTTATCCCGCGCAGCACGTTGCCCGGCTCGCCGGTCACGTTGGGGAAGCCGATATAGGTGACGTCGGTCTTGAACGGGTTGTCGCCGCTGCTCTCGTTGAAGTTGAAGAGCGAAACCTCCGTCAGCATCTGCTGCCCCTGCGAAATGCGGTAAGCGGCGCTGTCCTCCTCCGTGGATTCATAGCTTGCCATCTCCGCGTCGGACTTGAACTGATCCGCGAACGCAAGAAGCTGCTTGAATGCGTCGCTGTCAAAGCTGCACCGCCCGGTCCGAACTGCACCACGCTAGCCAGCGCGAGCTGAACATACGGGTGCAGATCCCACACGAGCGGCATCGTGAACAGCACGGAAATGCACAGCGCGCGCAGCAGCGCCATCCGGCTGTGCAGCTGTATCTCCTCGTCGCCGCCGGTGCGCCCCGTCACGGCGGCGTATATCCCGCGCGCCCGCAGCGCCGCGAGCAGGGTCTTGCTCTCGATGCCTGTCCACAGCACGGCGCGCAGCTTCCCGTCCCCGGTGTCCTCCACGCGCCTCACACCGTCCAGCGCTTCCAGTGCCGCCTTTGCAGCCTCGGCGCGCACGCGGCGCAGTCCATCCCGCTCACTCTCAGCGTTATTTCCAACGCTTACGCTTCCTTTGCAATTTTCTTCAGCCGGAGGTATTCCTTGAAGGATATGTACGAGCAGGGCAGGCACATCACCGGCACGTGGAACAGGAATATCCAGCTGAGCGTGTCGATGCCCTGATAGAACACGCCGTTGTACCATACACCGTCGATAAGCTCAAAGTACGAGAAGTTCCACACGCCCCACAGCCCGGTCGACGAGCCGCACAGGTGCAGTATGACGAACGACGCGGAGGTGAACACACCCGCAATGGCGCACACGAGCGTCGACGACGTGCGGCGGCTCTTCGCAAGGAAAATGGACACCACCGGCAGCACGTACACCGTCAGATTCAGCGCCCACAGCGACAGGGGAATGGAGTACGTCCATTTGAACGCCTGACGGATATGGTCACCGTCGTGGATGAGCACGGCGATGAGCATGATAACGGCGCAGGTGCAGATCTTCTTGGCGAGCTTACCCTCGAGCTTGGTGTCGAGCTGCTTCGCTGCGGCTTTTTCTTTTGCAGACATGATGATCCTCTCCCATTTATTATAGTATTTGGCCATATTTAGACCACTTGGTAAAAATAAAATACCACTTTGTTCATGATTTGTCAATATGTAAAAACATCCCCGAAGCTCAAAACTTCGGGGATGAACACGTGTATTCTCTTTTTACCCGACGGTGAGCGTCGCCGTCGCCCCATCGTGGGTGAGGGCGTAGCTGTCGCTCAGACTGCCCATGTCCAGCAGCTCCGCGAGCTTGTAGGTCGAGGTCTCGCCGTTTGTGACAAACACAAGCTCTTCAATGCCCTGCTGAGAGAGGGCGTTGATACCTGCGAGGCTGCCCGTGAGCACCGCGTAGTCTGCCTCGACCGTCACGGTGAGCACGCCGTTGGCTTTCTCGTATTTATAGGCGAGGTCTTTCCCGTCCTTACCCGTCACGCGGTAGAGAGGGGCGCTCTCACCGGGTGCGGGGGCGGGGGCTGCCTCTGCCTTAGGCTCTGTGGGCTGCTCCGGCTTCGGCGTCGGCCGCGTCGATGGAAGCTCCCCGACAGTCGTCTTTGACGGTTGAGCGGTATCGATGTCATCATTCGGCTCGTAATACTCGATTTTGCCGTCCACCGTCAGCCCGGAAGTGTCCGGCTCGACCTCGCTGCCTTTGGAATACTTGTTGCCCCCGTTACCGATGGCAGCGCCTTCGTTGAGACGATTATGTTTATAGTCATAAGAGCCGCCCTTTACCTTCACTTGCGCATCGCCAGAGATAGTAATGTCGCTTCCGTTGCGGCCAAATCCGCCGCCGCTGCCGATGCCGGCTCCGCCTAGACCGCCGATTGCCGTTACCTCTCCGCCGGATATTGTGATGTCGCTTCCGTCGCCGCTCATGCCGCCGCCGATGCCTGCCGCGTTGCCGCCGCCAGTTGCCTTGACCTTGCCGCCTGTGATCTTGATGTTGCTGGCATCGCGATTCTGCCCGCTGCCGATGCCAGCACCGCCATAGGCGCCTTCGGCGGTGATATTGCCGCCCTCAATCGTGATATCGCTGGCGCTGCCGTTTCCGCAACCGCCGATGCCCGCACCTCGGCTTGTGCTTGAGGCGTTTATCGTACCTCCCTTGATCGTGATATTGCTGACGTCACAGTCGCTTTTGCCGCCGATGCCCGCGCCGCCGTGGCCTATCGCAGTCAGCTTGCCATCGTTGTCATCGTCCTTGATGGTCAGATTGCCGCCGTTGTTTTTCTCCAACCCGGCGTGATCACCGCCGCTTTTGACCGTGCTGTCTCCCTCCAGCTCAATCGTCACATTGCCGTCGCCCGTTGTGGATATACCGGCTTTGTCTTTATCGCTCACGTCGATGTTCACATCGTCGAGCGTGACATTCGCTGTCGCCCCTTTCGCGGCGTCTATCGTGACGGTGTTGGTGTCAGAACTGCCCGATATGGTGGGATTATTATCGGGCACATCTATATTCTCTCCTTGAGATACGGTCTGTCCACTCTCTGTTGCGCTTATGGTTATGTCTCCGTTTTCAATGTACCAAGTCTCCGCGAACGCTGCCACGGGTATCCCCGCGATGAGCACCAGCGCGATGAATGCCGACAGTATCTTCTTTCCTTTCATAGCCGCCTCCTTTAATTATAATATGTCGAGTGTTGCCGTCTTTCCGTCGTGGGTGAGAGTATAGCTGTCGTTCAGACTGCCCATGTCCAGCAGCTCCGCGAGCTTGTAGGTCGAGGTCGCGCCGTTCGTGATGAACATAAGCTCCTCAATGCCCTGCTGAGAGAGGGTGTTTATCCCGCTGAGACTGCCCGTGAGCACCGCGTAATCCGCCTCGACCGTAACGGTGAGCACGCCGTTATTCTTCTCGTATTTATAGTCAATGTCTTTCCCGTCTTTATCCGTCACGCGGTAGAGAGGTGCGCTCTCGCCGGGCGCGGGAGCTGGGGCTGTTGCCGCCTTTGCGGGCTGTTCCGGCTCTTCCGGCTGCTCCGGCTCTGGCGGGACGTAGCTGCCGGTGATCGTATTTTTCGGATCATCCTTGCCAATTTCAGACTTCGGGTCATAATACTCGATTTTGCCTTTCTCCGTCAGTTTGGAAGTGTCCGGAGTGAGCTCTTTTCCGGGAACAGGATCGTAGTTTTCCCCCTGCGTGCCTCCGTCGCCGATACCGCTTCCCGCGCCACAGCTAGAACTACTTTCGCCGCCCTTTACCTTCACCTTTGCGTCGCCGGATATTGTGATGTTGCTGCCGCTTCCGCCGTAATCGCCACCGCCGATACCCGCGCCGCCATTGCCGCCGACAGCCGTGACGTCGCCGCCGGATATTTCGATGTCACTGCCGCTTCCGCCGCTTCCGCCGCCGATGCCCGCACCGTACCAACCACCGCCGTTGGCAATCACCTTTGCGTCGCCGGAAATGGTGATGTTGCTGCCGTTGCCGTTACTGCCGCCGCCGATACCGGCTCCGTTGCCGCCTGTGGCATTTACCGTACCGCCGGAAATCGTGATGTCGTTGCCATTGCCGCCGCCATTGCCGCCGCCGATACCGGCTGCGTTCGCGCCGCCAGTGGCGTTTACCGTACCGTCGGATATTTCGATGTCGCTGCCGTTGCCGCCGCTTCCTCCGCCGATGCCCGCGCCGCTTCTGCTGCCGGTTGCCGTGACGTCGCCGCCGGAGATTTTAATGTCACTGCCGCTGCCTTCATATCCGCCGCCGATACCCGCACCGCCATCGTAGACATTGCCGTTATCACCTGTGGCGTTCACCGTACCGCCGGAAATGGTGATGTTGCTGCCATTGCCGCAGACTCCGCCGCCAATGCCCGCAGCTTCTTTGCCGCCTTTCGCGGTCACGTTTCCGCCAGAAATTGTGATGTTGCTGCCGTTGCCGTTACCGCCGCCGGTCTTGTCGTTATATCCGCCGCCGATGCCTGCGCCGCCAGAGCCACCAGTGGCGTCTACCGTACCATTGGAGACCGTGATGTCGCTGCCGTTACCGCCGAATCCTCCGCCGATACCGGCTCCGCCATTCCCGCTGCCTTTGGCGGTCACATCGCCGCCGGAAATGGTGATGTCGCTGCCGCTTCCGCCGCGTCCGCCGCCGATACCGGCTGAGTCCTCGCCGCCCGTGGCGTTTATTGTACCTCCGGAGATCGTAATGTTGCTGCCATTGCTGCCGCGTCCGCCGCCGATACCGGCGCCACCATAGCCGCCTGTGGCGGTCAGCGAGCCGTTGCTGCCGTCGTCCTTGATGGTCAGATTGCCGCTGTTGCCTTTCTCTACCCCGGCATGAAAGTCATCGCCTTTGACTGAGTTGTTAC
Source organism: uncultured Oscillospiraceae bacterium (assembly GCA_934572335.1). Lineage (GTDB taxonomy): Bacteria > Bacillota > Clostridia > Oscillospirales > Oscillospiraceae > Limivicinus. The sequence goes on from CAKTKU010000024.1 coordinate 34,467, forward strand.
CTTCAAGCTCTATCGTCACATTGCCGCCGCCGCTTGTGGATATACCGGCTTTGCCTGTCTTGCTCGTGTCGATATTCACACCGTCGAGCGTGACGTTTGCCGTTGCTCCTTCCGCGGCATCTATCGTGACGGTGTTGGTGTTGGAGCTGCCCGATATGATGGGATCGGGGTCAGACATACTCGCACCATTATCCTGCGATACGGTCTGCCCGCTCCCATCGGCGGTTATGGTTATATCTCCTTTGTCAATGTTCCAATCAGCCGCGAACGCCGTCACGGGCAGACCCGCGATAAGCACCAGCGCGATGAACGCCGATAATATCTTCTTTCCCTTCATAGCCTCCTCCTTTTTTTGTTGCTGCTTGCACGTCCAGTTTTGATTATGCTCTGATTTGATTCTACCAGACAAAGCGCGGTTAGGCAAGTCAAACCTGCGGGAAAAATCGACCCCGGAGCACCGCCCCGGGGTCGATCGGAATTCACCGCTGTTCGTTCACGTATATATTCGCCTTGCTCTGCACAAGGCGGGCGACCTCGTCCGCGCTCTTCTGTCCGGCAAA
>CAKTKU010000025.1 GCA_934572335.1 uncultured Oscillospiraceae bacterium
ACCGAGAACGAGGTCGTCAAGATAGAGCGCCAGTACAAGCGCGGCTTCATCACCGACGATGAGCGCTACCGCCTCGTTGTTGCCGAGTGGGAAAAGACCACCAAGGAAGTCACCGACGCGCTCACCAGCGTCCTCGATGAGTACAACCCCATATACATGATGGCAAACTCCGGCGCCCGCGGCTCCATGAACCAGATCCGTCAGCTCGCCGGTATGCGAGGTCTGATGGCGAACACCGCCGGTAAGACCATCGAAATACCCATCAAGTCCAACTTCCGTGAAGGCCTTTCCGTCTTGGAGTACTTCATCTCCACGAGAGGTGCCCGTAAGGGCATGGCGGATACCGCACTGCGTACCGCCGACTCCGGTTACCTCACGCGCCGTATGGTCGACGTGTGTCAGGATGTCATCATCCGCGAGCCCGACTGCGGCACGACCGAGGGCGTGTGGGCGTCCGCGGTGTATGACCGCGGCCAGCTCGTCGAGAGCTTCGGCACGGCCATCCACGGCCGCTTCCCGGCGCAGCCCATCACCGATCCCCAGACGGGCGAGGTGCTGTTTGACACCGACCATATGCTCATGCCCGAGGACGCGGATGTCCTTGAGGCGCACGGCGTGACGCGCGCGTTCATCCGCTCCGTGCTCACGTGCGAGGCACGTATCGGCGTCTGCGCGAAGTGCTACGGCATCAACCTTGCCATCGGCAAGCCCGTCAACGCGGGCGAGGCCGTCGGCGTTATCGCGGCGCAGTCCATCGGCGAACCGGGCACTCAGCTCACCATGCGTACCTTCCACACCGGCGGCGTCGCGGGCGACGATATCACGCAGGGTCTTCCCCGTGTTGAGGAGCTGTTCGAGGCGCGCAAGCCCAAGAAGATGGCGACGCTCTCCGAGATATCCGGCACAGTGTCGATAGAGGAAGCGAAGAAGGGCGTGATGTACTCCATCACTGTCACAAACGAGGCCGAGGGCGAGACGGTCGTCTACACCGTGCCGCACTCCGCCGGTATCCTCGTCCACAACGGCGACCATGTCGACCGCGGACAGGAGCTTACCTCCGGTGCGCTCAACCCGCACGATGTTCTGCGCATCCGCGGCACGGACGATGATGAGTTCGGCCGTCAGGGCGTCCGCAGCTATATCACGAGCGAGGTCCAGAAGGTCTACCGTCAGCAGGGCGTTGACATCAACGACAAGCACATTGAGGTCATTGTCCGCCAGATGATGCGCAAGGTCAGAGTTGAAGAGGCGGGCAGCACCGATCTGCTCTCCGGCTCGACCATCGACATCAGCGTGCTCAAGGACGCAAACAAGGAAGTGCAGGAGCGCATGGACGCGGGCGAGGAAGGGCTCAGCTTCGCGACCTACACCCAGCTGCTCATGGGCATCACCAAGGCGTCCCTCGCCACGGACAGCTGGCTGTCCGCCGCATCGTTCCAGGAGACCACCAAGGTGCTCACGGACGCGGCGATCAAGGGCAAGGAGGACCACCTTGTCGGTCTGAAGGAGAATGTCATCATCGGCAAGCTCATCCCCGCCGGCACGGGTCTTGAGATCTACCGCGACTTCGAGGAGGAGACGGACGACACTGTCGCCGCCGCCCCGGAGGAGTACGTCGATCTGACCGCACTTGTCAACAAGTCCAACGCACTTTAAGAAAAACCGAAAAGGCGTGTATCAGCAAATGCCGATACACGCCTTTTTAACAAATACGTACAGCGGAGAGTGAACAGCCAATGTCTCTACGCAACAAAACGATAAATACCACCGTCGCCGAGGGGGCGGAGTATCTCGCGCGCTGCCTGACGGCGGACGACCTGTACGCCGGGAAAACGGCGCTCGACGCCACGATAAACGGCGATATGCGCGCGGTGTGTCCGCTCCTCGCGCCTGGCTGTGCCGACCTCATAATCGCCGACCCGCCCTATAACCTCACAAAGAGCTATGACGGCACGGCGTTCCGCCGCCGGGGCGCGGCGGAGTATGAGGAATATACCCGTGCGTGGCTCGCTGCGGTGGAGCCGCTTTTGTCGCCGCGCGGCAGCCTCTACGTCTGCTGCGACTGGCAGTCGAGCCTTGTGATCGGGCGCGTGCTGGAGGAGCTGTTCACCGTGCGCAATCGCATAACCTGGCAGCGTGAGAAGGGGCGCGGCGCACAGCGCAACTGGAAAAACGGCATGGAGGACATCTGGTTTGCCACAAGGGGAGGGGAGTATACCTTTGACCTCGCCGCGGTGCGCCAGCGCCGCCGCGTCATCGCGCCATACCGCGCCGACGGGCAGCCCAAGGACTGGGTCGAGTCCGCGCAGGGCGCATACCGCGACACCTGCCCCTCAAACTTCTGGGACGACATCACCGTGCCGTTCTGGTCAATGGCGGAAAACACCGCCCACCCCACGCAGAAGCCCGAAAAGCTGCTGGCAAAGCTCATCCTCGCAAGCTCCGCCCCCGGCGACACGGTGCTCGACCCGTTCCTCGGCTCCGGCACGACGAGCGTGACGGCCAAAAAGCTCGACCGGCACTATATCGGCATAGAGCTTGAGCCGCGCTACTGCGTCTGGGCGGAGCAGCGCCTTGAATGCGCCGAAACCGACAGGCGCATACAGGGCTATGACGGCGTGTTCTACTCGCGGAATTTTTAATGATCTCTTATATTTATCTTATATCTATATAGTATGCTTCAAGCGTCGCGGCAGCGGCGCTTTTGCTATTTCACGAGCCGTTGATGAAATGCGTGTGAAATTTGTAACCGTTCGTCATATTTAATGTATTTCATTGACAAAAGAGCGCTTTCGCTGTACGATACGATTAAAACTGCGATTATGTAAAGCATCTTATGAAAATTCAATGAGCTGCTTTGTGTACAGCCGCGGGCGCGTCCTGCGGCTGCAAAATGAGGAGGAAGCCGAATGAAAAGAGTTGTGAGCGTTCTGCTGCTGGTGTGCATGCTCGTTAGCCTTATGGGCATGGGGACCGCGGCATATGCGGAAGAACTTGCTGACGGCGCAGCTGTCGTAGAACAGTCGGGCGACGCGCCTGTGAGTAATCCGGAGCAGACCGGCGGGGACGCCGAGCAGGAGAACCCGACCGCAACGGAGCCGCCCCAGCCGACCGAGGAACCCTCGACCGATGGCGACGGGCAGAACGGCACGCAGGAGCCGGAGGCGACACTTGCCCCGGAAGTGACGGCACAGCCCGCGTCGGACGAGGGCTTCTTTGCCGCGCTCACCGACGCGGAGCTTTCGACGCTGACGGCGGAGCTCGCCCAGCTCGGCTATACCGTGACCGACCGCGCGGGGCTGTATGCTCTGGCGGTTCAGAACGGTATCTGTGACCTTGAGAATTTCTATATCTGGCTTGATAACGAGCTGTACATCCTCGAAAACGCCAAGGTCGAGGCGAACGGCAAGCTCTACGAATCGCTGGATGAGGTCGTCGCCCTGCTGGCGAATGACAGCGCACGCGCCGTGACGGCGAAGCTCCTTGACAACGCTGCCGTTTATGGGCTGGAGGTTCCAGCCGCGCACGAGCTGACGCTCGACCTCAACGGCTTTGCGCTTGTCCTTGAAATGCAGGAGGGCGAGACAGCCCCCGCGCCCGTAACTGTGACAGATAAGATGGAAAAGGACGAGAACGGCGAGCCGGTCTACTCCTACGCCGCGCTCACGCTCAAAAACGGCACTGTCAGCGCGGGTGATCCCAATGCGCTCGCGATCTATGACGCGGGGCGGCTGACGCTGGCGAATGTCAACGTTGTCGGCGGCATTCACGTCGCCGAGAGCTATGAGCGCCTGACCACGCTCTCCATCGAGCCGGGCGAGGCGTTCAAGACCGGCTTTGTCAACGGCGCGATAACCGCGGACGCGGGTGCGGAGAGCGGCGTCTCCATCACCGGTGGCGACTTTATAACCGACGTTTCCGCCTACATAGATCCCGCCGTCTACGAGTGCGCCAAGGACGACGCGACCGGGCTTTACACCGTCGCGCGCATAAAGGGCGCGGGCGAATCAAGCGCTAAGACCGCCCCCGAAATGACGCTGCCCGCTCTTGCCAGAACCGAGGTCAGGGAGGGCGAGGTCACGCTCGCCGAGGGTGTGGAGCTGGAAAATGCTGCCGTCGCGCTCACCGGACTGAATGACGCCCTGAGCGAGAGCGGCGCTGCGGAGATTTTTGCCGCGTATAAGGAGGCAGCACCCGCGCAGACGCGGCAGGCGCGCCGTGCGCCGCGCGCGCTCATGCTCGCGGCGGCTGACGGCAGCGCCGAAAATGCCGATGAAAAGACCGCCGCTGACGGCATAGAGATGCGTCTCACGGTCAAGGCGGAGCTCACCGCCGCCGTCGAGGGCAGCAGCGTCAGCTATGAGGTCAAGCCCTACGCCGTCATCAACGGCGTTGAAGTGCCCGTGAAAAACGAATGGCTCAACGGGCAGGCTATGCTGCTGAGTCTGTACACGGGCTTCCTGCCCAAAACGCTTGAGCACGTGCACGACGACGGCACGGTCGAGACAATTGACCTCAATAACTGCACCTACAATAAGGGTAACGGCGTGCTCACAATGAATGTGAGCGAGTTCTCGACGTTTAATGCTAATGACGGGGATTTTCAAACCCAAATACAGAATGCAAGCGCCGGGGATGAAATAAAACTTTCGGAGAACGTTACACTTACCGATAAGGTTGTCACGATTGACAAGAATCTCACCATAAATCTCAATGGCAATACGCTCGCTCTGACCGGCACGTCAGCGTTTGCGGTTGCTGACGGCATGACGCTCACCATCAAGGGCGGCAATGTGGCGAACAGCACCCTCACAGCCGCTAACTATGTCGCGAATCTTGGCACGGGCAGCACGCTCGTCCTCGGCGATGACACAGCAACGAATCCTATGACCGTCACAGTGAATACGACTAATGGGCTGGTGAGCACGGGCAACGAGAAATCTGTCACAATCAAATGCGCTACGCTGAACGTTGACCCGTCGACCTATACCGTCGCCGCGGGCTGCACCGCGATGGCGAACAGCGACGGCACGTGGACGGTCGGCAAGCCCGTCGCGCAGATAACCAGAACGACCGGCGACATTACTGCAGGCACGTTTAAAACGGTGACGCTGTATTTTGACAAGCTGTCAGATGCTATCACCGCGGCCAACGCCACGACAAGAGAAACCATAGTCCTGCTCGCAAACATCGACGAGGGCAATATCACAATTGATAAGACCGTGACGATAAACGGAACACACCAGACGGTGAAGTACGGTATAACCGGCAATGTAACCGTTACTGCCGGCAGCCCGACGCTGGAGAAGCTGGCGTATATTACCGGGAACATTACATATCCTTCATCCACAGCTGTGGTTTCACTGTCTCTCAATGAAGTCGACGTGATAGGAGCTACGGGGAATCCCACGGATGCTAACGTCATAGAAGTGGTGGACAATGTCACGCTCAATATGACACGCTGCGGCACGGTAAACGGCAGCATACAGGCGGGTGCTTCGAGCGTGAACATCAACAGCGTCCTCGCCGGAGCCAGCACCAACACTTACATCACCGGCTCCATAACGGCGGGCACGGGTAACCTCACTGTGAAGAAAGCCGCCGTAGACGGCGACATAAAATCCATCGGGACATCCACGGGCTCGCCGCTGCGCTCGGTGAGCATTGAGGACAGCACGGCAGGCTCTATTATTGTTATAGGTGATGCCGCGACAGGCAGTGAGCTCGCCAATGCCTCATTCACGGCGAAGAATGTGACTGCCAATAGTATCACTGTCGGCTCCTCGGATACGACTCTGGCACAGAGGTCAGTTTCAATAACTGAATGCACTGTGACCGACAGCGTCACCATCGGCAACGGCTTCGGCACTGTGAGCGTCACCGGACTTACCGGCAACGGCGCTGCAACGAACAGCCTCTCCATAGGCACGTGCAGAGCGGTGGGTACATCCACAGGCGCGATAACGATAAAAGGCACGAACAACAAGCATATGTGGATAGATACCGTCAGCATTGGCGACGGAAACAAGAATGTCAAGATAGAGGGTATCAGCAAGAACTCGCCCACGATGATCGGCATAGTCAATATAAATGGCAGCTCCGACGCGACGTTCGGCGACAATACCGCGAGCAGCGATACGAACGATGTTAAGCTTGAGGTCGGAACTGTCAATTGTGAAAATGGTACGGTCACTATAAATAACGGCACTTACGGCAAGAGCTATGCACTCGACGATACAACAGTGGACAGCCTTGTTGTAAGGGGGACAGGCACGTTCGAACTCAATGGCGGCAACTATCACAGGGACTACAGCGAGTATTGCGACTGCACACTGAAAAACGACGGCTCAACGCAGGGACAGCACTATACCCACAAGGAGTGCAAGCTTGTCGCCACGACCATTGTCAGCGACGGGCTGAGATACCGCGTCAGCACGCTTGCCCCGGTCGTGATAGTCCCCGCGAGCAAGGAAGCCGCGGCGAGCATAACGCGCGGCACGCAGACGAGCATTACCTTTGTCACTGACGCGCCTTATTATCACGAATGCCAGACGGCAGGGAACCGTGACCTCTTCGGCGTGCAGGTCGACAATGTGTATCTCACCGAGGGGACGCAGTACACCGTCGCGCCGTATACCTACACGCATGACGGCATAACCGAGACCGTCACACAGGTCACTCTCGCGGCTTCCTATGTCAGCACCCTCACCGCAACGACGCACCGCGTGAATCTCGACACCGAGGTCGGCAAGGTCACAAGCTATGCCGACGGCAACCCGGTGCAGATAAGGGTGACCCTCGCAACGGCGAACCGCCGCAGCGGCATCATCCGCACGGGCGATGATTCCAATATCGGGCTTTTGATAGGCATAATGGTGCTCGCGCTCGCCGTCGCTGTTGCGGTGGTGGTGATCCTCAAAAAGAAGAAGAGCCAGACCGACGCGAACGACGTGACCGACAAGACAAAGCCGAAAGAACCGAAAGAATAATCAGTTAAAACAGTACCGCCCGGCTTGACAGAAATCAAGCCGGGCGGTATAATAGACACAACAAAGAGCGCTGCGACAAGCGGACGCCCTGAACTAGGTTAGATCAACAAATAAGCTCATTGACCGTCACTTCTGGTACAAGTGGCGGTCTCGCTTTATCCTCACGGTTACAGTGAATCCGAAGATATGTAACGTAATGATGATAGGCATTGTCTCGCATATTCCAACAGATTACAAGGATAAATGCGCGTGCGTGTTACCGCTGAATAAAAATTCTCAAAATATATTTCACAAAAATCCTTGACTATAATTGTGAAATATGCTAAACTCATCAATTGCGTGGGTATTACTGCGCCCTTTTGCAAAAACGCACGAAAAACTTGAAAAATCAAGCGGTTGTGCGCCGAGCGAGGGCAGATGTCCGCGACAACGAAAGAAAGGAGAACACAATGCCAACCTTTAACCAGCTTGTCAGAAAGGGAAGAGAAAAGGTCACTTCCAAGTCCACCTCTCCTGCAATGCAGAAGGGTCTGAACACCCTCAAGAATAAGGAGACCGATCTCAGCTCCCCCCAGAAGAGAGGCGTCTGCACCGCTGTTCGTACCTCCACCCCTAAGAAGCCGAACTCCGCTCTGCGTAAGATCGCCCGTGTACGTCTGACCAATGGTTACGAAGTCACCGCTTACATCCCCGGTATCGGTCATAACCTGCAGGAGCACTCCGTCGTTATGATCCGCGGCGGCCGTGTGAAGGACCTTCCTGGTGTCCGTTATCACATTATCCGCGGTACTCTCGATGCTCAGGGCGTGAACGGTCGTATGCAGGCCAGGTCTAAGTACGGCGCAAAGAGGCCCAAGGCTGCTAAGAAGAAGTAATTTTCCGACAGCTTAGGCAGGGGCAGCCGCGCGCAGGGGAGACCCGGAAGGCTGCTCAAAAGCCCTGTCGTTTATCTATAATATGTGGATAAACCTCGGGGCGCAACGGACGCAGAGAATGCGTTCGAGTACCTGTGATTCCATTTTTTAATGAAGGAGGGAAGCAACGTGCCCAGAAGAGGTAATGTTCCCAAAAGAGAAATTTTGCCTGATCCTCTGTATAACAGCGTTCTGGTGACCAAGCTCATCAACGGTGTTATGCTTGACGGCAAGAAGGGTGTTGCTCAGAAGGTCGTTTACGACGCTTTTGACATCATCAAGGAAAAGACCGGTAAAGAGCCGCTTGATGCGTTCACCGAAGCGATGAACAACATCATGCCCGCCCTCGAGGTCAAGGCTCGCCGCGTCGGCGGCGCGACCTATCAGGTTCCTATCGAAGTTCGTCCTGCCCGCCGCCAGACTCTGGCTCTCCGCTGGCTTGTGGACTACTCCCGCAAGCGCGGTGAGAAGACCATGAAGGAGCGCCTTGCAGGCGAGATCATGGACGCGTGCAACAACCTCGGCGCATCCGTCAAGAAGCGCGAGGATATGCACAAGAACGCCGAAGCCAACAAGGCTTTCGCGCACTTCAGATGGTAATCTGGAGCTCAGAGAGATTCTATTCAGGAGTATTCAATGCCCAGACAGTATTCACTTGAAAAAACCAGAAATATCGGCATCATGGCTCACATTGATGCAGGAAAGACGACGACTACCGAGCGTATTCTTTTCTACACCGGCGTAAACTACAAGCTGGGTGAGACGCATGAAGGTACCGCCACCATGGACTGGATGGAACAGGAGCAGGAGCGCGGCATAACCATCACTTCCGCCGCGACCACTTGCTTCTGGAACGGTACCCGTATCAACATCATCGACACCCCGGGTCACGTGGACTTCACCGCCGAGGTCGAGCGCTCCCTTAGAGTGCTGGACGGATGCGTGACTGTCCTGTGCGCCAAGGGCGGCGTCGAGCCCCAGTCTGAGACCGTTTGGAGACAGGCCGACCACTACAACGTCCCCCGCATGATCTACGTCAACAAGATGGACATCATGGGCGCGGACTTCTACCATGTGCTTGACATGATCCATGACAGGCTCAAGTGCAATGCGGTCCCCATCCAGCTGCCCATCGGCAGCGAGGACAGCTTTGAGGGTATAGTGGATCTGGTAGAGATGAATGCCGACGTTTATCTCGATGATCTTGGCAAGCAGATGGTCACGGAGGAGATCCCCGAGAGCATGAAGGAGCTTGCCGCGGAGTATCGCGATAAGCTGCTGGAGGCGGTCTCCGACTTCGACGATGAGATAATGGATATGTATCTCAACGGCGAGGACGTCCCCACGGACAAGATCCGCGAGGCGATAAGAAAGGCCACAGTTGCGGTGAAGATGGTTCCCGTGACCTGCGGCACTTCCTACAAAAACAAAGGCGTGCAGAAGCTGCTGGACGCGATCGTGGGCTACATGCCCTCTCCGCTGGATGTCCCGGCGATCGAAGGCACGAATCCCAAGACCGGCGAAACGGAAACGCGCGAGGCGGACGATTCCGCCCCGTTCTCGGCTCTGGCGTTCAAGATCATGTCCGACCCCTACGTCGGAAGACTCAGCTTCTTCCGCGTATACTCCGGCTCGATCGAGACCGGCAAGACGGTCATGAACTCCACCAAGGGCGTGCGCGAGCGCTTCGGCCGCATCCTGCGCATGCACGCAAACCACAGAGAGGATATCGACTGTGTTTACTCCGGCGACATCGCCGCCGCGGTCGGTCTGAAAAACACCACCACCGGCGACACCCTCTGTGATGACAAAAACCAGATCATCCTCGAATCCATGGAATTCCCCGAGCCCGTTATCCGCGTGGCCATTGAGCCCAAGACGAAGGCGGGTCAGGAGAAGATGGCGATCGCCCTGCAGAAGCTGGCGGAGGAAGACCCGACCTTCAAGACCTATACGGACGAGGAGACGGGGCAGACCATCATTGCCGGTATGGGCGAGCTCCATCTGGAGATCATAGTGGACAGGCTCCTCCGCGAGTTCAAGGTCGAGGCAAATGTCGGCAAGCCGCAGGTCTCCTATAAAGAGACCATCACAAAGTCGGCGACGGTCGATACGCGCTACGTCCGCCAGACCGGCGGTAAGGGTCAGTTCGCGCACGTCAAGCTTACGCTTGAACCCAATGAGTCCGGCAAGGGCTATGAGTTCATCAATAAGATCACCGGCGGCGCGATACCCAAGGAGTATATCCCCTGTGTCGATCAGGGCATCCAGGGCGCAATGCTCTCCGGTGTTCTGGCCGGGTTCCAGACCGTGGACGTCAAGGCCACGCTTATCGACGGGTCGTTCCATGAGGTCGACTCGAGCGAAATGGCGTTCAAGATCTGCGGCAGCATGGCTTTCAAGGAAGCCGCCGCGAAGGCGGGACCGACGCTGCTTGAGCCTATAATGAAGGTCGTTGTGACCGCGCCCGATGAATACATGGGCGACGTTATGGGCGATGTCAACGCCCGCCGCGGGCAGATCATCGGCACGGAGATAAGAAACGGCGCCGCTGTTATAGAGTGCAACGTGCCGCTCTCCACGATGTTCGGCTACGCCACGGATCTGCGCAGCAAGACGCAGGGCAGAGCGACATATTCCATGGAGCCCAGCCACTTCGTCGAGCTGCCCAAAAATTTGCAGGAAGCCCTTGTGAGCAAACACAATGGCTTTAGTAAGTCCAATTTATAATTTTTGTAAAACTAATTTAGGAGGATTATTCTAATGGCAAAACAGATGTACAACAGAAGCAAGCCCCATGTCAACATCGGCACCATCGGCCATATCGACCACGGCAAGACCACTCTTACCGCTGCTATCACCAAGTATCTGGCAATGCAGGGCAAGGCCGAGTACACCGACTACTCTTCCATTGATAAGGCTCCCGAAGAGCGCGAGCGCGGCATAACCATCAACACTGCACACGTTGAGTACGAGACCGAGAAGCGTCACTATGCTCACGTTGACTGCCCGGGTCACGCTGACTATATCAAGAACATGATCACCGGTGCTGCTCAGATGGACGGCGCGATCCTCGTTATCGCTGCTTCCGACGGTCCTATGGCTCAGACCCGTGAGCACCTTCTGCTCGCCCGTCAGGTCAACGTTCCTTCCGTCCTCGTCTTCCTCAACAAGTGCGACCAGGTCGACGATGAGGAGCTCCTCGAGCTCGTCGAGATGGAAGTCCGCGAGCTGCTTGACTTCTACGGCTTCCCCGGCGATGACACTCCCATCATCCGCGGCAGCGCTCTGAACGCACTCGTCTGCGAGTCCAACGACCCCAACGCTCCCGAGTTCAACTGCATCAAGGAGCTCATGGAAGCTGTTGACACTTGGATCCCCACTCCCGATCGTAAGGCTGATATGCCCTTCCTTATGCCCATCGAGGACGTCTTCACCATCTCCGGCCGCGGCACTGTTGTTACCGGTCGTGTTGAGCGTGGCCGCGTCAAGGTCGGCGACAAGGTCGAGATCGTTGGCCTGAAGGACGAGTCCACCGAGACCACCGTCACCGGCACCGAGATGTTCCACAAGACCCTCGAGTACGCCGAGGCTGGCGACAACGTCGGCTGCCTGCTCCGCGGCATCGACAAGAAGGCTGTTGAGCGTGGTCAGGTTCTGGCTGCACCCAAGTCCATCCACCCCCACACCAAGTTCAAGGGTCAGGTCTACGTCCTGTCCAAGGAAGAGGGCGGCCGTCACACCCCGTTCTTCAACAACTACCGTCCCCAGTTCTACTTCCGTACCACCGACGTTACCGGCGTCATCTCCCTGCCCGAAGGCGTTGAGATGTGCATGCCCGGCGACAACGTCGACATGGACGTCGAGCTGATCACCCCGATCGCGATCGAGAACGGTCTTCGCTTCGCTATCCGCGAGGGCGGTCGTACCGTCGGTTCCGGTGTTGTTATCGGCATCAACGAGTAATTAATAATTACCCATATAAACAAAAAACCACCCGATCCGGGTGGTTTTTTGCCTGTGAGGGTCAGATACTCAGCACTGCTGGCAGCCGCAGCCGAACTTCTGCTTGACCTGCTGGATGCGCTGCGGCTCCGCCTGCTCGCTGGCGTACCAGCCGTGGTCGCTCATCTGCTGATAGACGCAGTTCTGCATCGTCAGCGAGTCGTTGAGCGCGGTGTTGAACGCCTGACGCACGTTCGGCGTTGCCGACTCGATAGAGCCGTGCATATACAGATCGCACACGCCCTTCGTCGTCAGCAGGATGTTCTCCATTATTTCTCTGTCGTCCATTGCTGCATACCTCCGTCAGACAAGGTTGTAAAACTGCGTGAAAAGCTTCTGGTTGCCGTTCACGAGCTGCTGCGCCTGCTGGCGCAGTGCGGGATCCTTCAGCTGCTGCGCCGCTGTGCGGCACTGATTCATGAGAAACTGCGTGTGTCCAAGGGCATCCTCAATATAGAGTAATTCTTTGGGACTCATTTTCATCACCTCGTCTTTAGTATCTCCGACGCGCGCCGCGATACGCGCGGAAGATACTGCATGGCAAATTTTTTCGCGTTGATACTTTGCAATGCGCGCTGTTTGTGGTAATATAGAGGCGTAAAAAAGCAAAATCGGAGGATCATTATGAAATATGTAATCGCGGCGGTCGTCGGGCTTGTGTGGGGCGCGCTTGCCGCATTTGTCAATAGCCGCATCACCATCAAGTGCCTTGCGAAGAACACAGCCAAGGCGATAACGGTCATGAATCTTGCGCATATGGCGGTGGACGTCGTTGCGCTCGCCATTGTGTTTCTTGTGCGCGGGCTGCTGCCGTTCAGCTTCGAGGCAACGCTTATCGCCACCGCCGCCGCGCTCTCGATCGTCACCATTATTTTCACGTATAAAATAAGCTATAACGAGAAAAAATAAGCTTCACTGGAAATGCAAACACCCGGCTCACGAGCCGGGTGTTTGCAATATATATGAGATATGATAGGAATTAATCCGCAGTGTTCAGATGATAGAGGCTGTATAGCCCGCCGTCGGACACGGCGACGCGGGTGTACTTTTCCGCGATGATGTCCGTCGTCACGAGCGCCGTGTGATAGAGATCGAATGTCAGCACCCACTCGATATTGCTCTCGTCAAATTCCCGGTGTATCGTCTCCGCGAACACGGAGCTGTTGACGCACATCCACTGCTGAAGCGTGAAGAAACGGAACGCCGGGCGCAGTCCGCTCTGGAGATATAGCCGACGCGGACAGTCAAAGGCGACAAAGCTGTCACGCCCGTCCTCAGGTATCATGGCGAGCAGGGGCATATAGTCATCCCCGTAGTCCTCGCGCGCCTGAGGAGGGTAGACGATGGTCTTTTCTTTATAAATTTTTGTGCCGCAGCTGAAAAGCACGATTGCCGACATCACGATGAGCGCCGCGCGGGTGAGTCTGCGCTGCCCGGACGCGAGTGTTGGCGCGGCAAGCTCCGCAAGGGCGACGTACAGCAGCGGCAGCAGACAGATGCCGTAATGTGCGTAGTCGTTGAGCGTGTACATGAAAAGAGTGTTGACAAGCGCGATGAGAAGCCAGAAGGCGGACACGAGCTTCCCGCGGCTCTCGCCCTTGAAAACCGCGCCCCACAGCGCCGTGCCAACAAGAGCCCAGCCGAATATGTACCGCCGGAAGAGCACGAGCAGCGCCGTCAGCCCGTACTGCATCTCCGTGCCGGACGCGGCGGAATAGTCAAAGTTGAAAAGCAGTGTTCCGTACCACATATCGTACAGCGCGCCGTGCGCGGCGAAGTACACGCAGAACGGCACGACCAGCACCGCCGCGCCGAGAATGAAGCCCAGCGCGTTCTGCCAGAGGTTTTTCCACTCCCGGCGGACAACGAGCAGCACCGTGATGAAGAGCACGCCCACGCATACGCCCAGCGCATTCGTCACGCGCGTCAGGAGCGCGAAGGCGAACGTCACCCCGTACAGAAACGCGGCGCGCGGCGCGTGGATGAACTCCCCGCGCTCGACCTGCCCGCCCCAGCGCAGCATGCACCAGAACGACGCGAACAGCAGCGGGAGGATATATTCCTCCGTTGTGTTGCCCTCCGTCCAGTTCGCGGCGAGCAGGACGGGCAGCAGAAGCGCCGCGATGAGGGAGAAGCAAACGCTCATGCGCTCGCGCAGCAGCCGGTAGGCGAGGTATTCCCCCGCGGCGAGAAACACGACCTGCAGCATGAAAACGCCTGTCCGTCCGCAGAGCGCGTACCCCGCGGCGTTTATGAGAAAAATGATGGGACCCTTGTGGTCAAAGAGACTGACATATGGCAGATACCCCTCCGCCCAGTACTTGCCGATGGTCTGGAACATGGAAGAGTCATAGCCCCAGTCGGAAAAGAGCGGCGAGGTCGTCTCCGAGAAGAAGAGCGCGCCGAGAAAAGCCGACACAAGACAGGCGAGGGGAATGAGATATTTAGAAGATCCGGCGGCGCGTGTGCCTTCGGCGCGAATCGACATGAGAGCATGATCCTTTCGGGTAAATAAACTGTGGCAGCGCCGCATTATGCGCCGCTGCCACAGATTCTATCACAATTTGCACGAAAAGTCCACCGTGCGGTACGTCAATAGGCGTGCACGGCGGGGACGCTCGTGTCGAGTGCGCAGAACTCATACCCATGCTCGATGCCCCATTGCAGTATCGGCTCGACCGCCTTGACGGAGTAGAGCCGCGTGTCGTGCTGCAAAGTGACCGGCACGTCGTAACGCGGGGCGTAGCACGCAACGGCGCTCACCGAGGACGCCGCGCTGTTCACGGAGTTCTCCGGGCTGACGTTCCAGTCAAAGTACTGCATCCCCATGCGCTCAAGCTGGGCGGTGACAGTGTCCCAAGCGCCGTCCTCGCGGTTATTGAGCTTATGGTACGCCGTGGTGCTGCCGCCGGGGAAGCGGCAGAGCGAAGCGTATTCGCCCGTCAGCTCGTATACCCGCTGCCGCGCCGCGGCGAGGTCGGCGAGATAGCACGCGGATGAGGAATAGAGCGTATCATATTCGTGATTCTCTGCATGGATGCCGATGGTATGCCCGGCTGCCTTTATCTTCGGCAGGAGCTCCGCAAGATACGGGTTGCGCTCGTTCGCGACGACGAAGAACGTCGCCTTGGCGCCGTACCTGTCCAGCACGTCCAGCAGCTCCTGCGTGTTGGCGCAGGGACCGTCGTCAAACGTGAGGTAGATCACGTTCTCGCGCGTTGTCGGCTCCGGCATGGCGACAGGCTCAACACGCACTGTCCGCGTCACGCAGAGCGCATCGTCCGCACCGCAGAGCATGCGGTACTCAAGCTCATAGTCGCCGGGGGTCATGCAGTCGACCTCACCCGTGACGGCGACGCGCGCTGTCGCGTCCGCCCCGTCCATTCCGCAGGCGCAGTAGCCCGGCTCCTCGAACGGAATGCCGCACGACCAGCTCACGACCTCTCCTCCCGTGAGCGTGATGGCGCGCAGATCCTCCGGCGCGGCGGGTGTCACCTCGACCGGGGCTTCCGTCTCTTCGGGCAGGACGGCGCTCCCCGCCGTGCTGCCGCACGCGGAGAACACCAGCGCCGCCGTGAGCGTACACCCCGCACACCGCCGCAGCCGGCTATTTAGTTGTAACATTAACCACTATCCTCCTGTCAGTATTATCCGCATTGTTACACGTAGCATAACATAGATTTGCTGATATGTCCAGAAGAATAAAAAGTTTCCGGCGGGCATTTGCCCGCCGGAAAACCGGTTATAGGAGTATATATAGTGTGAGGAGAATTAACATCACGCGACGACGCTGTCGAACTCTTCCTTGATGGCGGCCTCGGGCTCACTGGTGCAGAGGCTGACGACGACGATGAAGATGCAGGACACCACGAACGCGGGCAGCAGCTCGTAAATGGCGAGGATGCCGCCGAGGGGAGCGACGAGGTACTTCCAGATGAACACGGTCGCCGCGCCGGAGATCATACCGGCGATAGCGCCCTGATAGTTGCAGCGCTTCCAGAACAGGGCGAAGAGCATCACGGGGCCGAAGGTTGCGCCGAAGCCCGCCCACGCGAAGGACACCACACGGAAGATGGAGCTGTTGGGGTTGCTGGCGAAGATGACGCCGAGGATGGCGACGATGATAACGGTCAGGCGCGCGATGAGCATGGTCTTCTTGTCGTCGAGCTTTATGCCCAGAACGTCGGTGAGAAGGTTGTGTGTCACGCCGGAGGCGGCGGCAAGCAGCTGCGCGTCCGCGGTGGACATGGTGGCGGCGAGGATACCGGCGATGATGATGCCGCCGACGAGTGCGGCGAGCGCGCCGTGGGTGGACAGCAGAGCCGCGGTGTTGACGATGAGGTTTTCTGCCTCAGACTCGGAGCCGGGCATCGTGATCGCGCCGGTCTTTGCCATGCTGAAGCCGACTATGCCGATAACAACGGCGACGGACAGGGAAATGACGACCCAGATGGTTGCCATGCGGCGGCTGAACGTGAGCTTTTCCTCGCTCTTTGCCGCCATGAAGTGCAGCAGCACATGGGGCATACCGAAGTAACCAAGCCCCCACGCGAGCGTGGAGAGTATTTTCAGCGCGCCGTAGCTCGTCGCATTACCGGTGATGATGTCGGTGCTCGCGCCGAAGTTGAGGTAGCCGGGGATACCCTTCGCGTTCTCCATGACGGCGCTCCACCCACCGGCGACATTGATGCCGAATATGAGCACGATGATGAGCGCAATCGTCATGACAAAGCCCTGAATAAGGCTGGTGACGGATGCCGCCATGAATCCGCCGGTTGCGCAGTACGCGACGATGACAGCGGCGGAGACGATCATCGCGGTCATGTAGTCAAAGCCGAAAAGACTGCTGAAAAGCTTGCCGCATGCGGCAAAGCCGGACGCCGTGTAGGGGACAAAGAAGATGATGACGGTCAGCGCGCCGATGGTCTCGATGAGCTTGGTCTTGTCGCGGAAGCGGCGGGAGAGAAAGTCAGGCACGGTGATGGCATCGATCTTCACGGAGTATCTGTGCAGACGCTTGGCAACGATCAGCCAGTTGAGATATGTACCGAGGCTAAGACCGATGGCGGTCCATCCGGCCTCCGCCACGCCGCAGAAGAACGCCAGACCGGGGACGCCCATCAAAAGGTATGCGCTCATGTCGGACGCCTCCGTGCTCATCGCGGTCACGATGGGGCCGAGCTTTCTGCCGCCGAGGTAGAAGTCCTCGGTCGTGCTGTTTTTGGAATACATAAATCCGATGACGAGCATACCAACAAGGTACACGACAACGGATATAAGAATACAGATCGTTGCGGTGTTGAACATAACAGTTTCCTCTCTTTTTCAAGTCATGCCGTTATTATAATGATTTCCCGCCGCGGCGCAAGAGGAAAAACCGCCGAACGGACTTGAAAAATCGAGTTTTTTGAGTATAATATAATCATACATAATCTTGTTCATGGTAACATGAATTATTTTCATAAAAGGAGCGCGAGGGGTATGACGCTCGCAAAATATCAGGCGCTGGTGAGCGTGGTGGAGCAGCAGAGCTTCACCAAGGCGGCGGAGCAACTGGGGTGCACGCAGTCTGCCGTCAGCCACAGTGTGGACAGTCTCGAACAGGAGCTGGGCTTTGCTCTAATCAAGCGCAGCCGCGCGGGCGTGCGTCTGACGGGGGAGGGGGAGCGGCTGATACCCGCGGTGCGCAATCTGCTCAGCAGTGCCGAGCAGCTCAGCCAGACTGCCGCGTCCATCCGCGGGCTGAACGAAGGCACGGTGCGCATCGGTGCGTTCACCTCCGTCGCGGTGCACTGGCTGCCTGGCGTGCTCAAGGCGTTTCAGCACGACTATCCGCGCGTGGACTGTGTGCTGAAAAACGGGGACTATCACGACGTGGAGCAGTGGCTGACGGACGGCAGCATAGACGTGGGCTTTGTCAACGTGCCGTGCGCCGTCAGGTGCGAGTGCATCGCACTGATGGAGGACCGACTGCTCGCCGTGCTGCCGCAGGGCAGCCGCTTTGCGAGCTACCCCAAGTTCCCGCTTGTCGAGTGCGAGACGGAGCCCTTCATCAGCCTCCTTGAAAGCTCCGACCAGGATTCCCGCCGCGCGCTGGAGGCCGCCGGTGTCAAGCCGAATGTCCGCTTTTACACGAAGGACGACTATGCCATCATCGCCATGGTGGAAAACGGCCTCGGCATGAGCATCATGCCGGAGCTGCTGCTCAAGGGGCGCACTGACCGCGTGCAGGCCATGCCCGTCATCCCGGAGGCAAAGCGCACCATCGGGCTTGCCATCGCGGCGGGCGACCGCGCCGGTCCCGCCACGCGCCGCTTTGCCGACTATGTGGTCAAGTTCGTGAAAGAGACGCAGAGCTAGAATAATGATACCCTCACGGAAGCGGTCCGCTTCCGTGAGGGTATTTTGCTGAGTGGTTATTTCAGGCTTCCGTTGCCGCCCATGAGCGCGGTCATCTCCTCTATGCGCTCCAGCGGAAACGGCGGGGAGCACAGCGGCTTCATGGCGATGCTCATGAGCTTCATCGGGTTGTCGTCCGCCGCTACACGGTTGGAGCTAAGCGCGCCGCACCGACGGCAGCGGTGGATGATCGCCCATTCGCCGCCCCGGCGCACCCACACGGCGATGGGCTCCATCAGTCCGCCGCAGTCAGACTCCCGGTCGCCGGGTTCAATGTCGACATGCAGACTGGATAGGCAGTTGGGGCAGTGGTTGCGGTGCTCGCTGCCGGCATTCTCCGGCGTGCACAGCCGTCCGCAGCATTTGCAGACGAAGCTGTCGCTGCATGCATGGGTTTTATAATAGCCTTTTTCAAATGTTTTGCGTTTGTTCTCGCGGTTCATCGTTATCCTCCAGAAATCGCGTTGACTGCCTTTCGAGAGGAATGGCGTGTGTTGGATTTGCCAGACCTCCCGGTCAGCCAACACGCTCCGATGATAAAGTAATAAGCTTCAAAAATTCTCCGTTTCATGTTTTTAATAAATTATATGCTGTCAATGCTCTTTTGCAGACGCTGCAGAAACTGCCCGGCGTGCGCGCCGTCGAACTCGGTATCACCTCCTGTGTTATATAACGAAGTACAGATGTATGCCGAGCGCGGCGTTGAAGCCCGTTGCGGCAAAGACACTGAACCGCTCCGCAATTCCGAAGTATTCACTCGGCACAAGGTTGATACCAAGCGCGCCTGTCAGCATCATGCCGAGCACGATGCCCGCGCACACGCCGTATGAACGGCACTCTTTGTCCTTTGCCCCGGCGATGATAATAAGCGTCAGTGATAAAATCGACAGAACCACGACCAGCGCGGTGATGGCCATGTGCATGATGTCCTGAAACGCTCCGGCGTAGCCGCTGTCGCTGAGCGGGAACATGCGGTAGCCTACGGCGGATATCCATTCCATCGCCGCGAATGTGTATATCCCGCCGCGCAGCAGGCGGGTCTTCCTGCCCTGTATGCCGATGCACACCGCCACCACGCACACGAGCTCGCAGGAATTGTAGAGCGCGCTTAGCCGGTTCCACATCGCAAGCGACGGGGCGTTTGCGGCGCTGAGGTCGCTGACCGCCTGTGCCATCCAGTTATACCCCGGATAGAAGAGCGGGGAAAATACGACCGCCGCCGTGTACGAAAGAAAGCTGACCACGCCAAGCAGTCCAAGCTTCTGCGTCAATGTCCTTTTCATTTTCTGCATGCGCTGTTATACGTGCGGAAGAAGAGCCGGACGTGCGCGTCCAGCTTCTCGCGGCACTCGGCCTCGCGCTCCGGCTGGCGGTCGCAGATGCCAATGAGCGTGATGACCGGCGCGACGTACATCATTGCCAGCGCGTCCGCGTCCTCGACGACGATTTCCCCGGCGGCTATCAGACTGCGGAAAAGGTCGGCGTGGTAGGCGACAAGGCGCTCAACATAGCGCCGGGTGTACAGCGCCGCAAGCTCCGGCGAGCGGAACTGCTCGATGGTCATCATCCGGCGAAAGCGGCTGATGGTCTCGTTGTGGAGCGAGTAGTCGAAAATCTGGCGTACCTTTTCGACCAGCGCGTCCGCTGTGATCGCCGTGAACACCGGCACATCCCGCGCGGAGTCCTGCACGTGAATGTCTATCCTGCCCGTGTCGCGCTCGTACTGCGCGGCGGTCTCCTCCACGATGGCGTCAAATATGGCGCGCTTGCTGGGGTAGTGGTTGTAAAGCGACGGTGCCTTTATGCCGACCGCCTTCGCAATGTCGCCGACGCTGACAGCGTCGTAGCCCTGCGCCGAAAAAAGCTCCAGCGCTTTTTCGAGTATCCTCGCTTTTGTGTTTGCGCCTGCGCCATTTTCCCTCTGCTCCATGTTTCCCTCCAACAATAATTCAGCTAACTAATATTAGTTAGCTGAATTATAGAGCAAGAATACAAGTTTGTCAAGGGAAAATTGAGCATGAAGAGGGGGCGAGACTGATTTGATGTCCTTGTTCAAGGCGTGCTCTCTTTCTGTATCTTTAATGCTTCAAAGTGGTAGCGCGGTTTGCCGACGCTCTTTTTCCCGTACTCGATAGCGCCCGTGGGGCAATAGCAGATACAGGCCATGCAGTGCGTGCATTCCTTGCCCCATATCGGTTTCCCGCTTGCAAGCCTGATGTTGTTCGTCGGGCAGTTTTTGACACATTGACTGCAGCCGATGCAGGTATCATTTGCTTGAAATGCGGCGGCTTTCACAAAGAATTGATAAAAAATCGGGTTTACCGGACCGCTCACAATGCGGTCATAGAGATTGTTCCGGGGGACGGGGAAAGGCTGTCCCGCTTTGATATGCGCAATGGCAGCGTCAATATCCGGCTCCGCTTTCTCAACAATTTTTCTGGCTTCCTCCGCCTCCGGCGCGTCAAACATGGCGATATAGTTTTCCGGCATGACGATCTGCGCTGTGCCCATATAGCATAAATGCTTCTGCTCCGCAAGCTGGCGATTGTATTTTGCTGCGTTTCCGATTTCGCTGCCGCAGTCCATCACAAACCAGATGCGCTCCGCAGAAAGCAGCTCAGTTTTTGAAAGCCACTCCGATACGATTCGCGGAATACGCCACGAATGAGTTGGGGTCACGACGATTATATCGCGCCCTGTCTGCATCGGCGAACGATCCGCCGCTTTGATTTTGGCGTTCAAATCTACAACTTCATCCTGCAGCGCATCCGCAATTCGTTTTGCGATATACCGGCTGTTGCCCGTCCCGGAAAAACACAGAATCATGATCACATTACCTCCTAAAATAGATGATAGCGGTTTGTTCAATGTCCGCCGCCACTCGACCGCATTATTTAATAATACCATATATGAAATCAGAAAGGAAGTAAATAGCTAACGTTTGTAGACAGATAGTGTACAATAAGAGAGATTTCGCCATCTCTTCGAATAAAATCAAAAACGGTAGATTTACCCAAATATA
Source organism: uncultured Oscillospiraceae bacterium (assembly GCA_934572335.1). GTDB lineage: Bacteria > Bacillota > Clostridia > Oscillospirales > Oscillospiraceae > Limivicinus. The sequence continues at coordinate 21,330 of CAKTKU010000025.1, forward strand.
TAATGAACTAATGAACAAATTTCTGAAGCAGTTTTTCAGAAATTTATTGAGAAAAAACCGATACGTAGCCCCAACTCCTGTGCCGCAATAGACGGTGAATGTGGGAAATGCCTGTTTTTACGTTTTGGTGTTCTCGAACCAAAACAAAAAACTGGATGTACCCGAACCCCGGGCACCCAAACTTTTAGTTTATAGCGTCTGTTTTCAATGAGAGAAAACAGACGCTGTTTTTATATGTAATATGTATATTTATAGTTTCCCGACCAGCACCACGATGCCGGCGACGGCGAGCGCGACGATGAGATACACCGCCGTGCTGAGCGCCCGCTTTGTAAGCACAGTCTTCCACGGCTTGACGTAGGGGACACCCTCCATGCCCTCGATTATCCAGAGCTTGCTGTGCCCGACCCAGAGCCGGTCAATGACGAGACCGTCAAACCAGTTCACGACCACGAGAATGATGCACGCCTGAATATACGCGGTTTTGAAATCCGTGACGCGGTTCCAGACGGAAATGATCAGGACAAGAACGACGAGCATGACGAGACAGAACACTGCCATGAAGCGCTTGCCCTTTTTCATCACGGCGTTCTTATCGGCAAGGCCGCGCTTCTGAGCCTCATCTATGTATTCCTTGGGGTAAAAATACAGGCAATTGAGCCCACTGTCCTTCGCCGCGCATTTTACAAAAAGGGCATACAGCAGACAGTACAGTACGATCTGCACAAGAAGCATTTATCAACAACTCCTTTAGAAAAACAAATTGACCGGCGCTCACAGGCACGGAAGCTCCGCGCCGGACTGGCGGGCGAGGCGGCGGATATATGCGGCGAGCGCTGCCTCCGACGGAAAGTGCGCGAGCTTGCCGGGGCTGGGGTGCAGCACGATGTTCAGCGCCTCGCCGCACGCCTGACGCTCCATATATTCCACGGGCATCTCCGTATAAAAATGCTCGGACGCGATATGGCGCAGCTCGTGGCGCAATACCTCCTCGCGCTTTGCCTCGCTCAGAAGCGCGTTGATGTACACGCTGAAGCTGCCGTCAGAGTTCGGGACGGTAACGCCCTCGACCTTCACGGGCAGCTCAATGAGCCGGACAAAATAGTCAGTCATTGTGAAGCGCCTCGATGATCTTCACGGCGCGGCGCACATCGTCGGGCGTGGCGTCCTTGGCGAGCTTGAAGAGCATTTTCATGTCCTCGCGGTTGCGCAGAGTCTCCAAAAGCTCCGCCAGCTCCGCATCCGCGGCGGTCTGCGTGGAGGTGAGGGTGTTCATGTCGACGCCGAAAAACTCCGAAAAGACGCGGAGCGTGTCAATATCCGGCTCGCGCTTGCCGGTCTCGTACATTCCGATGGCGCTGCGCGACAGCCCCGTGCCGTCGGCAAGCTGCTGCTGCGACAGCCCCGCCTTGCGGCGCAGATGCGTCAGAGTATCGCTGAAATGAGACATATGCTTTCACCCTCCATGTCACACGGTTGTCACAATATACTTACGTCACGAATATATCACAAAGCGTGATAATTGTAAAGCAAAACTTTTTCACAAAACCGCACAGTGCGGGTATTGACTTATGCAGGAAGTAATGTTATACTCCGAATTGTCACAAGACGTGACGAGAAAGGCAAAAGAAAACCGGGACGCGGACAGACTCCGCGCCGGTGACAACGGCACCGACAGTGCAGCCGCGCACACGCGCGGGCAGTGCCGCGGCAGTCGGAACGGGCAGTACCGCGGCAGTCGGAACGGGCAGTACCGCCGAGATCGGGGCGAGCATGAGAAAAAGCACGGCGGAGCTGCGCCAATTGATACTGAAAACGGCAGACGGGCTGCCGGGCGATATCGAGGCGAGCGGGGCTATGCCGACGGGCGCATAGAAGCGCTCAGTGAGCGCTGCATCGCGCGCTTGGAGTTCGGCGCGTTCACCGAGAACATAGAGCGCCAGATATCCAACATCGTGCACGGCGTGGTGGAGAGCTACGGCTACACGGAGAGGATAGAGTCAAACTAGGCGAGCATAGAGCTGCAGCAATCCTATGTGACGGATATTGACGGCGAAATACGCCGGGGGCTGGTCACAGACCCAGCGACCGGTGAGACCGTCACGGGGATCGCCATCGTGCAGAATTTGCAGTTCACGCGCCGCCTACGGCAGCAACCAGATTGCCACTACACCACCGGCAACTGGAACACCGCGCTCGGCACAGGCACGTGCTCGCCTGCGATATATGGCGGGCTATCAGACGTTATGGGCGGAGGCGGAGTGTACGGTGTTGACCGCTTCACGGTGAAGGACTATGGCACTCGGCTTAATGTGACGTAGTTGCCAGGGTTGGTCAGCATGTCAATGTCGGTGGGCGAGATCGGGTACATGCGAGTTAGCTTTGATTTTTCCGTGCAGACAGATATTATCGTCACGAGCAGCAACTTTGCGGGGACGCTGACGGGAGCGTATCTTGCGAACAAAAAGACGAGCGCCGTCATCGCCTACCGGCTGGAGGCGCTGGAGAAAAAGGTGGACAGGCACAACAGCGTCATTGAGCGCACGTATGAGCTGGAAAAGCGCGCGGCGCTCGTGACGGAGCAGATAAAGGTCGCCAACCACCGCATAGACGACCTTGAGCATATTTCAATAGAGAAGGAGAAATGAAAAGAGTGAAAATGGATTGGATAAACATACTTGAGCGCGCGGCGTGGACGTTCGCGGAGGGCTTTCTTGTGGCGCTGCCGGCGGCTTCCGCCATCGGCACGGACGCCGCCGCGTGGAAGGCGGCGCTCATCGGCGCGGCCATGGCGGGGCTGAGCGCGCTGAAAACCTTCGCCATCGAGCTTATCCGCGCGATGGACGCATAATATCACAGCAAAAATAGGGAAACGCGCTCGGCAGAGCTCGTTTTCTTTTTCCGTGCGCGCTAAGTTATTTATAAGCTTGGCCGTTTTTTTTACCGCATCTTTAAATTCCCGGCGTTTCTGAGAATAGATTCTTAACGTGCATGAATAGTAATATAGTAGCGCCTGAAGCAGCCGCCGTCCGCATACCGTCCGCAGGGAGAGCGAGGCGTCCGTACAGCGGCTGCGAAAGTGGTCAGACCGGCCACGGAATGTAACACGTTTCTACTATATAAAAGGGAGGGGTTATTTTGTTAACATTCATTATCGGTCTAGTTATTCTGTTCGTAGGAGCATATTTTTACAGCAGGTTCTGTGAAAAGGTGTTCGGACCGGACGACCGCAAAACGCCGGCATACACGAAACAGGACGGCGTTGACTATGTCCCGATGAAGGGCTGGAAAAACAGCCTCATCAACCTGCTGAACATTGCCGGCACGGGGCCCATCCTCGGACCTATCCAGGGCATACTGTTCGGACCCATCGCGTTCATCACCATCCCCATCGGAAACATCATCGGCGGCGCGATGCACGACTACTTCTCCGGCATGATCTGCCTGCGCGACGGCGGCACCCAGATGCCCGACATGGTGAAAAAGTACACCAACAAGACTGTGTACATTATTTACAATGTCTTTGTCTGCCTGCTTCTCCTGCTCGTGGGCGCGGTGTTCATCTACACCCCCGGCGACATCGCCGCAAAGCAGGTGTTCGGCTTCTCCGGCGAGGCGACCGCGGCCTCCACGTGGGTCATCTACGGCGTTATCTTTGTCTACTACCTCTGCGCGACCGTGTTCCCCATTGACGCCATCATCGGGCGCATCTACCCCGTGTTCGGCGGCATCCTGCTTTTTTCTGCCATCGGCGTGTTCATCGGCATCTTCGCCAAGGGCTACCCCCTCGTCAACCTCTGGGACAGCGTGTGGATGTACAACGGCGTGTTCAATTACAGCGAGTACTTCGGCGGCAACCACTTCATCCCCGTGTTCTTCGTCACTGTCGCCTGCGGCATACTCTCCGGGTTCCACTCCACGCAGACCGCCATCATCTCCCGCACGATGAAGAGCGAGCGCGAGGGACGCACCACGTTCTACTACATGATGGTGCTTGAGGGCTTCATCGCCATGGTCTGGGCGGCGGGCGCAATGGGCGCTTACAACCTCGGATTGCAGGAGGCGAACGCCTCTCTCGCGACGGGCACGGTCGGCATCGTCTGCAAGGACATCCTCGGCAACGTCGGCGGCATCATCGCCCTGCTTGGCGTCATTGTGCTGCCCATCACCTCCGGCGACACGGCGCTGCGCGCCCTGCGCCTGACGGTGTCTGACACGCTGCACATCGACCAGAGCACCAGCGGCAAGCGCCTCGGCCTCTCCGCCATCATCTTTGCCATCGTCGCGGGCATACTCGTCTGGGCGAAGTTCGATACCAACGGCTTCAACACCCTCTGGCGCTACTTCGCGTGGTCCAACCAGACCCTCGCCCTCTTCGCGCTGGCATGCATCGCCATCTGGATGTACCGCAACGGCAAGGGCAAGTATGTCTGGGTGCCGATGATCCCGGGCGTGTTCTACGCCTTCGTCACGTGCACGTTCATCATGAACGCGAAGATCGGCTTCAACGTCCCGTGGACGGGCGCATACATCATCGGCGCGGTGTTCACCGTCGCTTACCTCATCGTTGTCCTGCGCTACGGCAAAAAGACCGCGAATCAGGAGCTGAAAGCATAAGCTATTCCGCACAATTCAAAAAATCAACCGGCGGGGCATACCCGCCGGTTGAGAAGCATTTAAATACAGGAGGATAAATGACCATGTTCATGACATTTCTCGCACTCATCGCCTATTCCGCCGTTGTCAGCGCCGCTGTCATCGGCATCGACACGCTTATTGAGCGCACCATAATTGCCGCGCGCAAAAGATGACGCGGCGATGCCGCGGCACGCGAAAAGGGGCTGCCTCATCCGGAGGCGGCCCCTTAAAATTTTGCCCTTTTACACGACGGTCACATGCGCCGCGCCGGTGTTCAGCTCATCCGGCAGGGGAGAATTCGTGATGATGTGGTCCGCCTCGCACAGCGGCATCAGCATATACGCGCCGGGCTTTAAAAACTTTGACTTGTCGCAGAGGAACACCTTCATGTCCGTCTGCTGTAAGGCGCGGCGGCGCAGGGCGTTCGCCCGCGCGCTGTAATCGGCGATCCACGACCCCGGCGTTATCGCCGAGGAGGAATAGAACATGATGTCGATGCCGAAGTGCGTGATGAGCTCCTCTGCCTCATGCCCGTAAAAGCTCATCGTGTCATAGCTCGTCTCGCCGCCGAGGCAGATGGTGGGGACGCGGTACTTCGCGGCGAGCTGCAAAACGGAGATATTGTTTGTGACAACGGTGATGTTCTTATAAGCGCTCATCTGGTCGATGATATGCAGCGTCGTGGTGGATTCGTCCATGAACACCATGCAGTTATCACGCAGGAGCTTTGCCGCCGCCTTGTCGAGCTTGAGCTTTTCCTGCGGGTTGACGCCCATGCGGAAAAACGCGGGGCCGCCGTCCGTCTCGCTCAGGCGCTGCACCACGCCGCCGTGACTGCGCACCACGAGCCCGAGATCCTGCATCGTGTTCAGATCGCGCCGCACCGTCGGCATGCTGACGAACAGCTCCTTGCTGAGACTGTCCACGCTCGCATAGCCGCGCTCTGCCAGTATATTCATTATTTTTTCATACCGTTCGTTTTTCATCGCTGCCACCGCCTTAAAATTGATCGTTTTTGATCGTTTCTCAATATTAGCGCCAAACCTTGCAGAAGTCAAGTGTTGTGAGTATAATACGGTTTATCTAATTTGATGAAAAATGCCGCCGTAAGGCGCGTGGAATATATACTCTTTGATACAAAATTGTCAAAACGGAGTAAAGCGCACGTGAAATCCATGTGCGCGGCAAAAGTTCATATACGAAAGGCAAAAGAAAACATGAATAACGTAAGGCTGATCGCGTTCGACCTTGACGGAACGCTCACCCAGCACAAGACGAAGCTTGCCCAGCCCAATCTCGGCGTGCTGGACGCACTGCGGGCAAAGTATAAGCTCCTGATGGTCGGCGCGGGGATGTGCAGCCGCATCTTCAACCAGATGAACGGCTACCCCATAGATATTATCGGCAACTACGGAATGCAGTTTTGCACGTATAACGCCGCGACGGGGCAGCTTGACCATGTTTTTGACGAGCACGCCCCCTGTGACCGCGCCAGTGTCGAGGCGCGCGTGACCGCGCTGAGAGAGCGCTTCGGGTATACTGAATTCAAGGGCAATAATGTGGAGTATCACGACTCCGGCTGCGTCACGTTCCCGCTGCTCGGCACGGCGGCGGACATTGCCGACAAGCTCGCCTTCGACCCTGACCGCTCCAAGCGTAAGCCGATGTACCCCATCGTGCGCGACGCTTTCCCGGACTATACGGTGTTCATCGGCGGGTCGTCGTCGTTCGACCTCGCGCCTTTCCCGTACAATAAGTATTACGCGCTCGACCGGTACTGCGCCGAGTACGGCTATGACCATTCCGAGATCGTCTATGTCGGCGATGATTACGGCCCCGGCGGCAACGACGAGGCGGTCTACCGCTCCGACTTCCGCTTTGTCCGCGTGGATGATTACACCCGCTTCGGCGAGTATATGAAAGAGTTACTGTGAAGAGGAGTGTTGAAAGATGCTTATAGATTGCAGCAAGTACGCCGGGAAATGCGCCTGCGGACGCGAGCACACCATGGAGACCCGCGCCGCGGTGATAGAGCCGGGCTGCCTTTTTGAGTTTGAAAAGTATATGGCGGAGTTCGGTGTCGCGGGCAAGCGCTGCGCGCTCTACGGCGAGAATTCCTACGCCGCCACGGCGGACAGGCACCCGCACGCCGAGCAGGAGATAGTGCTCGACCCCACAGGGCTGCACGCGAACGAGGTTTCCACGGCGGAGGTGCTTGCAAAGCTTGAGGGTGATGTGGAGGTCATCGTCGCCGTCGGCAGCGGCACCATCCACGACATCGCGCGCTTCTGCGCGCACGAGCGGGGCATACGCTTCGTCTCCTGCCCGACGGGCGCGAGCGTGGACGGCTTTTGCAGCACCGTCGCGGCAATGACGTGGTACGGCTTTAAAAAGACGCTGCCCGCCGTCGCGCCGGAGATAGTGCTGGCGGACACGGAGATCATCAAAAACGCGCCCATGGAGCTTGTGCGCAGCGGCGTTGGGGACATTATGGCGAAGTATACCGCCCTTGCCGACTGGAAAATGGCGCATGTCCTCACTAATGAGTTGCTTTGTGAGAAAATTTATGGTATAATGCAAAGTGCTGCCGACACTGTCATGCAGAGTATCCCCGGCATTGTCTGCGGCGAGGAGAGCGCCTACGCCGATGTGACCTATGCGCTCATCATGAGCGGCATCGCAATGCAGATGATGGGCAACTCCCGCCCCGCCTCGGGCGCGGAGCATCATATCTCCCACATGATAGAGATGGAGCCGGAGGCTTTCCCGGTGAAGTTCCCCGCCATGCACGGGGAGAAGACCGGCGTCGGCTCGCTGATCGCGGTGCGCGAATACAAGCGCCTTGCGAAGATAGAGGACATCACCCCGTACATAACCGACTACGCCCCCGTACCTGAGGAGCATTTCCGCAAATTCTTCGGCGGGCGGCTGGCGGATTCACTGATAAAAGAAAACGAGAACGACTGCCTGGCAAAGGTGGGCCGCGAAAAGCTCAGCGAGAGCTGGGGCGAGCTGCGGCGGATAATTGACGAGCTCCCCACGGAGGAGCACCTTTACGGGCTTCTGGAGATGCTGGACGCGAAACGCGACCTCGCCTCCATCGGTGTGGAGGAGAGCGAGCTTCCCGCACTGCTGAAAAATTCACCCCTTGTGCGCAATCGTCTGACGCTTATGAGAACGCGCCGGATGATGGAGATAGACAAAATCGAGTAATGCAATAATGTAAAGGAGAGAGTACAAGTGAGCGAAGAGATCATCATAAAGCACGCTCTTAAAAAGTACGGTGACAATGTCATCATTCCCGATTTGAGCCTTGACATTAGAGAGGGCGAGTTTTTCACGCTGCTTGGTCCCTCCGGCTGCGGCAAGACCACACTTCTGAGAATGATCGCGGGCTTCAACAGCATCGAGGGCGGCGACTTCTTCTTCGGCGAGAAGCGCATAAACGACCTCGACCCCGCCAAGCGCAACATCGGCATGGTCTTCCAGAACTACGCCATCTTCCCGCACTACACCGTCAGAAAGAACGTTGAGTTCGGCCTGAAAAACAAGAAGTTCCCCAAGGACAAGATAAAGACCCAGTCCGAGAAGTTCATGCAGCTCATGCAGATCGACCAGTACGCCGACCGCATGCCCGAGCGCCTTTCCGGCGGTCAGCAGCAGCGCGTCGCGCTTGCGCGCGCACTGTGCATCGAGCCGGACGTTCTGCTGATGGACGAGCCTTTGTCCAACCTTGACGCGAAGCTGCGCGTTGAGATGCGCACGGTCATCAAGAACATCCAGCACAATGTCGGCATCACCACCGTGTATGTCACGCACGACCAGGAGGAGGCCATGGCGGTCTCCGACCGTATCGCCGTCATGAACGCCGGCGTTATCCAGCATGTCGGCACGCCCAAGAGCATTTACCAGCGCCCGGCGAACCTCTTCGTCGCAACGTTCATCGGCCGCTCCAACGTGATAAAGGGCAAGCTCGTCGTCGACGGCGGCAAGACCTATCTTGAAACGCTCTCCGGCTACCGCGCCGAGATACATACCGTCCGCCCCGAGCACCAGAAGGAGCAGGAGATCACCATGTCCGTGCGTCCGGAGGAGTTCCTGCTCGACCGCGACAGCACCGAGGGCATCTCCGCTGTCGTGGACGACTGCGTGTTCCTCGGGCTGAACACCCACTACTTCGTGCACCTGTCCTCCGGCGAGGAGGTCGAGATAATCCAGGAGTCCTCTATCGACAGCATTATCGAGCCGGGCTCTGAGATAAAGCTGAAAATAAACACGGATAAGGTCAACCTCTTCACTGCCGACGGCGAGGAGAACATACTCACCGGCGTGTGCAATGACTGCGCAAAGGCATAACGGAGGGGCGGGCTATGGTCAAAAAACGTTTTGACGGGTGGCTGGCCGTCTCTGTGCTGCTGCTTTTACTGTTCATCGCGGTGCTCATTTACCCGATGTTCGGCGTTATCAAGCAGGCGGTCATCATGCCCGACGGCAGCTTCTCGTGGGAGCAGTTCCACAAGTTTTTCAGCAACAGCTACTATGTGGACACGCTTTATAACTCCTTCAAGATCACCATTTTCGTCACGGTGCTCACGCTCGTGATCGGCATTCCGTTTGCGTACTTCTATGCGTTCTACCGCCTCAAGGGCGCGAAGATACTCTTCGTCGTCAGCATACTCTGCTGCATGTCCGCCCCGTTTCTGGGCGCGTACTCGTGGGTCATGCTGCTCGGGCGCAGCGGCGTTATCACGAAGTTTTTCAAAACCGCCCTCGGCATCACCCTGCCCAGCATCTACGGCTTCGGCGGCATCGCCCTGTCGCAGACGCTCAAGTTCTTCCCGCTCGTGTTCATCTACATGAACGGCGCGTTCAAGAGCATTGACAACACCCTCATGGAGGCCTCGGCAAACATGGGCTGCACCGGTGTGAAGCGCCTTTTCAACATCGTGCTGCACCTCACCATGCCCACCATCCTCGCCGCGACGCTCATGGTCTTTATGCAGGCGTTTGCCGACTTCGGCACGCCCACCATCCTCGGCGAGGGCTTCAAGACCTTCCCGGTGCTGCTTTATAACGAGTATCTCGGCGAAAACGGCGCGAACTACAACTTTGCCGCCGCGCTCGCCATCATCGCGGTCATTGTCACCGCCGTGATATTCTTCCTCCAGAAGTGGGCGACGGGGCGCTTCAAGTTCTCCATCAACACCCTGCACCCCGTGGAGAAAAAGGACGCGAAGGGCTTCGGCGGCTTCCTCATGCATCTCTATTGCTACCTGCTCTGCGCCATCGCGATCCTCCCGCAGATATATATCATTTATCTCAGCTTCCGCAACAGCAAGGGCTCGCTCTTCGGCGTGGGTTACTCCCTTGTCAACTACCAGAGTGCGCTGAAGAAAAAGCTCGTGCTCGCCTCGCGCAACACGCTCGTCATGGGCATCATCGCCCTCGCGGTCATTATCGTCATTGCGGTCGTGCTCGCCTACCTCGTTGTGCGCCGCAACAACGCGCTCAACCACTCGCTTGACACCATCGCCATGCTGCCCTACATCATGCCCGGCGCCGTTATCGGTATCGCGCTGCTCATCGCCTACGGCTCCAAGCCTGTCGCCCTCACCGGCACGATGACCATCATGATCATGTCCTTTGCGATACGCCGTATGCCGTACACGATACGCTCAGCGACGGCGACATTGATGCAGATCCCGATCAGCATCGAGGAGGCGGCGATAAGCCTCGGCGCGTCGAAGCTGAAAACCTTCGCGAAGATAACCGTGCCGATGATGTCAAACGGCATCCTCTCCGGCGCTATCCTCAGCTGGGTCGCCATCGTGACAGAGCTCTCGAGCTCCGTCATACTCTACAGCAACAAGACCACCACCCTCACCATGCAGGCGTATATCTACATCGGGCGCGGCGAGTACGGCACGGCGGCGGCGTTCGCGGCCATCCTCACCGTCATCACCGCACTGAGCCTCTTCCTCTACATGGCGATAAGCAAGTCCGAGGACGATATACAGCTCTGATCCCCCGGCATACAAACGCCCTATAGATGCAAAAAGCATCCGGGAATATACCAAAAAAGGAGAACCAAAATGAAGAAAATCCTAGCACTCGTACTGGCGCTTTGCATGATCTTTGCACTGTGCGCCTGCGGACAGTCCGCAGCACCTGCCGAACAGCCCGCTAAGAATGAAGCCCCCGCTGCTGACGGAGCGGCTCCCGCCGAAGACGCGGCAGTCGAGGAAGACCTGGGCGACACCCTCGTCCTCTACTCCTCCATGACCGAAGCCGACCTTGATGCTCTCAAGACCTGCTTCAACGAAGTGTACCCCGACATCGAGATCGAGGTCATCTCCGGTTCCGCCGGTGAGTTCACCGCGAAGATTCAGGCCGAAGCCGGCAACCCCCAGGGCGACGTTACTTGGGGCGGCCTTGCTGACTCCGACGGCGACAAGTACGCCGAGATATTCGAAGCATGGGTCTCTGACAACGATGACGAGCAGATGGAAGGCTACAGCACTCCCAACGGCTTCTACAGCATGGACCACCTTTCCACCGTTTGCTTCTGCGTCAACACCGAGCTTGAGAAGGAGCTTGGTCTGAACATCCAGTCCTACGAAGACCTCCTCGATCCCGCACTCAAGGGCAAGATCGTCTTCTCCGATCCTAACAGCTCCTCCGCTGCATGGAACAACCTCTGCAACATCTTCTCCGTTTACGGCATCGACACCGATGAGGCTTGGAACTACATCGACGCTCTCCTTGAGAACATGGTCGTTGTTGAGAAGTCCTCTGTCTGCTTCAACTCCGTCTCCGACGGTGAGTACGTTGTCGGCCTGACCTACGAGGACGGCGCGATCAAGCTCAACCAGAGCGCGGCTGAGCTCGGCACTGAGGCCGTCACCGAGGTTCGCTACCCCTCCAACGGCACTTCCGCTTCCGCTTTCGGTGTTGCGGTCGTCAAGGGTGCACCCCACATGGCAGCCGCCAAGGCTTTCGTCAACTGGGTCACCTCCGCTGAGGGCCAGAGCGCCATGGCAGAGTACATGCAGGGCACTCTCCGCTTCACCAACGCCAACTACACCTCTCCCGAGAACGCATGGCTCAAGGCGTCCAGCGACATCACCTGGGTCACCCGTGACGTCCCCACTCTGACCGCACAGAAGGCTGACCTTCTTGCCAAGTGGAACGAGCACCTCGCTGCTGTTCAGGGCTGATAGCAAAGCTATAATACCTAACTGACATAAGCCCGCTTTATGCGGGCTTATGTTTTAAAAACCGCCGCCGCGGGGACTTCCGCGGGCGCTCACCGAGAGTGTGAACGCCGCCGGAAATCACCTGAAAGGGGAGAATATATATGAAAATGTACGACACACCGCAGGAGCTTTCAAAATACCTCGACACAAAGCTGGAATGCAGCTGCGGGAGGACGCATTATGTGCCCATAAAGGGCGTGGAGATAGGCGCGGGCGCGATCGAGCGTCTGCCGCACTATGTGAAGAGTCTGGGCTATGCCCATCCGCTCGTCCTCTGCGATGAGATAACCTACAAGATCGCGGGCGCGCGCTGCATGGAGCTTATGCAGGCGGCGGGCATCGCCGCGACGGAGCATACGTTCACGCACCTCGGCTTTGACGAGGCGACGCTCGGCGAGATCGTGATAAATAAGCCCGACGACTGCGATCTCATCATCGGTGTCGGCACGGGGTCTATAACCGACATGACGCGCTATTCCAGCTTCAAGCTCAAGCTGCCGTGCTTCACCGTCGCCACCGGCGCGCCGATGGACGGCTTTGCCGCCTCCATCGGCATCATGAACGTCAACAACCTCAAGGCCACCATGCCCGCCCACTGCACCGAGGTCATCATCGGCGACACGGATATACTCAAGACCGCGCCCTACCGAATGACCGTCGCGGGCTTCGGCGACCTTATCGGCAAGCTCACCTGCCTCAACGACTGGGAGCTGGCAAGGATAATAAACGGGGAGCATTACTGCCATAACATCGTCACGCTCGTGCGCGAATGCGTGGCGGATGTGATGAAGGAAGCCCCGAAGATAAAGCAGCGCGACCCGGAGAC
>CAKTKU010000026.1 GCA_934572335.1 uncultured Oscillospiraceae bacterium
TGACTTGAACCCTTTTCTGGTGCTTATTTAGCATAAGCTTTTCTTACATTGTTCAATTTTCAAGGTACATTTTCCTCACTACCGCCTCTCGGCGACAGCTTGTTTAGTATACTCTAGAAGTTTTCATTTGTCAAGAGGTTTTTTAGATTTTTTTGAAATCTTTTGTCTCAACTCTGTTTCTTCGAGCAGCGTCCGTCTCGCGGGTGCTTGGATAATATAGCACCGGAAGCCCTGATTTGTCAACACTTTTTTGCAAAAAAGGCAAAACTTTTTTGCGATTCTAAATGTTGTGGTCACAGAGCTTCCGATAACACTAAATATGAACGTTTTTCGACGCGGACATCATCTGCGCTCGGCGTATTTGCCGATATAGGGTAGAGGCTCCTTCACGCCCTTGACCGCGTTGCTGATTCCCTTGAACACGCAGTAGACACGGAACAGCCCGAATATCCAGCCGATGACGGGAATGGTGCCGAGAATATCGGCGAGCACGCCGTATATCAGCAACACAAGCCCCTGACGTGCATGGTACATGGCAAAGCTGTCGTCCCGCCGCAGGAAATACGGTAGGAGGAACAGAATGCTCGCATACGACAGCGCCGCGAACACCTTGCTCTCCCCCTCGCCGAGGGACGGGATGTTGTTCACGCCGCGCGCGCCTGTGCTCCGGGCGGTGCCCGTCTGCTCCTCCGCGCGGCGGCGCTGCTGCTCGCGCTCATGCTCCATTCTCTCGCGTTCGCGCTGCGCCCTGTCCTGCTCGCGCTGGCGGCGTTCGCGCTCCTGCTCCGCCCAGACGCGGCTCTGCTCCTGCTGTTTTCTGCGCTGCTCCTCAAGCTTCGCGCGCAGCTCGTCATTTGAAAAGCTGTAATACTTCCCCGTGTCCGCGGAAGCCGACGCGCTTGCCGAGGCCGCGGCGGCAGTCTGCGCCGCGCGCTCCTCCGCCTCATCGTAGCCGCAGGCGAGGCACTTCGTCTGCCCGTCGGGTATATATGCGCCGCATTTATCGCAGTAGGCCATCTTGTCTTCTCTCCCAATAGCATAACATTGGTTACATTATACTCTGGGCGCGCTGTATTTTCAACAGTTAATATATTAAATAATTGTAAGCACGTCACGAGCAGAACATGTGCTTGCCGATCGTGACGATCGCGGGGCGGGACCATATCCATGCACTCGTCGCCGTGTTGGGATTGAAGTAGTAGATCGCACCGCTGCTGGGGTCCCAGCCGTTGAGTGCGTCCTGCGCCGCGCGGTAGGCGCTCTCCGCCACGGGCTCGTCAAACTGCCCATCGTCGAGGCAGGAGAACGCGCCGGGCTGGTAGATCACGCCGGAGATAGAGTTAGGGAACGAGGCATGGCTGACGCGGTTGAGAACGACCGCGCCCACGGCGACCTGCCCCTCATACGGCTCGCCGCGTGATTCCGCTGAGATGAGCCGCGCGAGCAGGTCTACGTCCCCCGACCCGCCGCCGGACGATGAGCCGCCCGAGCCGCCGCCCATATTTGTCGGCAGACCGAGCGCGGCAAGCGTCTGCGCGCCGCACTGCCCGTCCTCCGTGAGCCCGTTGGAGCGCTGAAAATACCGGACCGCCTTCTCCGTGCCGCTGCCGTAAACGCCGTCGACGGCGCCCGTATAATACCCCCACGCTTTCAGCCGCGTCTGTATCTCCGTGACCCCCGCGCCCGTCGCACCCTTTTTATAAAGGTCCGCCGCCGCATACTGACTGAACGCGGCGAACGCGAAGTTGAGCGCGATGATCACCGCGACGGTCATGAGCGTCTTTTTCATGCTGATATGCAACAAAAACACCTCCGCATACATTTGGATATAGTATGCGGAGGTGTGGAAAATTTTATACTGTTACAAGTCGTTTAGCAGTCGTTCGCGCGGGTCTTTATCTGCTCGGTGATCTTGGCGATGAACTCATCCACCGGCATCGCGCCGAGGTCCACACCGCCGCGCGTGCGCACGGCAACCGTGCCCGCCTCGCGCTCCTTGTCGCCGACGACGAGCATATACGGCAGCTTCTGCATCTGCGCCTCGCGGATCTTGTAGCCGATCTTCTCGTTGCGGAGGTCCGTCTCCACACGAACGCCCGCCGCGGCGAGCTTTGCCTTGACCTCCTCGGCGTACTCATTGGCGCGGTCGGTGATGGGCATGACCGTCGCCTGCACAGGGGACAACCACACGGGGAACGCGCCGGCGTAATGCTCGGTAATGACGCCGATGAAGCGCTCGATAGAGCCGAAGACGACACGGTGGATCATGACGGGGCAGTACTTCTCGCCGTCCGCGCCCGTATACTCCAGACCGAAGCGGCCGGGGAGCTGATAGTCGAGCTGGATGGTGCCGCACTGCCAGGTGCGGCCGAGGGAGTCCTGAATGTGGAAGTCGAGCTTCGGGCCGTAGAACGCGCCGTCGCCGGGGTTGACCTCATAGCTCTTGCCGATGCTGGTGATCGCGTCGGCGAGGGCGGCGGTGGCAACGTCCCAATCCTCGACGGAGCCGATATGGTCGTCGGGCATGGTGGAAAGCTCGATCTTATACGGCAGACCGAAGAGCGAGTAGACCTCGTCAAAAAGCTGCGCGATGCGGACGACCTCGTCCTTTATCTGATCCTTGGCAAGGAGGATGTGCGCGTCGTCCTGCGTGAAGCAGCGTACGCGGAACATGCCGTGCAGCGCGCCGGACAACTCATGGCGGTGGACGATGCCCAGCTCGCCGTAGCGCAGGGGCAGCTCCTTATAGGAGTGCGGCTCCAGCTCGTACACGAGGATGCTGCCGGGGCAGTTCATGGGCTTTATCGCGAAATCCTCGCCGTCGATGACGGTGGTGTACATATTATTCTTATAGTGATCCCAGTGGCCGGAGGTCTCCCACAAGGTGCGGCGCATGATCTGCGGGGTGGAGATCTCCATATAGTCCCACTTTCTGTGCACCTCGCGCCAGTAGTCGATGAGGGTGTTTTTCAGCACCATGCCCTTGGGCAGGTAGAACGGGAAGCCGGGCGCCTCATCGCGGAACGCGAACAGACCCAGCTCACGCCCGAGCTTGCGGTGGTCGCGGCGCTTTGCCTCCTCAATGCGGGCGAGGTACTCGTCCAGCTCGTCCTTCTTCGGGAAGGCGACGCCGTAGATGCGCTGAAGCGTCTGGCGGCTGCTGTCCCCGCGCCAGTAGGCGCTGTTGCAGGCGGTGAGCTTGATGGCGTTGCCCTTTATTCTGCCGGTGGAGTCAAGGTGGGGACCGGCGCAGAGGTCGGTGAACTCACCCTGCTTATAAAAACTGATGACCGCGTCCTCGGGCAAATCGTTTATAAGCTCGACCTTATAAGGCTCGTTCTTCTCCTCCATGAGCCTGAGTGCTTCCTCGCGCGGCAGCTCAAAGCGTTCGAGCTTGAGCTTTTCCTTGCAGATCTTGCGCATCTCGCCCTCGATCTTCTCCATTATTTCCGGGGTAAAGGGGAAGGGAGAGTCCATATCGTAGTAAAAGCCGTTCTCTATCGCGGGGCCGATGGCAAGCTTGACCTCCGGGTACAGGCGCTTGACCGCCTGCGCCAGCACGTGGGAGCAGGTGTGCCAGTAGGTGTGGCGGTATTCGGGATTTTCAAAGCTGAACTTGTTTTCGGCGTTTTCCATGTTTTCCATTGCTTATCCTCCTAATAAATTGAAAGCACCCTTGACGCGCTTGCGGCGCATCAAGGGTGCAGACTGCACGGTTCCACCTTGAGTTTTAACTCTCTGACGCTGTAACGCACGTCACGCGGGAGGGAATTTCCTCTCTCCGGCTCGGGAGCGGTGACGCTTGGAGCCTACGCCGGGGCAGCTTGCAGCCGATGGCAGCCCTCTCTGTGCGGCGGTTATCTCCGGTCTTCTCCGTCTTTGCCTTTATCATCGCTTATATTATCACCGCTTTCGTGCCTTGTCAATCGCTTTTGGCGCACTTTCTCTGCACGAGCTTGACAAGCTCGACGACCGGGATAATGCATGCGCCGATGATGATGGCAACAGCATACTCGCGGAAGCTGACACTGGTGAAATCAAAGGCGGCAGCGAGCGCAGGTATCTCGCACACGACAGTCGTGGCGACGAGCGACGCCGCGGCGGAGCCGACAAGCGCCCAGTTCACCGTCGGCAGGGCGAAGATGCTACCGCGCTGCGAGCGCATGTTGAACGAGTGGAATATTTCCGCCATGGACATGGTGAGAAACGCCATGGTCGTGCCGTGGGCGCTGTCGGTGAGCGCCCAGGTGCCGGTCTCCATGAAATGCCCGACAAAGTAGCTCAGAAGAACGAGCGCCGACACCACAAGCCCCTGATACACGATGTCCACGCCCATGCCCCCGGCAAATATGCCCGCCTTGGCATCGCGGGGCTTACGCTTCATGATGTCCGGCTCCGCCCGCTCCATGCCGAGGGCGAGCGCTGGGAAGCAGTCGGTCACGAGGTTGATCCACAGCAGGTGCACGGGCTGAAGGATAGTGAAGCCCATAAGCGTCGCGGCGAAGATGGAGATGACCTCGCTCATGTTCGAGCCGAGCAGGAACTGTATGCACTTGCGGATATTGTCGTATATCCGCCGCCCCTCCTCCACCGCGGCGACGATTGTGGCAAAGTTGTCGTCCGCGAGCACCATGTCCGCGGCGCTCTTTGTGACGTCCGTGCCCGTGATGCCCATGCCGACGCCGATGTCGGCGGATTTTATACTCGGCGCGTCGTTCACGCCGTCGCCGGTCATGGCGGTGACGTAGCCCGCGTCGCGCCATGCGTTGACGATGCGGGTCTTGTGCTCCGGCTGGACGCGCGCATAGACGCTGATGCTCTGAAAAACGTCCCTGAATTCATCGTCGCTGAGTTGGCTGAGCTGCGCGCCGGTGATGGCGCAGGTGCCGTCCGTGAGTATGCCGAGCTCGCGCGCAATGGCGGCGGCGGTGTCGATATGATCGCCGGTTATCATGATGGGGCGGATGCCCGCGTCGCGGCACTCCTCTATCGCGGCGGCGACCTCCGGGCGGACAGGGTCGATCATGCCGCAGAGGCCGAGAAAGCACAGGTCATTTTCCAGCGCCTCCGGCTCGTTGGAGGCGGGCTTTGCGCTCCACACCCGCTGGGCGCAGGCAAGCACGCGCAGCGCGCGGTCCGCCATCGCCTTGTTCGCCCGCTCCACGCTCTCGCGGTATCCGGCGGTCATGGGCTTTATCTCGCCGTGATCCATATAGCTCGTGCACTTGGCGAGCAGTACGTCCGGCGCGCCCTTGGTGTACTGGATGCAGCCGTTGTCCGTGAGGTGCACGGTGCTCATGAGCTTGCGCGCGGAGTCGAACGGCGCTTCGCCGCAGCGTATGTATCTGGCCTTGAGCGTGTTCTTATCAATGCCGAGCTTATTTGCCCACGCGACGAGCGCCGCCTCCGTCGGCTCGCCGGTGACGCTGCCGTCCTCGCCCAGCTCCGCGTCGGAGCACAGCGCCATCGCCGAGGCGAGCTTTTTCTCATCGTCGCCGAAGAAGTCGACAACGGTCATCTTGTTCTGCGTGAGCGTCCCGGTCTTATCCGAGCAGATTATCTGCGCGCAGCCAAGGGTCTCCACCGCCGTGAGACGGCGGATGATCGCATTGCGCTTTGACATGTTCGTCACGCCGATGGAGAGCACCACCGTCACGACCGCGGCAAGCCCCTCCGGTATGGCGGCAACGGCGAGGGACACGGCGATCATGAAGGAATCGAGCACGACCTCAAAATTCAGCCCGCCCGCGCGCAGAAGCTGCACGCCGAACACAAGCACGCACACGCCCAGCACCAGCCACGTCAGTATTTTCGACAGCTGGCTGAGCTTTATCTGCAATGGCGTCGCGCCGTCCTCCGCCTTGGAGAGCGCGTCCGCTATCTTGCCCATCTCGGTGTCCATGCCGGTGGCGGTTATGACGGCGCTGCCGCGCCCGTAGGCCACGGTGCTGCCCATATACACCATGTTGCGCCGGTCGCCGAGGGGTATATCCTTCTGCCCGCCCAGCTCAAGGAGCTGGATGAACTTGTTGACAGGGACAGATTCTCCCGTCAGTGCGGCCTCCTCAAGCTTGAGGCTGGCGCTCTGCAATATGCGCGCGTCCGCCGGAACGGCGTCGCCCGCCTCCAGCATTATCACGTCGCCCACGACAAGCTCCTCGCTCGGCACGGTGCAGAGCTTCCCGCCGCGCAGCACGTGCGACACGGCGGCGCTCATCTCCTGCAAGGCCTCTATCGCCTTTTCCGCCTTGCTCTCCTGATACACGCCGAGCACCGCGTTGACGATGACGACGGCAAGGATGATGATAACGTCGGCAAAGCTCTCCCCCTCGACGACGGCAAGCACGCCGCTTATCGCCGCCGCGGCGAGCAGGATGATTATCATCGGGTCTGCCATCTGCTCAAAGAAGCGGAGTATGAGCGGCTTTGACGGCGGGGCGCTGAGCATATTCCTCCCGTTTTCCTCAAGGCGGCGGCGGGCTTCCTCGTCAGTCAGCCCATCGGTGCTGCTTTTCACCTCGCGCAGCACGTCTTCCTTTTTCTCAAGATAATATTTCATGCATACTCCCCTTTCGCTGTCATAGCATTCTACCACGCCGTGGGTATAGAAAAAGAGACTTTTACAGCGAAAAACGCTGTAAAAGTCTCGCAAAATACATACCGTTGGCTGTACCCCGTGCGCCGAACCCGACTGAACGGGTCGTGATGACGACGCACCGGCGTCCGCGCGGCGGCGGACGGAAGCTACTCCCTTATTACCCGCTCAGCATACCACGCACGGCTTGGCAAAGTCAAGCAAAAAGTGCGCCGTTGGAGCAGATTTCACGGTTTATTTACACGCTGTGCTTATACGTTGAAGCGGAAGTTCGTCACGTCGCCGTCCTGCATGACATAGTCCTTGCCTTCCAGCCGGAACAGCCCCTTCTCCTTTGCCGCCGCGACGCTGCCGCAGGCCTTCAGATCCTCAAACGCGACTATCTCCGCGCGGATGAAGCCGCGCTCAATGTCGGTGTGGATCTTGCCCGCCGCCTTGGGCGCCTTCGTGCCGCGGACGATGGTCCATGCGTGCACATCGTCCTCACCGGCGGTGAGGAAGGAGATGTAGCCCAGGAGATCATACGACGTGCGGATGAGCCGGTCAAGCCCGGTCTCCGTCAGGCCAAGATCCTCCATGAACATCTTCGCCTCGTCCGCGTCCATCTCGGAGATGTCCTCCTCGAACTTTGCCGCAACGGGCAGCACCGCCGCGCGCTGCGCCGCAGCGATCTCAGAAAGCGCCTTGAAGTTTGCGTTCCCTGCGTAATCCGCCATGCCGTCCTCGTCGAGGTTGGCAACGTATATCACGGGCTTGACGGTCATGAGACCGCCGTCGACAAGTATATCGCTGTCATCGTCGCCGAAGTCGAACGAGCGAGCGGGCTTCTCCGCCTCAAGGTGCGCGATGAGCGCCTCGCACATCTCCGCCTCGTGCTTGTACTTTTTGTCGCCGCTCTTGGCGTTCTTCTTCGCGCGCTCAAGCCGGCGCTCGACGATCTCAATATCCGCGAGGATCATCTCAAGGTCGAACGTCTCCGCGTCGCGCTTCGCGTCCGCCTTCTCAAGAAAAATGTCGTCATTGTCAAAGCAGCGCACCACGTGCACCAGCGCGTCCGTCTGGCGGATCGCCTGAAACACCTCGTTGCCCTTGCCGCCGCGGCTCACGCCTGCCACATCGACGAATTCTATCGTCGCGGGGCTGTACTTCTTCGGGTGGTAATACTCCGCCAGCCAGTCCAGCCGCTCATCTGGCACCTTCGCGTTGCCGATGTTCGGCTTTGCGCCCGCGTTGGCGTAGGCGCTCGTCTCCGCCTTTGAGCCGGTCAGCGCGTTGAAAAGCGTCGTCTTGCCGACGTTCGGCAGACCCACGATACCAAGTTTCATGCTATATACATCTCCTTATGGATCATCTTTTGTCAAACATATAGATTATAGCAGATACCCGCGCGTCCCTCAAGGTGTTTTTAGAAATATTCTTCGCGGTCTTTTTTCATGCCCATGTATGAGCTTAAATGATGTGTACGTTCCTTTCCACCCAAGCGTTCAGAACCTCAAGCTGTTCTGGTGTATGGAACCAATGTTCGCCGTTTTTCATGACAGTCAAGTCAC
Organism: uncultured Oscillospiraceae bacterium; assembly: GCA_934572335.1. Classification (GTDB taxonomy): domain Bacteria; phylum Bacillota; class Clostridia; order Oscillospirales; family Oscillospiraceae; genus Limivicinus. Next base: position 8,146 of record CAKTKU010000026.1, read on the forward strand.
ATTTGAATTTCCGGCTAAAGTCTTCGATAGTGTCCCGGTCGATCAGGTCGTCAATCTCACCATACAGTATTTGCGTTGGAGCATCCCATTTTACGATAGGATTTTCGATGATGTATTCCCAGTAATCCCAGGAGAGGGTTTCACCAAAGCTTGTCGGGATCGTCCGTTCGCGCTGTAATTGAGCTTCAGAAACATCCGCCCATTTCATCATTTTTGAAACGAGATATTTCATATCCACCACCGGCGATAAGAATAAACACTGCTCCAAAGCTTCGCTGCTGAAGCTGAGCATACTGAACCATGCGCCTATGCTGTTTGCAAACAAAGAAATACTCTGCCAGTGCATTTTTGCATATTCCATTATCATTTTCAATTCCGGAACGGCGTGCCACGGGTCAAATGTGCCTGTTTCGGATCTTCGCTGTCCGTGTTCGGGCAGGTCAATACTCAACACTTGATACCCTTTCGGGCAGACAATTTCAGAAAATGCCGCGGCTTCCTCTTTATTGCCGCCTTTCCCATGAATGTATAGAAACAGCCGTTCCGACCGCTGACCCCATAATACAGCAGGGATTTCATTAATAAAGATATGATAATTCTTCATTGTGCTCTCCTCTATAGCTAATTTAGATAGCTTTCAAACTAATCTGATTAGTATTTTACATCGAGCATGCAGTTTTGTCAATATGGTTAGGTTTTTTGCTAATAGAAATATTGACTTTGCTAATTATATTAGCTAAAATAAAACCGTACTGACTTGAAGTGAGGTATGAATATGAAAATCACAAAGGAAGCCGTCATACAGGCCGCATCCGATATAGCGGATGAAAGAGGGCTTAATGAGCTTTCTCTAAAGGCAGTTGCGGAAAAGCTCAATATCAGAACGCCGTCTTTATATAACCATATAAACAGCCTTGACGATCTTTTAAGAGCTGTCGCTCATAACGGTATGCGGCAAATGAATGAACAAATGAAGCAAACTGCCATCGGGAAAACCGGGGCTATCGCTATCAAGGCAGCGGCTGTTGAGTATCTTAATTACATGATCGTCCATCCCGGGGTGTACGAAACCATCCAATGGGCGGCTTGGCATGGCACAGAGGAAACGGCGGCTGTTTTTGACGATTATTTGTCCCTCTTGATCACGCTCATAGAATCCTGTGGTTTTCCCACGGAGCATACAGATGAAATCTTGGCTATGCTCACCGGGCTTATCCACGGCTTTACAACACTTCAATTACGATATGCGCTCTCAGAGCCGGATAGGGTGCGAAATGATTTGAGCAATGCTCTGGATACTTTGCTGAACGGTGTTCAATTAAAATACGGCAGATAAATAACCGGACAATATACAACATCTATCTCCCGCAGAAAGCTCTTGTTTTTACCAAGCGTTGGGGCTATAATTTGGTTAGAGGAGATTAACCGTTGCGGTCATTCAGCATTTTCTAAATATAAGATGAAGGAGAGATTTTCATGAGCATTTTTGCGGCGCTGCTGCGCGGCGTTTACAAGCTCTCCGGCGCGAAGAAGGCATTTTCTCTGCCGGAGGACGAAATTCTGAAGGTGATCGAAAAGCAGAACAGGAGCCGCGGCGTTTTCACGCCCACGGACAAAAAGGCGTATTACGAAACCGTCACGGTGAACGGCTTCCCCTGCCTCATTGTCCGGCAGAAGCCCACACCGTCGGAACGGGCGATACTGTATTTCTTCGGCGGCGGCATGGTCATCGGCCCGGACAAGGGCGATCTGCCGGTCATGCGCAAGCTGAGCCGCGAGAGCGGGTGCGACGTGTGGTTCCCGTTCTACCCGCTGTGCACGGAGCACTGCATCACGGAGACCTACGATATGGCATACGAATGCTACCGGCGGATGATCGCGCTCTACGGCGGCGGTAACGTCAGCACCTGCGGGTTCTCCTCCGGCGGTGCGCTGGCGCTCGGCATCGCGGCGCACAACAACGCCCAGCCTGAGCCTCTGCCGCAGCCGCGCCACATCGTCGCGGTGTCTCCCGGCGAGGTGCCGTGGAACGACGCGGAAAAGGCGCGCATGCAGGAGCTGAACGCCAGGGATGTCGCCATCGACTATGCGTTCATGGTGACGGTGGAGAAATTCATGCGCCACGGGCAGCCGGATGTGCCGGACTACATGATCTCCGGCTCGCGCGGCGATTTTTCCGGCGTGGGGGATATCCACTTCTTTTACAGCGCGGACGAGGTGCTCTACGGCGCGCTGCCGGACTTTGAAGCCGCATGCGCGAAGGCCGGCGTTCCCTGCACCGCGTTTGCCCGTCCGGGCATGGTGCACTGCTACTGCATGCTGCCGTGCTTCAAGGAGGCGAAGGAGGACTTTGCCAAGATAACGGACATCCTGCGCAAATAACCGCGCATTCCGCGCTTGACATTGCGCACATCTTATGCTACACTCTCCCCTGCTCGCTGGAGGGCAAGTTGTTCGGAGAAGCAACAGCCGGATAAGGCGCAGGCTGAAACGTCTGTACTTTATCCGGCTTTTTTTCGTGCATACAATGAAAGGAGAGATGTACAAATGGATTTTCTGAACGGCAGTATAAGATCGCTTTACTTCAAATACCTATCCGCCGCGTTCGGCAGCGCGCTGATAACCTGCGTTTACAGTGTTGTGGACATGGCGATGGTCGGGCAGTATCAGGGGCCGGAGGGTGCGGCGGCGCTCGCCGTCGTCGCGCCGGTGTGGAACATCATATACAGCCTCGTGCTGCCCGTGCTGGCGGGTGCGGGCTCCATATGGTTCGCCATGCCAATTACGGAGCTTGCCGTTGCCTTCTACGCCGTCTCCGCCATGCGGCGCTATACGCTCGCGCTGCCTGAGGGTACGTGAGCACACAGACGCCGATACGCAAAATCACCCGGCACGAAGCTGTGCCGGGTGATAGTTTTATATTCCCTTATTCGTTCTTCGGCGTGCCGTCCTCTTTCGGGGCGTCCGCCTCGGGAGCGTCAGTGATACCGTCGGAGGGGCTTGCCTCCTCGCTCTGCGCCTTTTCCTCGGCGTAGCCGTCGGTCATGGAGATGTGGCGGGCGGGACGCTCGATAGTTTCGTCGTTTCTCGCCTCACGTATCTTTTTTGCGGAGATGGGCATGAACTCGCCATGCTCGAAGTAGTAATTGAACTCCTCCGCCTCCATGGTCTCATGCTCGAGAAGGTACTCGGCAATGTCGCGCAACTCCTTGGAGTGCTCGGTGAGTATCCACTCGCACATCTCGGCGGCGCGGTCAAATATCTTTTTGACCTCTTCGTCGATGATGGCGGCGGTCTCCTCGGAATAGCTCTTCGTCTGACCGAAGTCGCGCCCGATGAAGATGCTGTGGCCGGAATTATCGTAGGAGATGGGTCCGAGACGGTCGCTCATGCCGTACTTCATGACCATGTCGCGGGCGATGGAGCTCGCCTGCTGGATATCGCCGGACGCGCCGGTGGATATATCGTCAAGGAAGAGCTTTTCCGACATTCTGCCGCCAAGCGCCATGACGATGTTCTCGAACATCTCTTCTCTGGACTTGAAGTTCTCCAGATCCTCCTGCGGGCGGAAGAGCGTGAAGCCTCCGGCAGGTCCGCGGGGGATGATGGTGATATAGTGCACGGGGTCGACGTGCGTGAGGAACTTGCCGGTGACGGCGTGACCCGACTCGTGATACGCCGTGAGGCGGCGGGCCTTGTCGCTCATCTTGCGGCTCTTCTTCTCGGGACCCATCTGCACCTTGAGGACAGCCTCGTCCACGTCCTCCATGGTGATGAAGCGGTGCTTGCGGCGCACCGCGAGCAGCGCCGCCTCGTTCATGAGGTTTTCAAGGTCGGCACCGGCAAAGCCCGGCGTGCCCTTGGCGATGGAGTTGAGATCGACATCGTCCGCGAGCTGCTTGTCGCGGGAGTGTATTTTCAGTATTGCCTCGCGCCCGCGTATATCGGGCAGACCGACGTAAACCTGACGGTCGAAGCGGCCGGGGCGGAGGAGCGCGTTATCGAGAATATCCGCGCGGTTCGTCGCCGCCATGACGATTACGCCTTCGTTGCTGCCGAAGCCGTCCATCTCCACAAGCAGCTGGTTGAGCGTCTGCTCGCGCTCATCGTGACCGCCGCCGAGACCGCTGCCTCTCTGGCGGCCGACAGCGTCGATCTCGTCGATGAATATGATCGCCGGGGCAGCCTTCTTCGCCTGGTCAAAGAGGTCTCTGACGCGCCCCGCGCCCACACCGACATACAGCTCCACAAAGTCGGAGCCGGAGATGGAGAGGAACTGCACATTTGCCTCGCCCGCCACAGCCTTGGCGAGCAGGGTCTTACCTGTTCCCGGAGGTCCAACGAGCAGCACGCCCTTGGGTATGCGCGCGCCCATGGCAGTGTACGCCTTCGGGTCCTTGAGGAAGTCGACGATCTCGGCCAGCTCCTCCTTCTCCTCGTCGCATCCCGCGACGTCGGCGAAGGTCTTCTTTTCCTTTTCATCGCTGCCGAGCTTGGTGCGCGCCTTGCTGAACTTGCCGACGCCGCCCTGCATCCCGCCGGCCTTGTTCATCATCACGTACCACAGCGCCATCGCCGCGATCATGATGATGAGGTACGGCAAAAACTGCGCCCACCATGGGATCTCAAGCCCCTTGCCGTAATCGTACTCTTCGAGTATACCGGCGTCCTGCTGCTCCTTTATAAGGTCGCCGAGATCCTCATAAAACACCGAGAAGCTATAGAGCTCGTAGCTCAGCTCCTCCACGGGCTTCACAGGATCGTCCGTGCGCACCTTGAGCAGCACGGTGTTGCCCTCGGTCTTGAACGACTGCACCTTTTCCTCCTTGAAGAGGTCAACGAGGTCGGAATACGTCTCGACCTTGCCGGTGTCGGTGTCCTTCGTCATGGTGAATATGACTGCCACGAGGATCACGAGCAGCAGCACATAAAACCCCAGATCTCTGGTTCTGTTGCGGTTGGGTTTCAAAAATCGGTCACATCCTTAATTTAAGGTCTATCTAACTATAACTATATAAGTATATAAATTAAATGCGGATTTTATTTGGCGGAGTATACCTCGGGCTTGAGCACGCCGATATACGGCAGATTGCGGTAGCGCTCGTTATAGTCCAGCCCGTAGCCCACGACGAATGCGTCCGGCACCTCAAAGCAGGAATAGTCCGCGTGGATATCCGCCTTGCGGCGGGCGGGCTTGTCCATGAGCGTGACGATTTTGATGGACGCGGGCTTTCTCACGGAGAGATAGTTCTTGAGATAATTGAGCGTGATGCCGGAATCGAGTATATCCTCCACAAGGATGAGATGCCGCCCGGCGATGTCCTCGTTCAGGTCCTTATTTATCTTCACCGCGCCGGTGGAGGTCGTCCCCTGATAGGAGGAGACCGCCATAAAGTCCATTGAGCAGTTGATGGTCACATGGCGCATGAGGTCTGCCATGAAGATGAAGCAGCCCTTCAGCACGCCGACGAATATCGGCTCCGTGCCCTCGTAGTCCTTCGATATCTGCGCCCCGACCTTCTGCACATTTTTCTCGATCTCTATCTGCGAGATCAGAACGCGCTCAATGTCCTTTTCCATAACATCCATCAGTCATTTTCTCCCTATGATTTTTATATTTTTTCTATTTGAATACAGAGTACCCTATCCCCTGCTTCGGGCCTGCAGCGCTCGTCTGTCCCAAAGCCTACGACTGCCGCGATGCCCCTTTCGTCCCTGATGACAACGGTCGTATCCCGCTGCCGCTGGGTCATGTGTCTCTCTGTGAAAAGGCTCTTGAGGCTCTTTGTGCAGCCCCTGCCCGCGGGAGAAAACCTGTCCCCCGGCTGTCTGCCGGTGCATTTGACATTCCCGTATATACTCTCACATCTGAGACAATAAGTCTTGAACAAGCCGTAAATTTCTCCCGTATACACGGAGAAAAATGACCGCAGACGAAGCCCGGCCTCCGGCACATCAAGCGTCTCGCCGGGGACGAGCACGCGCTCCGTCACCGTCCGCTTTTCCGGCTCTTTAAAATATATTCTGCCCTGCTCGCGCCGCACTCTTCCGCCGGGGAGGTCGGCATAGCCCAGCCCCTCGCCCGCCGCGAGTGCGAGCACCGCGTCCACGTGCGCCATGTCGAGATTTCTTCCCCACAGCGCGCGCACCGCGCGCGACGACACTGCCGGGTGCAGCGCTGTGAGCGCCGCGCACTCCACGCTCTCCCCGTCGAAGCTCTCATCCAGAAAGCGCCGCACCGCGGAGGCGAAATAATCCTCATCCTGCCGCAGCAGCCCCGCCGTGCGCGCGATGGCGGCGGTAAAGCCGGGGTTTATCCTCCGCAGAGGCGGCATGACCGCGTGGCGGATGAGATTGCGGCTGTATTCATCCTGCGCGTTCGTGCTGTCCTCGACATGGTCGAGCGCGTTCGCCGCGAGATACGCCTCTATCTCCGCGCGCGTGACGGCGATCAGCGGGCGGATGATATTGCCCCTTTGCGCCGGTATCCCGCCGAGCCCCTTCGTCCCGCTCCCGCGGGCGAGGTTGAAAAGCACGGTCTCGGCGTTGTCGTCGGCGTTATGCGCCGTGGCAATGTATCGGCAGTCCATCCGCGCGGCGGCATCGGCAAGGAATTTATATCTCAGCGCTCTCGCCGCTTCCTCCGTGCCGAGGCGCTGCGCCGCGGCATAGGCGGGCACGTCCCCGTGCTCCACCGCGAGCGGAACGCCGAGTCTTTCGCACAGCGCCGTGACAAACGCCGCGTCGCGCAGCGACTCCCCGCCGCGTATGCCGTGCTCATAGTGCGCCGCGCACACGCGCATGCCGGTCTCCTCCGCGCGGCGGACGAGCAGATGCAGCATGCACACCGAATCCGCCCCGCCGGACACCGCCGCGAGCACGCTGCCGCAATCCTCCGGCAGCGTCAGTTTTTTCTCTATATCAGCCATCCAGATCACTGACCGAGCCGAAGGACGTATACTCCGGCATCCAGCGCAGCCTCACTGTGCCCGTTTCGCCCTTGCGGTTTTTCAGCACTATCGCCTCGGCAATATCGGGCTCCGCGCATTCCTTATTATAATACCCCTCGCGGTAAAGACCTATCACAACGTCCGCGTCCTGTTCGATGGCGCCGGATTCGCGCAGGTCGGAGAGCATGGGGCGCTTATCCGTGCGCGATTCGTTGGCACGCGACAGCTGCGACAGGCACACCACCGGCACATTCAGCTCCTTCGCCATTATCTTCATCATGCGGCTGATGTCGCTGACAGCCTGGGTGCGGCTCTCGTTCGACCATGTGTGTCCGCTCCCGGCGGACTGCATAAGCTGCAAATAGTCAATGACCACAAGGTCAAGCCCCTCCACGCGGCGGCACTGGGCGTTCATGTCCGACACCGTGAGCGTGGGGTTGTCGTCTATCCTTATATCCGTGGCGCTGAGCGCCTGCGCGGCGTCGGCAATGTCACGCCACTGCTGCTCGGTGAGCTGGCCGGTCATTAGCCCCTGCCCCGGCACGCGCGCCGCGCGCGAAAGGAGGCGGGACACCAGCTGCTCCCGCGACATTTCAAGCGAGAACATGGCCACGGTCTTTCTCTGCGACATGGCAGCATAGAGCGCCATGTCCAGCGCGATACTCGTCTTGCCCATGCCGGGGCGCGCCGCGACGAGGATAAGCTCAGACTTGTTGAGCCCGAGTATCGTCCTGTCGAGGTCGACAAGCCCTGTGCTGAGACCGGGTATCTTCTTGCCGGAGGCGGCGATCTCCGAAAGCTCGTCGAAAACGTTCTGCACGACGGAGGACACGGGCATCAGCCCGCCGACGTTGCGCCCCTGACGCAGGGCGTATATCTTGCGCTCCGCCGCTTCGAGGAGGTTTTCCGCCTCGCCCGAGCCCTCATACACCATGGCGTTTATCTCGTCCGCCGTCTCGCCGAGGCGGCGCAGCAGCGCCTTGTCGCGCACGATGGCGGCGTACTCCATGACGTTGGCCGCCGTCGGCGTGACGCGCATGACCTCCGCCATGTATGCGTCGCACTCGTCGGTGTACACGCCGCGCACCTTCATCTGGTCGAGCACGGTGACGGGGTCGATGGTCTGCCCGTAGGCGAACATCGCCGCCATCGTGTCATAGATGTCCCGGTTGAGCTTTATATAGAATTCATCGCTCCGCAGGCGCTCGAGCACATCGGCGATGCACCGCGGATCAATGAGCATTGAGCCGACGACCGCCTGCTCCGCCGTGGCGGAGTGGGGCGTCTTTCTGCCCAAAAGTTCTTCCATAGGGTGTGCTTCCTTTCGGCGGTGATTATCCCTCTACCACGAGGACATTGACCGTCCCGCTTATCTCATAGCCGAGCTTTGCCTTGACGGTGTAGCTGCCGTAGCTCTTTATCGGCTCGGGCTGGACGATCTTGTTCTTCTCAACGTCCATGCCGAACTGCTCGCGCAGCGCGTCGGAGATCTCCTGCGAGGTGACAGCGCCGAAGAGCTTGCCGTTCGCGCCCGCCTTGGCGCGGATCGTGACCTGCACGCCGGAGAGCTTCTTGGCGTACTCCTCCGCCTGCGCCTTTTCCTTTGCTATCTGCGCCGCCTTTGCCTTCTCCTTGAGCTTGAAGGCGTTGAGGTTGTCGGCGGTCGCCTCGGTGGCGAGCCCGCGCGGCATGAGATAGTTGCGCGCATAGCCGGTGGAGACCTCTTTCAGCTCGCCCTTCTTGCCCTGACCCTTTACGTCCGCGGTGAATATAACTTTCATTTTTCTTCTCTCCTTTTTAATACTGCATTATGTTTTTTGTTTATGGCAATACCGCATAATGCGGCAAGAGCAGCTGGCGAGAGAATTTGAGTTCTGATGACGGCACTTTTTTGCAGGAATACTTTGTGTATTTCAAGAAAAAGTGACTAAATCAGAGCGCAAATCATCCGCCAGATGCCGCCGCCGTGTTGTGCGGTGTTGCCTTAGCCCAGATAGTCGTCGATCGCGGCATAGACCGCGTGGACGGCTTCCGGAAGCGTCTTGTCCTTGAACTGCACGGCTGCGGCGCTCCTGTTGCCGCCGCCGCCGAGCTTTTCCATGATGAGCTGGACATTCAGCTCACCGATGGAGCGCGCCGAGGCGAACACCCCGCCGTTCGCGGCGTTGGCAATGACGATGGAGGCATTCACGCCGGATATGTTCAAAAGCTCGTCCGCCGCCTGTGCCGCGACTATGCGGTCCTGCGGCTCGGTGGGCGCGGCGATCGCCACGCCGCGGTAAAGCTCCGCGCTCTGCATGATCTTGTACCTTGCGATGGTGTCCTCCATGCCGGTCTGCAAAAGCTTTTTGACCTCTGTGGTGTCCGCGCCGCAGCGGCGCAGATATGCCGCCGCGTCAAACGTGCGGTCGCCGGTGCGCAGGGTAAAGCTCTTCGTGTCCAGCACGATGCCCGCGAGCATCGCGTCCGCCTCGCACTTGAGTATGTCGCCCTGCTCTATAAGCTCCTGCAATATCTCGGTGAGAAGCTCACACGCGGAGGAGGCGTAAGGCTCGATAAAGCCGAGGGCGGCGTTCTGGATGTACGTGGCGGCGACGCGGTGGTGGTCAATGACCGCGACGCGGCTGCACTCGGACAAAAGCTCGGGATTCTCAACCTGCTCGGGGCGGTTCGTGTCCACAATGACGAGCAGCGTCCGCCCGTCGGCGCGCAGCAGCGCCTCCTGCGGGCTCATGAAGCAGTCCTTATACTCCGGCTCCGCGCGCACCATGTCGATGAGTGCGTGGGCGGCGTTTTTGTTCATGTCAATGACGATGTTCGCCTTCACGCCGCAGTTGCGCGCGAGGCAGCACACGCCCACCGCCGCGCCGACCGCATCAAGGTCGGCAAAGCGGTGCCCCATCACGAGCACGCGGCTGGAGTCGCGCATAAGCTCGGCAAGGGTGTTCGCCATGACGCGGGACTTCACCTTCGTGCGCTTTTCGACCTCGAAGCCGCGCCCGCCGAAGAATTCAAAGCTGAGTCTGTCCTTTATGACGGTCTGGTCGCCGCCGCGCGAGATGGCAAGCTCAATGCCGATGTCGGCAAATTGCAGCGTCTCGCTCAGATTCGTGCCGTCCACGCCGAAGGCGATGCTGACGGAAGCGTTTATCCCGTTCGGGCTTTCGACCTGGTGCATCTCCTCGGTTATCTTGAACTTGTCGAGCTTCATATGCTCGATATCCTGCTTTTCAAACACGACGAGGTAACGGTCCCTGTCGTAGCGGCGCAGTATGCCGCTGTACTCATCGCACCACTGGTTGAGCCTGTCCTCAACCGCGTCGCGTATGTCGTTTTTTATGCGGTCGGGCTGGTTTTTAAAAAGCTCATCGAGGTTGTCAATGACGACGATGCCCGCAACGGGGCGCGTCTCCTCGTATTTCAGGCGGATATTGTCATATTCGGTCACGTCCACCCAATACACTATACCCATAAGGGCGCTGCCGCTGTCGCTGTCGGAGCGGATGATGTTGCCGTGCAGGCTGTATTTCTTGCCGTTTACCTCAAGAAGCTCGGGGTACTGGGTCTTGCCCTCGAGCAGCCACTTCCCCGTGAACTGCGGCACCATGTCCGCGATGCGCGCGTCGAGCCGCGCCCCCGTCGAGCCGCACATGCTGAAAAACATCTCATTGCCCCAGATGATGCGCGAATCGTCCAGCCGGAACACCGTTATCGGCAGGGGGAAATTCATGAGGGTGTTGTTCTTGGCGTTCTCCGTGTCATATGTGATGGATTCTATATACGCCGCGAGCTGTTTTTCTCTCTTCTTCCGGGCAAAAAAGCCGTAAATGAGCAGCAGCAGAATGACCGCGCCCTCCGCCGCCGCAAGCTCGTACATTTTGAAAAAGAGCGCTGCCGCGGCGAAAAGCACAAGGAACACGAGATACAGTCTCGCGCCCGGCTCTGCCAGCCGTTTCAGGTTTTTATTCACACCTGCACCTCCTGATACTGGAACAGACGATAATTCTCTCATTGTATTAAATCATTATACCAAATATGGCTTACCTTTACAACAAATTTCTTTAACCAAAACGCAGATAATACTAAAAAACGATCTGCAAGGAGTGAAAGCGCAATGAAGGCTGTGATAATGGCGGGCGGCGAGGGCACGCGGCTGCGCCCCGTGACGGGCGAGCTGCCCAAGCCCATGGCGCCGCTGCTGGGGCGGCCGATGTTGGAGCACATAGTGCGCCTTTTGAAAAAGCACGGCTTCACGGACATATGCGCGGCGCTGAAATACCGCGCGGAGGATATAGAGCGCGCATTCGGCGACGGAGCGGCACTTGGCGTGCATATGCAGTACCGCGTCGAGCGCGAGGCGCTGGGGACGGCGGGCGGCGTGAAAAACTGCGCGGATTTTTACGGCGATGAGGACTTTCTCGTCATATCCGGCGACGCCGCGTGCGACCTCGACCTCTCGCGCCTCATGCGTGAGCACCGGGAATCGGACGCCGCGGTCACGCTCGCCCTGCACCGCAGCCGCGAGCCGCTGTCCTACGGTCTCGCCGTGACGGACGTGGACGGCAATATCCGCTGCTTCATCGAAAAGCCGCAGTGGAGCCGCGTTGTCACCGACCTTGTCAACACCGGGATATACATCCTCTCCCCGCGCGCGATGGCGCTTGTGCCGGAGGGGCGTCCCTTCGACTTTGCCAAGGAGCTTTTCCCGCTGCTGCTCGCGCGGGGAGAGCGTCTGCGCGGCATCGCGCTCGACGGGTACTGGTGCGACGTAGGAACACCGCTGGCGTATTACCGCTGCTGCATCGATGCTCTTGAAGGGCAGCTGGACATTCTGCCGGGCGCGGCGTTCGCGCGCACGGCGGCAGAACCGCCGGACGACGCGGCGGACGCGGGCGCGGAGAGCATAGACTGTGCCTGTGAAAGCCGCGCGGCGCTCATGGGCGCGCTGAGTGAGGCGATGCTGGACATGGGCGCGGACTACTCCGATGGTATACGCCTCGCGGGGCGGGGGTACAGCCTGCACATCGCGCCGCTTGCCGCGCGCGAGGCTGTGCGCGTGTCGGTGCGCTCGCCTGACGCTGAGTTTGCCCGCTCGCTCGCACTGAGCGCCAAGGAGGTCATAGACGCGCTGGGGTTATAGTTTTCCCGCTTTTTATTTGTCAAAATCCGAACAATTTCTGCTTGACGCACCCGCGTTCGTTCATATATAATTGACATATATTTATAATACACTATACACTTGACGAATCTGGGAGGCGCAGGATGAGAGACCTAAAGCATCTTATCTATTTTGAGGGGCTTCTGGACGAGGCCGCCAACCCGCTCGTGCGCGAGGCGACGGCGCAGGGCATGCACGCCGTCGGCTACACCTGCTATCACATGCCGGAGGTTCTTCTGAATCTCGACAACTGCTTTTCCGTGCGTCTGCGCGCGCCGCACACCGGCTCGCTGGATATCTCGACGTATTATCTCACAAACTACCTCTGCGGGTACTCCAAGGCGCTTGTCGAGCGCGGCATCGAGGGCGGGTACAGCTTTCTTTCCGCGCTCGCCGGGACGGAGACCTGCTCGGAGATGAACCGCGCGCTTGAGCACTTTGAGCTTCTGCGCCTTGTGGATAACCCGGACTTCTTCGTGTCCTACGTCGACGTGCCGTTCAAGGTGACGGAGCACGGACTGCGCCACTACGAAAACCAGCTGACAAAAAAGCTGCTTGAGCCGCTGCACTCGCATTACGGCACGGACATTTCCGACGCCGCGATACGCGCCGCCGTCGCCGAGCACAACGAGGTCTGCCGCATCCTCACGGAGATCGGCGATATGCGCAAGCGCGATGTGCCGCCCGTCACGGGGTATGAGTACCACGTGCTGTGCCTCGTGTCGTACTGCTGCCCCAAGGCGCTGATCCTGCCGTATCTCAGAGAGACGCTGGAGGAGATAAAGACCCGCGAGGTCGATGAAAAGCCGCGCTTTCGCGCGCGCATCGCCGTTGTCGGGTCGGAGATCGACGACACGGACTTCACCCGCACGGTGGAGGAATCCGGCGCGCTGATCGTCGCGGACCGCTTCTGCTTCGGCTCGCTCCCCGGACGGCAGGAGATCCCACTGACGGACAGCGAGAGCGCGCTGACGCAGGTGTGCCGCTTCTACCAGACGACGAGCCAGTGCCCGCGCTATATGCAGCGCGACATGGTGCAGGGGCGGCGCGAATACGTGCGCACGCTCACGCAGGAGTATAACGCCGAGGGCGTGCTGTACGAGGCGCTGAAATTCTGCGAATACTGGGGGTATGAGCGCCCGCTCGCCTCGCACATCATCACGGAGGAATTCGGCATTCCGTCCGTCTGCGTCGACCGGCAGTACACCGGCAACGCCTCCGGGCAGCTGCGCACGCGGGTGCAGGCGTTCGTGGAGAGTCTGGAGATAAAGCGCATAAACGCGGCGAAGGAGGGCAAGTGAGATGAAGGGTCTCGGCAATACATACTCTGCCGTCACCGGCATACGCAAAACGCGCGAATGGCGCGGTCTGCGCGACACGGCGTATGACTTCGCATGGTGGCTGACAACGTGGAAGGACATGGCGGCGTTCGTGCTGCGCTCGCCGGTGCAGGTGGTAAAGGGGCTGTGGAAATACCGCTGGATGGCAACGTATCTCACCGTCCCCGCGTTCATTGACCGCCAGCTTGAGGGCAACCGCGGCGTGCAGCTGCGCTCGGGGCATATTCTATACGACGTCATCGTCAAGCACACGATAGACATCATCGCCACCATGTTCAATGCCGACCAGAGCATCGGCGGCAGCAAGCCGCTCTCCGAGCGGATCGTCTGCCTCGATGAGCTTGTGCCGACGGAGCTGATGAGCGGCTTCCCGAATCTCATCGGGCTGCCGGTGCAGACCATCCCCATCTTCCTCTCCTCCATGATAAATCAGCAGCTCCACCCGGTGTATCTCGACACTATCGAGAACTACGGCGTGCCGTCGGACGTGTGTCCGCTGCCGTCGGCGGAGGCGGGCGTTGCCGTTGAGGGGGACTACCCCATCTTCGGCAAGTGCTTCATCTCGTGCAACATGCCCTGCGACGGCAGTGTCATGACGAGCGCGTATCAGGACCGCTATTTCAGGCTGCCCACGTATGAGCTGGGCGTGCCGCTGAGATATAACGACGATGTGGACGCGCAGGACTACGCCGTGGAGGAAATACTCGGCTGCATCCGCTTCATTGAGGAGCAGACCGGTGAGAAATTTGACTGGGACGCATTCTTCACCGGGCTTGAAAAATACAACAAGGTCACGCGCTTTCATCTTGAGCTGTGGGAGATAAACCGCACGCGCTATCCGCAGGTCACGGGTCCCACGCCGTGGCTGTACAGGATGTACTCATTCCACCTGCACGGCGGCATGGACGAGCGCTTCATCCGCGCAGACGACAAGGTGCGCCGCATCATGCAGGCTGGCTATGAAAAGCGCCTCCCCTGCTCGCGCGAAATGCGCCACAAGGCGCTGGTGTGGTCATGCCCCGCGAATTATTACACGAGCTTTGCCAACTGGCTGGAGCTGTGCTGGGGCATCGTGTGCGTGATGGACATGGAAACGCATATCTCCCAGCAGATAATCGATACCTCCTCCCCGCGCAGGGCGCTGGAGGGTCTCGCGCTCACGTTTGAGCGCACCACCATGCGCAAGCACACCAAGGGCGGGTACAAAAACGCCGTGGACGAGCTGTGGCGCGTCGCGGAGGAATACGCTGTCGACACCATCATTATGTACGACCAGATATCCTGCAAGGGCATGGACGGTCTTCAGGGCATATTTGACGATCAGGCGCGCGAGCGGAATTATAACTTCATCTGGGTACGGCAGGATCTCATGGACTGCCGCACCATCTCCCGCGCGGACATGCGCGCGCAGGTGAACGCCTACATGACCTCCGTTCTGCGCGAGGAACCGCTCGATCCCACGCTCGTAGACTTTGACGACAGCGAAGCATGGTGATCAAAAAATAATATACATAGCAGAAATCGCCACTTCAGCAAATGAAGTGACGATTTCTTTATATCATGTTCTTATTTACTCCGGCGCGGTCGAGCGCGTACCCAAGCGCACGGCGCGCGGCGGCGAGCAGCCTTAATCGCTGGGCAAGCGTATGCTCATCCGCCGAGAAGTACCCAGGCAGCGCATAGACTGAGTAAAACCCATCCGCAAGGCGGAGGGCATAGCCGCAGAGCGCCGCGGCATCGCGCCGTTCCCCGGCGCACGCGCACTCCCCCGGCAGCGCGGCGACCAGCTTTATAAGCGCGCGCTCCGCCGGGTGCGAAAGACGCGCGGCATCCGCCGTCTCCGCCGGGTACACCGGGCGCGCGGCGGCAGCATAGTTTTCAATGACCGCGCCCATGCGCGCATACGCATACCGCACACAGTACACGCCGTTTGCCATGTCGCCGCGCCGTGAAAGCTCCTCCACCGGCACGACATCTGTGCGCGGGAAGAGCCGCAGCTCATCCGCCGCCGTCTTAGGCGCGGCAAGGGCAGTCGGCGGCGGGGCAAGGCGCGCCGCTTCATCCAGCACCGCGCCATACCACGCATCACTGAGCATGAAGTTCAAAAACCCCGCGCCCGCCGCGTCCACTGCGGCAAAGCAGCTTCCGTCAAGGTCCATATTCCGCGCGAGCCGCCGCGCAAGCTCCGCCGGCGGCAGACCCAGCGCCGCCGCGCCAATAAGCGCGTGGTTCGCCGTGAGGTCGCCATGCTCCGCGCGGCGCGGCAGTGTCACCGTGCCGTCAGGCCGCGCGCCCTGTGGATTCTCCGGCACGGCGCGCCCAAACGCCGCGGCTATGAGCGTCTGCGCACTCTCCGCCGCGGCTTGCAGCAGGTCGTTCACTGCGCAGCGGGCTGCTGCTCGCGCAGACGCACGTAAAACTTGTTGCGCGTGACGCACGTGTGCTCCATATCCACGACATAATCCAGTGTGAGCTCCCCGCCGTGCTCGTCAAAGCGCTTGGTGATGCTGCGGGTGCTGAGATTGAACGTGGCGCTTCCGTATGGCGTTGTATAGAGGAAGCGGTTCTTCTCCCGCTCGCGCAGGATCATGCGGCTGGTCATCATGCCGTCGCGGTCGACCACGACCTCATCCGGGCGGACGAAAACACTTGTGCGCGTCCCCGGCAGCCCCGTTATCTCGGTCTCAAGATACGTGAAGCAGTAGGTGTCGCCGTCGATGAAATATTCGCCGTCCGTGCTGAACTCCATAACGTCGTCCTCGCCCTCGTCGCTGTTGTGGACGCTGCGCATCCATATCACAACATCTTTTATCATTCTGCTCTTCCCTCCGCGCTCGCCGTGTGCACATGCCCGGCAATGTTCTGTCCCAGCAGCGCCCCGGCGTTTGCCGTGAAGCTCTCCGCGCTGCCGCTGGTGTAATACTCCGTCGTGCCGCCCGTTCCCAAAAGGTCATGTTCTCTGAGATAGCCGCACATGCTCTCCGCGGCGCAGCCGGACGCGCTGACGATGCGCACATCGCGCCCGATGTAGTTTTTTATCGCGTGCTCCGCAAAGTCAAAATGCGTGCACCCGAGGAGCAGCGCGCACACGCCGCGCGCCTTGAGCGGTGCGAGATACCCCTCCACCGCCGCGATGAGCTCCGCGTCGTTTTCATCCGTGTGTCCGTGCTCGATAAGGCGCACAAAGTCCTGGCACGCGGCGTCCACGATCTCCCGTCCGGGGCAGAGCGCCTGCAGGCGGCGCTTGAACGCGCCGTTTTTGATGCTCGCGCTCGTCGCGATGACGCCGAGCGGCGCGTCCCCCGGCACGGCCGCCAGCGCGGCGACGCTCGCGTCTATCACATTGAACACCGGCAGACGGAACGAGGCGAGCACGTCCGGCGCGGTGCTGGACACCGTGCCGCACGCGGCGATGATCGCCTTCGCGCCGAAGCTGGCGGCAAGCTCCATATCCTCCCGCGCCATGCGCCGAAGCTCCTCCGGGCTGCGCACGCCGTAGGGGTTGCGCCCGGTGTCGCCGAAATATACAATGTTCTCCTCCGGCAGAAGCTGCCTGAGCACGCGCAGTGCCGACAGACCGCCCAGCCCGGAATCGAATATACCAACGGGTCTATTGTCCATGCTGATCCTCTTATACCTGAAATACATATGTCTGAAATCTGACTGACGGTTTATTTTACCTCAACACGCGCGCCAATACAAGCAAAATTTGTTTGACATGATATGTGGAATTATAGCTTGCTTAGTGCTATAATAGGAATATCGACAGTGATCAAGGAGGCGAACACGCATTATGAATATAGAGCTTTCCGACAAGGAGTTCCGGCGGCTGCTGGATATGGTGTATATTGGCAACTGGATATTGAACTCCACACGCGGCGACGACCGGTTTGAGGATTACGACCTTATGCAGGAGAAGCTGTTCTCCATGTGCCCGGCAAACGGGATGCGCTCGCTCGTGCAGATGTGGCACGGGCATATTTTCCCGTCGAAGGCGTATGAGGACGGCGGCATCCACGAGGCTATCGCCGACTATGAGGACGCGGTATTCTACAACATACTGGCGGAGGAGCTGGCGCGGCGGGATCTCGGGCTGGAGGACACCGACCCCGAGAGCTTTGACGAGCTGACCGCGAGGATGGACGATTACCTCAACGAGTTTGAACGCAACGGTCTGGACACCGTGAGCGTAGACATTGACGATTAAAACCAAAGAGGCGCAATTATGCACGACGAACTGACAAAGCAGGACATAAAAAAGATGAAGGAGGAGCTTGACTACCGCCGGCTCGAGCTTATGCCGGAGCTGATAGAGGAGGTCAAGCGCACGCGTGCCTTCGGCGATTTGAGCGAGAACTTTGAGTACAAGGCGGCAAAGCAGGCGCAGAACAAAAACCGCAGCCGCATCCGCTACCTCGAGGGCATGATAAAGACCGCGACCGTAATAAGCGACCGCTCCGGCGGGGATGAGGTCGGGCTTTTCGACAAGGTGGAGATATACATGCCGGAGGATGACGAAGTCGACACCATTCAGGTCGTCACGACGGTGCGCTGCGACCCGCGGCGCGGGCTTATAAGCAAGGAATCCCCCTTCGGGCAGCAGGTGCTCGGCAAAAAGGTGGGCGACCGCTTCACCGTCAAGGTCGACGACAGCTACAGCTATGAAGCGGAGATACGCTCCATCACCAAGTGCGACGACGACGGCTCCGCGCCGCTGCTGGAATACTGACGCACCCATATATCCACAACATCCACATATCGGCTCATGCACCGTCCGGGCAGGTCCCGGGCGGTGTTTTTCGCTTTACAGCAGGAAAAATTTATTATATAATTTCTATATGAACATCCTTTTATATAGGAGTGCTTATCATGAAAAAATTACTTTGCATATTCCTCTCCGCGCTCGTTCTGCTGTTCGCGGGGTGCGGCGGCGCTGACGCGCCCGCACCGGCGGCAGTCGGCGGCGACGCTGAGCCGGATATTGCGGCCGAACCCGCGGACACGGCGGATGCCCTGCCGGAGAGCTGCCGAATCTACTATGACGCCGCGGAGACCGGCGGCGCGGTGGACGGGGACGACTTTCCCCTCTCGCCTCGCGCCTATGAGGGCGTGGGCGAGGTCTACGCTGTGCGCATGCCGGACGGCAGCTATACCGACCTTGTGACAGGTCAGTTTGGCGAAGGTGTGACGCTGGAGGACTTCTCCGGTGGCGGGGCGGAGCGCGTCGCCTCCACCCACGCGCTCGCGTGGAACGGTGAGACATACTACGCTTTCTCCATCGCCGCGGATAACTGCGCCATCCCGAACATCCGCCCGGACGCGGGCGGCATACTGCGCCTTGAGATAAGCGGCGACTGCTGGGTCGACGGCGGCGGCGAGGAGTACTCGACATTTGAAAACTTCGACTGCGTGCTCATCTCCGGCAGCGGAACGCTCTTAATCCGCGACACGAGCGCCGTGGAGACCGGCGGGCGGAGCCTGCCCGTCCCGGCGTTTATCATCGACGGCGATGTTGACGTCTATGTGGATTCTCTCTCCTGCGCGCCGAACGAGGGCTGCGCCGTCAGCGCGGCGGTGCTGCGCGGCGCGCTGCACACAGGAAGGCTCGATGCCGCAGGCGGCGACGTACTGACGGCGGACGGGCTGCTGCTCGCGCGGCAGGTCTCTGGCTGCGCGAAGCTCGTGTTCCGCGGCGGCACGGCGCTCATCGACAGCGTTGACGGCGATGCGCCCACCGTCATACTCAGCGGCGGCGAGGCGTACATTGCCGAGGATATTCCCGGCGGCACGGTCGTTGAGGCCGGGGCGGGCACGCTCGCCGCGGGGAACATCGCAGGCGCGCAGGTGAATGACTACGGCGCTTCGGTGCTAGACCGCGACGCGGACGGCAGCCGGTACTATGCCACGACGTACAGCACCGAGTGGGCATATGAAAACGAAACTGTCTGGATCCCGCTGAGCGCCGAGTGCGTCAACGAACGGTACTGGTTCGCCGGGACGCTGGGGCTTGAAAACAACGAGTTTTCCTCCCTCTCGCCGTGGGGCGCGGCGCACATCACGCTCTCCGGCGCGAACCGCGTCACAAACGACCTCGGCGGGGCAAGCCTCCTCTTCACGGGCGGCGGCTCGCTGACCGTGGAGCAGCAGTGCGGTGTCTGGGGCTGGGGCGCGGTGCATGAGCCGGTGTTCGCCGTGACGGACGGCGCGGAAGTAACGGTGCGGTGCGACGAATTTGCCATGGGCAGCGAGGCCGGCGGCGAGGGGCTGTTACTCGTTGACGGCGGCGGCTTCACCGCCGAGCATGACCTCTGGCTGCAAAACGCGGTGCTAGAGGTGCGCAGCGGGACGGTGCACGTGATGGGCGGCATCGCCATTGAGCGCGGCGGGATAAACATCTCCGGCGGGACGCTGATAGTCGACGGGGCGCTGTGGCTGGGCGAGGGCAACATCAACGTCACAGGCGGCGAGCTTATCATCCCCGGCGGCGAGGATGCGCTCGCTCTTGACGCGGGCGAGATCTTTGTCTCCGGCGGCGCGATACGCGAGCCGTAATCTCTCTGATACACGCATATATCACAAAATCCCTGCGGAGCTTTTCCGCAGGGATTTTGTTGCTTTGTCTGTATAGTAAGGAGAAAACAAGAGATTTACTTTGCAGCTTCCATACCGGCGATAAGAGCCTTCTTGTTGCCTTCGAGGAAGCGGAGCTTGCGCTCGCCAAGCTCGATGCGGATAGCCTCGGTCATCTTGTCGACAGAGACAACGGGCATCTTCTCCATCAGCGCGCCCAGAATGGCGACATTCGCGCCCTTGGGGTTGCCGACCTCTTCGGCGATCTTCATCGCGTCGCAGTAGACAACGGTGATGTCGTCGCGGGTGGACTTGCGGTCGATGATGGAGCTGTTGATGACGAGAACACCGCCGGGCTTGACGCTCTGCTCGAACTTGTCGAGAGAGGGCAGGTTCATCGCGACAACGGCGTCAGCCTTGTCGACCAGCGGGGAGGCGACGTCCTCATCGCTGACGATGACGGAGCAGTTTGCCGTGCCGCCGCGCATCTCGGGACCGTAGGAGGGAAGCCAGGAGACATGCTTGCCGTCGAGCATGCACGCCATTGCCATGAACTTACCGATGAGCAGCATACCCTGCCCGCCGAAACCGGCAAATATAAACTCTTTAGTCATAGTTATTCTGCCCCCTTATCTTTCTTCACACCCAGAGGATAGTAGGGGATCATATTCTCTTCAAGCCACTTCATAGCCTCGACCGGGCTGAGACCCCAGTTGGTGGGGCAGGTGGAGAGAACTTCGACCATGCAGAAGCCCTTGCCTTCCATCTGGTACTGGAACGCCTTCTTTATTGCCTTCTTGGTCTTGAGGATATTCGCGTTGTTGTTGACAGCGCAGCGCTCGATATAGTAGGAATCGGGAACCTGCGCGAGCATCTCGCTCATTCTGATAGGTGCGCCGCACCAGTCCTCATCACGTCCGTTGGGGGAGGTGGTGGTCTTCTGACCGATGAGGGTGGTCGGAGCCATCTGGCCGCCGGTCATGCCGTAAATGGCGTTGTTGACGAAGATGGTGCAGATCTTCTCGCCGCGGTGGGCAGCGTGGACGATCTCAGCGGTACCGATGGAGGCAAGGTCGCCGTCGCCCTGATAGGTGAAAACAAGGGCGTCGGGCTTTGCGCGCTTCACGCCGGTGGCAACTGCGGGGGCGCGGCCGTGCGCGGCCTCG
This sequence comes from uncultured Oscillospiraceae bacterium, assembly GCA_934572335.1. GTDB lineage: Bacteria > Bacillota > Clostridia > Oscillospirales > Oscillospiraceae > Limivicinus. Next base: position 29,330 of record CAKTKU010000026.1, read on the forward strand.
AGCATATCGACGTTGAAGTAGTCATAAGCGAAAACGGAGCAGCCGACCGGCGCGACGCCGACGATGTTGCCGCCCATACCGGACTCCTCGAGGCACTCGGCGACGAGGCGGTGGATAATGCCGTGGTTGCAGCCCGGGCAGTAGTGGAACTGCTTGTCGGTCAGGTAACTGGTTTTTTCAAATACGACGGACATTTATTTACCCTCCTTCATTTTGAGGATCTTTGCCTTTATCTCCTCGGTGGTAGGCATCTGGCTGCCGCAGTAGCCGAAGTAGTCAACAGGCAGAGCGCCGTTGACGGCGAGACGGACGTCCTCCATCATCTGACCCTCGTTGACCTCGACGTCGAGGATGGCCTTCGCGCCCTTGACGGCGTCGGCAAGCTCGGCATATGGGAAAGGCCACACGGTGATGGGGCGGAAGAGACCGACCTTGATGCCCTGCTCGCGCAGGTCATTGATGGCGGACTTTGCGATACGGGCGACGGTGCCGAACGCGGTGATGACGATGTCGGCATCCTCGGTCTTGTAGCACTCGTACTCGACCTCGTTCTTCTCGATCTCGCGGTAAATAGCCTGGAGGTTGTTGTTGTGAACGGTGAGCTCCTCAGTGTTGATGTACAGGGAGTTGATGACCGCGCGCTTTGCGGGGTCGTCGCCGGGCTTCCAGCCGGTGGCTGCCCAGGGCTTCTTCTCCGGGTCGACCTTGTATTCGACCATCTCCGGCATCTCGACCGGCTCCATCATCTGCGCCATAATGCCGTCTGCCAGCATCATAACGGGCACTCTGTACTTCTCGGCCTTGTCATAGGCATAGCCGAGGATGTTGATCGCTTCCTGAATGGAGGCGGGAGCGTATGTAATGAGGTGGTAGTCGCCGTTGCCGCCGCCCTTGGTCGCCTGGAAATAGTCGCCCTGGGAGGCCTGGATGCTGCCGAGGCCGGGGCCGCCGCGCATGACGTTGAGAATGACGCACGGGAGCTGAGCGCCGGCGCAGTAGGATATACCCTCCTGCTTGAGGCTGACGCCGGGGCTGGAGGAGGAGGTGATGACGCGCGCGCCGGTGGAGGCAGCGCCGTACACCATGTTTATCGCCGCGACCTCGCTCTCGGCCTGCAGGAAGCAGCCGCCGATCTCGGGCATACGTGCGGACATATATTCGGGGATCTCAGTCTGCGGGGTGATAGGATAGCCGAAGAAGAAGCGCGCGCCGGCACGAATGGCGGCTTCAGCGATCGCCTCGCTACCCTTCATAAGAGTCAATGCCATTTTTCTTTCCTCCTTAATCCTTCTCTATCCTGATCGCTACATCGGGGCAGGTGCGCGCGCAGGACGCGCAGCCGATGCAGGCTGCCTGGTCGACTACCTCTGCGGGATGGTAGCCCTTTGCGTTGAGCTT
>CAKTKU010000027.1 GCA_934572335.1 uncultured Oscillospiraceae bacterium
GGGCGCGGCGTATTATGTGGCGCTGGTCGTGCCGCTGGGCGCGGCGTGCTGGGTGTTCCCGACGCTGTCGCGCTGTGTGCTGGACTTCGGCGCGCTGAACGCGACGGCGCTCAAGCTCGCCGTGGGGCATCTGCCATCGACGGTGATACTCGTCTTAATGACGGGGGAGCTTGCACGGCTGAGCGTGCGGTGGCTGTACCCCCTCGCGTTCATGCCGGCGGTGATGATGCTGCTCTGGTCGCTCTTCACCGAGCCTGCTTTCAAAAAGCACGGCGCAGGCATCGCAGCAGAACCTGAGCCTGACGCCGCCGATAACGCAGATGGAGAATAAAAAAACTCCTTAATTTGCATTGCAATTCTCTTTCTTATATGCTACACTTTCAAAGTCGTGCCGCGCAGTGATTATGATTGCTGAAACGTCATAATCACCGCGCGGCACAGTCTCGCATTACGGAGGAGAACAATGAAAAAGAATCTCTCGGCGAAAGAGTATGTCTATGTCGCCAGTATGCTGTTCGGGCTGTTTTTCGGCGCGGGAAACCTCATTTTCCCCGTGCACATGGGGCAGCTGGCAGGGCGGAACATCATCCCTGCCGTCATCGGCTTCATCATCACGGGCGTGGGGCTGCCGCTGATGGGCGTCGCCGCGCTCGGTGTCAGCAGATGCAGCGGGCTTTATGAGCTCTCATCCTCCCGCGTCAGCCATCCGTATGCCATGTTCTTCACCTGTGTGCTTTATCTGACCATCGGCCCGTTCTTCGCAATCCCGCGCTGCGCCACGGTGTCGTTCTCGGTGGGGCTGGGGAATATTCTCCCCGCCGGGCACGCAAAGCTCTGCCTACTGCTCTTCTCGGCGGCGTTCTTCGCGGCGGTGCTGTACTTCTCGCTCAGACCGGGGAAGATACTCATCTACGTCGGCAAGGTGCTCAACCCCGTGTTTCTGGCGTTCCTCGCCATACTCGTCATTGTCGCGCTGCTGTCGCCGTCCGCCTCCGCTTTCAGCGTCGAGCCCGCCGGGGACTATGTCTCCCAGCCGCTTTTCACCGGGCTTCTCGAGGGATACAACACCATGGACGCGCTCGCGTCACTCGCGTTCGGCATCGTCGTCATTCAGGTCATCCGCGGTCTCGGCATCGAGCGGGCGGACGACGTGTCGTCGTGCACGGTGCGCGCGGGCATATTCAGCTGCCTGCTGATGGCGCTGATCTACCTCGCTGTGACCGTGGTGGGCGCGCAGAGCCGAGGCGCATTCGAGACCAGCGCCAACGGCGGCATAGCGCTGGCGCAGATAGCGCAGCATTACCTCGGCGGCGCGGGGCTGTTCGTGCTCGCTGCGACGGTCACTCTTGCGTGCCTGAAAACCGCCGTCGGGCTGACGACGAGCTGTGCCGAGACCTTTGTGCAGCTCTTCCCCAAGGCTCTGGGCTACCGCGGCTGGGCGGTGCTGTTTGCGGCGGTGTCGTTCCTCTTTGCCAATGTCGGGCTGAGCGCGATAATCGAGTACGCCGTCCCGGTGCTGATGCTGCTGTGCCCGCTCGCTGTGGTGCTCATCACGCTGACGCTCTTTGGCCGCCTCTTCGGCGATGACTGCCGTGTCTTCCGCTGGGCGATCGGCTTCACGGTCCCTGCAGCGGTGTGCGGCGTGCTCGCCGCGCTGCCTGACGGTGTGATAGCCGCACTGCATCTTGAGGGCTTCAACCTCGCGGTGAACACATATCTCCCGCTCGCGCGGCTTGGTCTCGGCTGGGTATGTCCGGCGCTTGTCGGCCTCGCTGTCGGTCTCGCGGTGCACTATACGGCGAAAAAGCCGAACAACGCATAAGTGAAAATATACGCGCCCCCGGCTCGCTTGAAAAGGCGAACCGGGGGCGTTTCATGTCCGTTTGTCGTGTTTTATATTTCCACGGTTTTCAGCATATCCAGCTGCTCAAGCCCGACGCTGCCGCCGGAGATAAGAAAGCACACCTTGTCCGTGGGTCTGACCTCTATCAGCCCCTGCATCACAGCACCGATCCCAATGGCGGACGACGGCTCGCACAGCAGCTTGCCCTCCGTCAGCAGCAGCTTCATATCCCGGAGAATGTATTCATCCTCCACCGCGGCAAAGCCGTCGACATGCGCCGCGACTGCCGGAAAGCAGCGCTCTCCCGGCATCTGCGCGACAAGCGCGTCCGCAACGGACTTCTTCTGCTCGACGCGCACTATCCTGCCCGCGGCGAGGCTGGCGGTATAGCGCGGCAGTGCGGCAGGCTCCGCCCCGTAAACGCGCATACGCGGCGCGGCGCCCTTTATCGCCGTGGACACGCCGCCGATAAGCCCGCCGCCGCTCACGGGGACGATTACCGTGTCGAGCGAGGGGCACTGCGCGGCGATCTCAAGCCCCGCTGTCCCTTGACCCGCCATGACGTTCTCATCGTCAAACGGCGGTATCATCGCCGCGCCGCGCTCGCGGCAAAGCTCCTCCGCCACGCGAAAGCGCTCCGACACCTCGCACTGCACGACCTCCGCGCCGAGCGCGCGTATCGCCTCGACCTTCACCCGCGGCGCGGTATACGGCATGACGATCGCCGCCGTCGTGCCGAGGAGCTTGGCAGTGTAGGCGATGGCGCGCCCGTGGTTGCCCGAGGACGCGGCGATAATGCCGCGCGAGCGCTCCTCCTCCGTGAGCAGCAGCGCGCTGTTCATCGCCCCGCGCAGCTTGAACGCGCCGGTGATCTGCATACACTCCGCCTTGGCGTACACCTCGCACCCGAGAAATTTATCCATGTTCCAAAGCCGCAGCAGCGGTGTGCGCACGGTATAGGGCGCGATGCGCTCCGCCGCCTGCTGTATGCTCTCCAACGTCAGCGCCATTGCAAAGACCTCCCGCAATTTGATAATTTCATGCCGCTATCATACCACCGGCGTGCGGGATTGTAAAACGCTTTTACGCGGATTTTACAAAACCCCGGCGGCAGACTTGACATTGCCGCGCTATTATATAACTTGGGTAAAAATGAAGAAAAGCTATGAGGTATGGAGACATGGATATTTTCAACGCACTGACGATGATAGGCGGGCTGTCGCTCTTCCTGTTCGGCATGAATCTCATGGGACAGGCGCTGGAGCGCCGTGCGGGCAGCCGACTTCGCACGCTGCTGGACAGAATGACGAGCAACGTGATGATGGGCTTTCTGACAGGGCTTGGCGTGACCGCGATAATACAGAGTTCGTCCGCGACGACGGTCATGGTCGTGGGGTTTGTCAACTCCGGGCTGATGACACTGCGGCAGGCGATAAACGTGATAATGGGCGCGAACGTCGGCACGACGGTGACGGCGTGGCTTCTGAGCCTGAGCGGCATTGACGGCAGCAGCCTCTGGATAAGGCTTTTGAAGCCGTCGTCCTTCACGCCGGTGCTGGCACTCATCGGCATCATCTTCTATATGTTCTGCGCCGACACGAAGAAAAAGGACACGGGGACAATACTCCTCGGCTTTGCCACGCTCATGTTCGGGATGGAGACGATGAGCGGCGCGGTGTCCGGGCTGAAGGACGTGCCGGGCTTTGTCAATCTCTTCATCGCTTTCAAAAACCCCGTGCTTGGCATGCTGGCCGGTGCGATACTCACCGCGATAATCCAGTCCAGCTCCGCCTCGGTCGGCATACTTCAGGCGCTCGCCGCGACGGGCGCGGTCAGCTATGCCGCCGCGATCCCCATCATCATGGGGCAGAACATCGGCACGTGCGTCACGGCGATGATCTCCTCCGTGGGGACAAACAAAAACGCCCAGCGCGCGGCGGTGGTGCACCTGATGTTCAACGTCATCGGCGTCATTATGCTGCTGAGCATATTCTGCATTGTGCGCGCAGCATTCGCCCCGGCGATACTCGACGAGCACGCGACGATGTACGGCATTGCCATCGTCCACTCCGTTTTCAACATTCTCTGCACGGCGATGCTGCTGCCCGCGGGCGACCTCCTTGAAAAGCTCTCCATCCGGCTTGTGCCGGACGGGAAAAGCAGCGACACGCGCGCCGTCGAGCTGGACGAGCGTCTGCTTGCGACGCCGTCGCTCGCGCTCTCCCGCAGCCGTGCCGTCGCCTCGGAAATGGCGGAGATCGCGGTGCGCGCGCTGAAAAACTCCATGACCGCGATGCGCGCGCTCACGCCGGAGCTGGCCAAGAGCATACGCGACGACGAGGAGCTGTGCGACCACTATGAGGACATACTCGGCACCTACCTCGTCAAGCTCAGCGCGCGGCGCATGGGCGAGGCGGAGAGCGAGGAGGCGACGGAGCTGCTGAAATCCATCGGCGACTTTGAGCGCATATCCGACCATGCGGTGAACATCCTCGCCTCGGCGGAGGAGCTGGACGAAAAGGGTCTGGCGTTCTCGCCGAGCGCGGAGAGCGAGTTTGACGTGCTCGCCGCCGCGATAGGGCATATACTCGACCTGTCGCTCGACGCATTTGAGCGCGGCAATATATCCGTCGCCGCGGAGGTAGAGCCGCTGGAGCAGGTGATAGACACGCTCAAGGAGCAGATGCGCACGCGCCATATCCTCCGCATGCAGCAGGGCAATTGCAGCATTGAGGCGGGCTTTGTCTGGTCCGACCTTCTGACCGATCTTGAGCGCACGTCCGACCACTGCTCGAACATCGCCGGGTGCGTGATCGACGCGGCGCAGCACAACCTCAACCTGCACGAGACGCTGCGCGCCACGCGCAGCGAGGACGAGCGCTTCCGCCGCCGCTTTGAGCACTACGCCCATGAATACAGTCTCCCCGTCCCATCAGCGCAGTAAAATGCAAGCGTATATAGACACCGCCCCGGCTGTTCTTATCGGACAGCCGGGGCGTTTTTCTTATGCTCATCTGATGAAATTTGTGTATACGCTCATGTTCTCCGGGTGGACGATGCCGTTCTCCCTGCCCAGCGCGATGCACCGCAGCAGCCACGCCATGTTTTTGCCGATGTTGTACATCGTGGCAAGTCCCTCCTTGTCGCCGGGTACCTCGTCCGGCTGCGCGCCGTAAACATGGTTCCAGTACGTGGAGGAGACAACGGGCATGCAATTGATGGTGAAATACTTATTGATCACGTCGAAGGACGCCGTCGTCCCCGCGCGGCGCGCGGAGAGCACCGCCGCGGCGGGCTTGAAGCGCAGAGCGTCGCCGCCGGAGTAGAACACCCTGTCCATGAACGACAGCAGCCGCCCGCTCGGGTGCGCGTAATACACCGGCGAGCCGAACACAAAGCCGTCAGCCCCGCGGGCTTTCTCGACAAACGTGTTGACAAGATCGTCAAAGACGCACTTGTCGTGCTCCTCGCAGAAGCCGCACGCCGTGCAGTCCGCGATCGGCGCGTTGCCGATGAAAACAAGCTCAGTCTCTATGCCCTCTTCGTTGAGCGCGCGCTCCACCTCTTTGAGCGCGACGCCCGTGCAGCCGTTTGCGCGCGAGCTGCCGTTGACCAAAAGAACCTTCATGGGATGACCCTCCTCTATTCTTTGTGAGGATATTATACCATGTTTATTGTGCTTTTGGTCAACAAATTTCGCTCACCCGTCGGTCGGGACGAGGCGCAGCGCCGCCTCGCACGCCATGTCCACAAGCTCCGCCTCGTCAAGCGCTCCATTGAGCTGCTGGAGAATGAAGAATCTGTCTCCCTTTCTCCACTGTGCGCTCGTGACCACCGTCTCCTCCACAGCGTCGTCTTTATCCCCATAGGAGAAGACGACTTTGCCGCTCTCGCGGTCGGCGACGTCCTGCTCGGTCAGCTTATACCCGTCGGGGACGAGCTTATAAAGCATACGGCTGTAATATATCTCCATGCCGTCGACGGTCGCCGCGGGCTCGCCGTCCATTATGACCTTGTCGCTGAAGCTGACATACTGGTCAAAGCTCACTCTGTCTCCGTCCTTTTCATACTTGAAGCTGAAGCCGCGCGTCTGCTCGGTGAGCGTCATGTCAGCATCATACGCCTGATGCACGCGCACATTGCCGCCGGAGTAGGCGTAGCCGTTTTTGAAGCTGTCCACCAGCACCGGGATATACCCCGCATCCTCCACGCACTGCGCCGCCGTCGGCAGGCGCTTATAGCTCTGCGTGTCGTGCATCGTCCACATTCCGGCGCTGCCGTTCCCTGCGGCATACGCCCCCACGGTCAGAAGCACGGCGATGACCGCCGCCAGAACGGCAGTGCGCACAAGCTTTTGCCTCGATATGCCTTTGGTTTCGGTTTTCATATTCATTATCTCCTTGTCGGTAATATCCGTAAGCGCGAGATACCTCTCATCAATGCAGCCGACAGCCGCATGCAGTCTTTCCGCACCGTTCACAGCTGAACGCCCTCCCTTTCAAGATGTTCTTTCAGCGCCGCGCGCACCCGCGCGAGGCGGTACTTCACCCGCCGCTCGGTTACACCGAGGCGCGCGGCGGTCTCTTTTATGCTTCTGCCGTAGTAGTAGCGCGACACAAACACGGCGCAGTCCGCGCTGTCGAGCGTCGCGAGAAAGGTATTGAGCACCTCGCCGATGCGCCGCAGCTCCCACGCCTCCTCCGCGCTGCCACTGCTGTCCGGCACGCACTCGCTTAGCTCATCCAGCCGCACCGCCGCGTCACTGGCGCGGCACCGCGCCGTGAGATAGTCCAGCCGGTCACACGCACGCGAGCGCGCGATGCGCGCAAGAAAGTGCCGCAGTGCGTGCGGACACGCGGGCGGGATGGCGTTCCACGCCGCCATGTATGTATCCGCCACGCATTCCTCCGCGTCCTCGTGCGAGCGGAGGATATTGTACGTCACGGCGCTGAGATACGCGCCGTATTTCTTCGCCGTCTCCGCGACGGCGCTCTCCGCGCGTGCGAAATACAGTGCGATGATGTCGCTGTCCTGCATTGTGTGTATCTCCTTGCTGTTTGTTGTAAGACCTTACACCCTTATAGTAGGATAACAGAGCGGAAAGGACAAGAAAATTTGCTCATTTATTTATCGCGCTGTAATTTATCATGTCCAGCGCGGCGTCAACGTCGGCATCCGTCAGCTCGCTGCCGTCGCGCGGCGGGTGCACCGTCACTGTGAAGTACGACTTTTCAAGGTACACATAGGCGAACACCTTGTCTATGTTGTTCCCGCTGCGCATCACGGTCAGCTCCGTGCCATCGGGCGCGGTGTGCGTGCGCGTGACGACGGCGCTCACGTCGTTTATCTCCGAGTTGACCTCATCGCCGCTGGAGAGCGTGCTGTACGGCGAATTGTAGGCGTAGCAGCTGACCTTGTCGCCGACGGCATCGCCGGGCGCGGCGTAAAAGCAGACGCAGAACGTGCCCTCGTCGTAGTAATACAGCTTGTCAAAGCCGGAGGGGACAGTGCAGAAGAAGGGTGCGGTGCAGAATTTCTCCGTGATAATATCCGCAAGCTCCTGATTTGTGCGGTCCTCATCCAGCGCCTGATGCGGGAGATTCAGTTTCTCATCCATAGCGCGGCGAGTCTCCTCCGAGAACAAAAGCGTTTGCCCGTGTCTTAGGTTCAGACCGTACTTTGCCGCGATCTCCTCCAGCTTTGCCGCCGCCGTCTCATTCTTTACATGATAGTTGAAGTCATAGCCCGGAATGCTCATGCGCGCCTGCTGCTCCATGTACTTATACATTTGCTCATGCTCCGCCGCCGTGGCTGTGCGCGTCTCAACTTCTTCATCATCAAATCCAAGTATCTTGGTTCCGCTCTCATCGTATACCGGTACCGGCTTCATAAATATGACGGTATATGTTCCGTCCGAATTCTCCTCCTCCCGGAATCCGCCCGCGTCCTTAGGCGGCTCATACACCGCCGGCTCCACCGTCGGGTCCTGCTCCTCGCGCCACGCCGTCCACTCGTCCCACGCGCGGCGGGAGTTTTCTATCCGCTCGCGCACCTCGGGTGGAATATCCTCCGGCGCGTCCTGCGGCTGTGTGAGCGAGACGACCGCCCCGTCCGGGTTCGGCACAGCCTCGCGCGTGCCGTCGGGCTTCTCTTCAATCTTATAGGGTGTGTATGTTGCCCGCTCCGGCTCCACGCGCATCGCGCGCAGGCCGAAAAAGTCCGTGGCATATGCGGCCGCGCCCAGTGCCAGCAGTGCCGCGAGCGCCGCCGCCAGCGCGATGATGCGCCTGTATGAGCGGCGGTATGTCCGCGCACCTCCGTTCCGCACGCTCCCCGCCGCGCCGTACATCGCGGCGGCGGTCTCCATTATTATATCATCGTCTATCCCGCCCATCGCGCGGATAAAGTCCATGCTCTTCATATCAGCTCTTCCTCCTGCAAGTACCGTTTCAGCTTCTTCCTGCTGCGGTGGAGCGAGGTCGTCACGCGGCTCTCCTTCGCCCCCAGCCGCCGCGCGATCTCCGCCGTGGGCAGCATGAGCCAGTAGCGCGCCGTGAAAATGACGCGGTCATCCGCTGACAGCGTGCGCAGAAAGGCGTTCACTGCCGCCACAAGCTCCTTCGCCTCATAGTCCCGCTCGACCGAGGTGCGCGAGGCGACGAACGGGGCGATCTCCTCCAGCACGAGCGCCGCCTCGCCCCCGCCGCGCTTTCGCGCGAGTGCGCGGCGCACCTGGTCAAGGCTCAGATTGCGCGTCACGCGGCATATGTAAGCGCAGAAGTTCACGGGGCGCTGGGGCGGGATGGCGTTCCACACGGCGAGATACGTGTCGTTGACGCACTCCTCCGCGTCCTCGCGGCTTTGCAGCACGTCCGAGGCTATGCCCCGGCAGCGCGCGCCGTATTTGCGGTCAGTCTCGCCGATGGCGGTCTCATCGCGCAGCCAGTAGAGTTCTATTATTCTTGTATCTTCCATGGTGTTTCTCCTTATATGAGCGCTCTCACATATATAGACGCATTTCCCGGGGAAAACCTTACACAGCTTTTTTGCTTTTTTTCTGATTATACCACTGACTTTTTTGTCCTTGATATAAAAGTTTTGGTGTGTTAAAATAATTTGTCATATAATCAAGTCTTTTTAATTAAAGAAAGGAACCTGACTATGAGCGTTATAAAGGATATATCCCTCGCCCCATCCGGCGAGATGAAAATAAAATGGGTCGAGCGCAACATGCCCGTTCTGCGCGGCATAGGCGCGGAATTTCAGGAGACGAAGCCCTTCGCGGGGCTGAAGATCGCGCTGTCGGTGCATCTTGAGGCAAAGACGGCGTACCTCTGCCGCGTGCTGGAAATGGGCGGGGCGGAGATGTACGTCACGGGGTCGAACCCCCTCTCCACGCAGGACGATGTCGCCGCGGCGCTCGCCGTCGGCGGGATGGAGGTCTATGCCGCCTACGGCTGCACGATGGAAGAGTATGACGAAAACCTCTCCCGCGTGCTGGAGATCGCGCCGAACATCATCATTGACGACGGCGGCGACCTTGTCCATCTCATGCACACGAAGTACACCGACCTCATCCCGGAGGTCATAGGCGGCTGCGAGGAGACCACCACGGGCATCCACCGTCTGCGCGCCATGGCAAAGGCGGGCGAGCTGCGCTTCCCGATGGTCATGGTCAACGACGCCGACTGCAAGCATATGTTCGACAACCGCTACGGTACGGGGCAGAGTGTGTGGGACGGCATCATGCGCACCACCAACCTCATCGTCGCGGGCAAGCGCGTTGTCGTGTCCGGCTACGGCTGGTGCGGCAAGGGCGTGGCACTGCGCGGCAAGGGCATGGGCGCGAAGGTCATCGTCACCGAGACGGACCCCGTGCGCGCGCTGGAGGCCGTGATGGACGGGTACGAGGTCATGCCCATGCGCGAGGCGGCAAAGGTCGGCGATATATTCATCACCGTCACGGGCTGCTCCGGAATTATCACGAAAGAGCATTTTGAACTCATGCACGACGGGGCTATCCTCTCCAATGCCGGGCATTTCGACGTTGAGGTCGACATGGCGGGGCTTGAGGCAATGGCGGTCGACAAGTACGAGGCGCGGCACAACATTCAGGCCTATGTGCTCCCCGACGGAAAGACGCTCTTCACCATTGCCGAGGGGCGGCTGGTCAACCTCGCGGCGGCGGACGGACACCCGGCGGAGATCATGGACATGAGCTTCGCCATTCAGGCGCTCTCCGCGGAATACCTCGCCGCGCACAGAAGCGAGCTTGCGCCCGGCGTTATCCCCGTGCCGCGCGAGCTGGATGAGGCAGTGGCGAGAATAAAGCTCGCGGCGATGGGCGTGGAGATAGACGCGCTCTCGACCGAGCAGAAGGATTATCTGGGGCTGTAATGCCTTAACATCAGCATAAATGTAATTTCCGGCAAAGGCGGGTGAAGTCAGTGGCAGAAATGGAAAACGAGAACAAAATATTGGACTTCGATACCATACAGGAGAAGCGCACGGACGAGCTTATGGAGTTGCTGGACCGGCGCGACATGAAGCAGCTTCAGCGGCGCATGGAGGAAATGAACGAATTTGACGTCGCGGAATTCCTCTCCGAGCTTGACAGCAGCCGTATGCCGATGGTGTTCCGATTGCTCTCAAAGGAGACCGCGGCGGAGGTTTTCGCTAATTTCGACGCGCCCGAGCAGGAGGAGATCATCAACTCCATCACTGACTCCGAGCTTGCCGGGATCATGGACGAAATGTACGTCGACGACGCGGTCGACATGATGGAGGAGCTGCCGGCAAACGTCGTCAAGCGCGCGATGCGCACCGCGACTCCCGCCACGCGCAACCTCATCAACCAGTACCTCCGCTATCCCGACAACTCCGCCGGAAGCATAATGACGGCGGAGTTCATCGACCTGAAAAAATACATGAGCGTGAAGGAATCGCTCGCGCGGATACGGCGCATCGGCGAAGACAAGGAGACGATATACGTCTGCTTTGTCATCTCCGCCGACCGCAAGCTCGAGGGCATCGTCACGGTGAAGGATCTGCTGCTGGCTGACGACGACACGGTGATCGAAGACCTCATGGACAGAAACGTCATCTTCGCCTCCACGACCGAGGACCAGGAGAGCGTGTCCGAGAAGTTCTCCGACTACGACCTTATGGCGCTGCCCGTCGTGGACAAGGAGGGGCGGCTCGTCGGCATCGTCACGGTCGACGATATCATCGACGTTATGGAGCAGGAGGCCACCGAGGACTTTGAGATCATGGCCGGTATGACGCCGTCCGACAAGCCCTACTCGCGCACCAGTACCATCGAGATGTGGAAAAACCGCATCCCTTGGCTGATGTTCCTCATGCTCTCCGCAACGTTCACAAGCATGATCCTCACGGATTTTGAGAATATACTCGCCGCGCAGGCGGGGCTCGTCGCGTTCATCCCGATGCTCATGGGCACGGGCGGCAACTCCGGCGCACAGGCGTCCACCGCGGTCATCCGCTCGCTCTCGCTGGGCGACACTGAGCCGCGCGACGTGCTGCGCGTAATGTGGAAGGAGTGGCGCGTGTCGCTCATCTGCGGGCTGACGCTGGCGGTGGTCAACTTTGTGAAGATGCTGCTGGTCGACGGTCTGCTGCTGCAAAACGCGAACGTGACCGTCGCTGTCGCGGCAACGGTCAGCCTTTCCATCATCTTTATCGTTATGTTCGCCAAGGTCGTGGGCAGCGTGCTGCCCATCGCGGCGGAGAAGATAGGCGTCGACCCCGCCGTCATGTCAAACCCGCTCATCTCCACACTGACGGACGCGGTGTCGCTGCTGATATATATCTACGTGGCAAAGCTCGTGCTGCATATCTGAATTCGGAGGATCACCATGGACCTTATGAGCCTTATCTCCAAAATGATAACATTCATCGCGCTGATGCTGGTGGGCTACATCGGCGCGAGGCGGAAGCTGCTGGATAACGCTTTCGCCCGCGCACTCTCCCAGCTCGTGATGAATCTTTTCCTCACCTGCACCGTTATCAACTCTGTTATCTCCGAGCGCCCCGAGCTCACCGGCGGGCAGCTGGTGCACGTCATGCTGATACTGACGCTGTCGATGGCCGTCGTGTACGTCGGCGCGTTCGTGTTCACACGGCTTTTCCGTGTAAAGGGCGACAACGCCCCCGTGTTTGAGCTTCTTGCCTGCGTGGTGAACAGCATGTTCATCGGGCTTCCCCTCATTCAGAGCCTTTACGGCGCGACGGCGGTGCTCTACTGCGCGCTCAGCTGCATTCCGTTCAACGTACTGCTCTACTCCTACGGCGTGTGGCGGCTCAAGAGCGGCAAAAGCGTCGGCGGTGGCGGCATCCGCGTGCGCGATGTGCTGAGCATCCCGCTCATCGCCACGCTCATCGCGCTCGTCATCTTCCTTTTTGACATCAGGCTCCCCATGATCCTCACCGATCTTATAAGCTCTACCTCCGCCGCGACGATGCCGCTTTCCATGATCGTCATCGGCGCGACGCTCGGCGGCATCCCGCTGACCGAGGCGTTCCGCGAAAAGTGGGTGTACCTCCTCTGCGCGCTGCGCCTTGTCATTCTGCCCGCACTCACGTGGCTCGTCCTCAGCCCGCTGACGCAGGACGCGCTGCTTTTGAAAACCTGCGTGCTGCTCGCCGCGTGCCCCAGCGGCGTCGTGGTGACGGTGCTGTCGCTGCAATATGACTATGACGCATCGTACTCCTCCAAGGGCATACTTGTCGGAACGATGCTGAGCATGATAACGCTGCCCATCTGGGCGATCATTCTCGGCTGAGGAGGCGGAATATATGCACATTCCAAGCGGCGCGAGCCAGACGGTCGAGCTTCTGAGCTTTGACGATGCGCTCGCCCTCTCCGGCAAAACCGGCGGGTACGACAGCGAAAAATGGCTCTACGTGCCGGATTTCTACACCGAGTACCGTTATATCCTCGGCACGCGCGGGGAAAACCCGCTCATCTGCATCGGCATCAACCCCTCCACCGCCGCGCCCGATGATCTGGACAACACGCTCAAGTCCGTCGCGCGCATCGCCGCGGGCAACGGGTACGACAGCTGGATAATGTTCAATGTCTACGCCCAGCGCGCCACGCGCCCGGACGATATGGACAGTGAGAAAAACGAGCGGCTGCATGAAGAGAACATGCGCGCCTTTGAGTATATCCTCCGCAACGTCTCCGACGCGGGGTATTCCCCCGCCATATGGGCGGCGTGGGGGACGATAATCGAAAAGCGCCGCTATCTGCCCGGCTGCGTGCGCGATATGGTCGCGCTGGGCAAAAAATACGGCGGACACTGGCTCTGCGCTGGCAAATGCTCAGCCAAGGGTCATCCTCACCATCCGCTGTATCTCCGCAAGGATGAAAAGACGGCGGAATTTGATATTGAAAGGTATCTGGATTTGCTATGAACACTGTAAAAATCGCTGTGATTCAGATAAGGACCGAGCTTGTGCAGGACGTGACGCTTGAAAAGGCGGGGCGCATGGTGCGCGAGGCGGCGGAAAACGGCGCGCAGATCGCCGTGCTGCCGGAAATGTTCAACTGCCCCTACTCCCGCCATTATTTCCGCCCCATCGCCCATCTAGGCCACGAAAAGACCGTCGCCGCCATGTCGCAGTGGGCGCGGGACAACTCCGTGCTGCTTGTCGGCGGCTCCATCCCCGAGACCGAGGGCGAGAATATCTACAACACCTGCTTCGTCTTTGATGAGCAGGGGCGGCAGATCGCGCGCCACCGCAAGGTGCATCTTTTTGATGTGGACATCCCCGGCATGCGTTTCAGCGAGTCGGCGACGTTCACCCCCGGCAATGAGATAACCGTTTTTGACACGAAGTACGGGAAGATGGGCGTTGCGGTGTGCTTTGACGTGCGCTTCCCGGAGCTTTTCCGCGCCATGGCGGTGCGCGGGGCGCAGGTGGCCTTCCTGCCCGCGCAGTTCAACACTGCCACCGGCCCCACCCACTGGGAGATGACGCTGCGCTCGCGCGCGGTGGACAACGAGTTCTTTGTCGTCGGCGCGTCCGCTGCGCTCTACGAGGGCTTTGACTACGAGTGCTGGGGACATTCCGCGGTGTGCGACCCGTTCGGCACGGTTATCGACAGCTGCGACGAGCGCGAGCAGATACTCTATTCCACCATTGACCTCGACCGCGTGGACGAGGTGCGCCGCCGTCTGCCGACGTTTCTGCACCTGCGGCGCGATGTGTATACGGTGACGGAATGATCGTTGACGATATAATTGCCTACCGCCCCCGCTGTGAGCAGGAGGCGCGCGACAAGGCGGTCATTCTGGATTTTATCGCGAAAAACCCCGACGCCTTTCTCCGCAGCAATCTCATCGCGCACATGACCGCCTCCGCGTGGGTCACTGACCGCGAGCGCGAGCATGTGCTGATGGTGTACCACAACATATATGATTCATGGTCATGGACGGGCGGTCATGCCGACGGCGAGCGCGATCTGCTCTCCGTCGCCGTGCGCGAGGTACGCGAGGAGACGGGCGTGCAGCATGTGCGCCCCGTGACGGAGGATATTTTCTCGCTTGAGGTGCTGACCGTTGACGGGCATGAAAAGCGCGGGGAGTACGTCCCCAGCCATCTGCACCTCAACGTCACGTATCTTCTGGAGGCGGACAGGCGGGACACGCTGCACATATGCGCCGAGGAGAACAGCGGCGTGCGCTGGTTCACGCCGGAGGAGGCGCTTGGAGCGTCGAGCGAGCCGTGGTTCGTCGAGCGGATATACAAAAAGCTCAACGCGAGGCTCGCGGACTATACTAAGGAGGCGACCAATGCCCGCAGCAGTTGACCGCGGCGCGGTGCGCATGCAGATACTCGAGGCGTTCGAGCGCTGCATAACGCAAAAGCCGCTCACGCAGATCTCACTGCGCGACATTGCAGCGGAGGCCGGAATGTCGCACGTGAATGTGCTCTACTACTTCAAGGATAAAAATGAGCTGCTTGTCAGCTACGTGCGCTATACAAAGGACTACATGACGGAAAAATGCGTCGCGTGGTTCAATGAGCATCCGCGCGCCGATTATACCAGCAACCTCGACTATATGAACGCTTTCATGGAATACGTCGCTGGCGGCAGGGACGGCGAGGTGCGCCCGAACGCCACCACGCAGACCTATGTCCTCGCCCGGTATAATGAGGAGATTGCCGCGCTCGTGCGCGAGGAGTTTCTGGAATGGCGCACGATAATGGAGCAGTGCCTCGTGAAGGTCTACGGCGGCGCGATAGGCGCGCGTGAGGCGGAGGCGATGATGATCCTGATCTCCGGCGCGTTCATCTGCAACTACAACGGCGCGCTCACCGGGCGCATAAACGGCGAGATAATCAGCTGCCTCGCCAATCTCAGCCAGAGCTGACACGCATTGACACTCTTACATTTTGGTGCTATCCTTTCATTGACCACTTGGTATAAAAGAGGAGGCACGATATGAAGATACACATTCTGCATTGCGGCAGTGTGAGCCTGCCCATATCGCTCGTCGAAGGCGAGGGACGAGGGGCGCGCATGGCGGGGCTACCGCTTGCCGCACCCGGAGCGGCGCGCGTGAAGCTGCCGACGCCCGCCTACCTTATTGAGCACCCGCGCGGAGCGGTGCTGATCGACTGCGGCTGGTGCCGTGATGTCAGTCCGAACGGCGTATACGATGCACTTGCTACACGGCGTGTGCTCGGCGCTGCCGTCGCGAATTTTTACCGCCCGGAGCTGCCATTGGGGCAGGCGGTGCATGAACAGCTCGCCGCCCGCGGCATATCCACGTGCGAACTGGAGCTTGTTATCCTCACCCATCTCGACCCCGACCATGTCAGCGGCGTGAAGCATCTAACGGGCGCAAAGCGCATCATCGTGCCTGAGGACGAGTACTTTTGGAGCTGCCGAACGGTGTATAAGTTTCGTCAGCCGTGGAAGCTGTGGATAGACGCGCCGATTGAGCGCGTTTTCTACCGCGGCTTCGGCGGCGTTCCGAATAATTGGGCAATCGACATTTTCGGCGACGGGACGCTCTACATGGTCAACCTTCCCGGACATACCGACGGTATGGCGGGCGTTGTTGCCGTGAACGGGCGGAGCTTCGTGCTGCTGTGTGCGGACGCGGGCTTCTCCCGCAGCGCGTGGGAGCGTCTGGAGGTGCCTGGCTTCGGATTCGACGCAGGGCTTCAGCGCAAAAGTCTCAAATGGGTGCAGGAAATGGCGCAAAGACCCGGCTGCGTGGGCGTTTTCGCCAGCCACGACGCGGACATTGCTCCGCAGACCATAGAATTTTGACCAACTTTAATCCCAAGGAGGAATCTACATATGCAGAACATTCTCATCGTCGTTGATATGCAGAACGACTTTATAACCGGCGCTCTCGGCACAAAGGAGGCGCAGGCCATTGTCCCCAAGGTTGCCGAGAAGATACGCGGCTTTTCCGGGCGCGTCATTTTCACGCGCGACACGCATTTTGAAAACTACCTCGCCACGCAGGAGGGGCATATGCTGCCCGTGCCGCACTGCATAAAGGATACGGACGGCTGGCAGATCTGCCCGGAGCTTCAATCACTGTGCACCGAGCCGCCAGTTGACAAGCCCACCTTCGGCAGCTATACCCTTGGTGAGCTGCTGTCTGTCGCGAATATGCGCGAGCCTATCGAGAGCGTCACGCTCGTGGGACTGTGCACGGATATATGCGTCATCTCCAACGCACTGCTCATCAAGGCGTTTCTGCCCGAGGTCGCCGTGCACGTGGACGCGGCGTGCTGCGCTGGCGTCATGCCGGAGAGCCACCGCACCGCCCTCGCCGCCATGAAGCCCTGCCAGATAATCGTGGACAATGAGTGAGGAGACTTGAACCCGCGCTGCGGCGCGGGGCCACCTCGGGTTGAAACGTGCCACCGGCACGTTTCCAAGAGCCCTCGGGAGTTCAAGTCTCCATACGAATAAAAACAACAGCCCATCCAAACGGATGAGCTGTTGTTTCTGGTGCGAGAGAGGAGACTTGAACTCCCACGTCGGTTGACACACGCCCCTCAAACGTGCCTGTCTACCTATTCCAGCACTCTCGCATAACGCCGAGACTTCAGCTCCATTTAAAGCTGTTTGTCTCACTTGGCGCGCCACATTTAAGGCATGAATGATTATAGCAGATTATTTGAGTTTGTCAAGAACGAATTTCACGTTTTTTCGGTTTTTTTGCAGCGAGCGTCGAAATGAAGTACGCGGCGGCGAGGATCAGCGCCGCGATAAGTGCGGCGGCACCGCGATCCATCAGCAGCAGATACCGCCCCTTGAGATATGCATGATACCCCAGCAGCGACGCAAACTGCACCAGCAGTGCCGCCGCGGCGTACATGGGCGCGGCGAACGCTAGCACGACGGAGAGTATGTCGGCGGCAAAAAAATAACGGTCATGCATATGCGGGAGAAGAAATGGTATGCCGATGACGAGCAGCACGGCGGCACCGAGCACGGCGCGGTCGGTGAGCCTGCCGCGGAACGCCAGACACACGCCGAGCACCGCCGCCATGTATACGAACGCGCACACCACACCGACGGACGAGGCGAGATCGCTGTACTCTGCCGGGAGCGTGTACTGGAAGAGCGCGTACACGGAGGGGGAGTTGTAGTTGAGCCCGGTGCCGATGCTGGTGGTCTGGTCGAGATAGAGCGTGAGCGTCTCGGCAAACGGACGCCCGAGCAGCACGGCGGGCAGCACGAGCACTACATACGCCGCGGGGAAGACGAGAAAGTGCTTCCAGCTGAATTTGCCGTATATCCACAGCACGGCGTACACCGGCAGGATGAACACCGCCTGAAGCTTGAAGCCGAACGAGAGCGCCGCGAGCACCATGGACAGCACCGGGCGGTCGTCGAGCGCGCAGTAAATGCCGAGCAGCGCCAGCGCGACGTAGATGCTGTCGCACTGCGCCCAGAGCGCGCCGTTGAGAAACACCGTGGGCAGCATGAGCGCAGTGAAGAATACACCCATGCGCCGCGCCGCGCTTTTTGTGAAGCGGCCGAGCAGCAGTGCCGCGCCCCACGCGAGCAGCACGTCGAACAATATGCTCAACAGCTTTATGAGATAGAGGTCGTCTATACTGCTGTAAGAAAAAAGCGCGAGGAAATAGAGATACGGGATATTATAGTTGCCGATCTGACGGCTCAGTCCCGCAAAGCCGCCGTTCACGCGGAAGTATTCGACCCAGCGGGAGAGAAAGTCGCGGTAGTCAAGCGTGACATAGTCCAGCACCGAGTACCGCGCGGCGAACGCGAGCAGCGTCAGCGCAACGGCGGCGGCCCAGCAGACCGGCGTGCGCAGCAGCCGCATTTTATAGAGCAGCCATACCGCCAGTGCAGCCTCCAGAGCGAGAATGAGCGTTACACGTATATCCATATGACTGCAAGCCTCCTGAGATGCGAATGCGGTGAATGCAAAAATAGCAGGAGCAACGAATACTCCTGCTGAAAACCCGGAAAAAAACTTTTAAAAGCCCTTGACTTCGCGGCATAACTGATGGTAGAATAGAGCGCTATGTGTGCAGGGAGAGGGGATATTCCCCCACTCTTCACAATGCAGATTATAGCATCTTGACCCTGTAAAATCAACACCGGGGCGCAGAATTCTGACAACAAACCCGGGTGTTTGCAAATCGTGATAAGGAGAGTGCGCTAATGCCAAAGGATGTTCTCTACGGCAAGACTCTGAGAAAGAGCTTTGCCCGTACCCAGGAAATCGTGGATATGCCCAACCTGCTGGAGATCCAGAAAAGCTCGTACAAGTGGTTTTTGTCCACCGGTCTGCGCGAGGTTTTCAAGGATGTCGACTCCGTCACCGACTACTCCGGGAATCTTGAGCTGAGCTTCATCGACTATTCGATGGACGAGAAGCCCAAGTACACCGAGGAGGAGTGCAAGGCGCGCGACGCCACGTATGCGGCCCCCCTCAAGGTGCGCGTGAGGCTGCGCAACAAGGAGACCGAGGAGATAAAGGAGCAGGAGATATTCATGGGCGACTTCCCGCTCATGACCGCCGGCGGCACTTTCATCATCAACGGCGCGGAGCGTGTCATCGTCTCCCAGATCGTCCGTTCCCCTGGCGTATACTTCGACAAGACCACGGACAAGTCCATGATGAGCGTTTACGCCGCCACCGTCATCCCCTACCACGGCGCATGGCTGGAGTATGAGACCGACGCGACCGACGTTTTCAACGTCCGCATCGACAAAAACCGCAAGCTGCCCATCACGTGGTTCCTCAGAGCCATGGGGCGCTACAACCCCGACAATCCCGCGACATGGCTCAGCTGCGTTGCCAACCCCAGCTCCGGCGCGGAGACGCCCGACCGCCTCAAGGAGATATACGGCGAGGACGAGCGCATGGTCGCCACGCTCGACAAGGACACCTGCGCCACGCGCGACGAGTGCCTCATCGAGATATACCGCAAGCTGCGTCCGGGCGATCCCCCCACGGTTGAATCCGCCGAGGTGCTGCTCGACGGCCTCTTCTATGACCGCCGCCGCTATGAGATAAGCAACGTCGGCCGCTATAAGTTCAACAAGAAGCTCTCCCTCTTCCCGCGCATCGCCGGTTTTGAGCTGGCGCAGCCCGTGGCAGACCCGTTCACCGGCGAGATCATCGCCGAGGCGGGGGAGACCGTGACGCGCGCAAAGGCGCGCGAGATCGCGGACGCCGGCGTTATCGACGTTATGCTCCGCGTTGACGACAAGGACGTGCGCGTGTTCTCCAACGGCATGGTGGACATCCGCCGCTATGTCGACTTTGACCCGGCGGAGCTCGGCATAAAGGAGCTTGTGCGCGGCATCGTCATGCAACAGCTGTGCGCCCAGTTCGAGGGCGACGCGCTCAAGAACGCGATACGCGAGAATATCGACGTGCTCATCCCCAAGCACATCGTGGCCGACGATATTTTTGCCTCCGTCAACTACCTCAACTGCCTTGCCCACGGTATCGGCGAGGCGGACGACATCGACCATCTCGGCAACCGCCGCGTCCGCTGCGTCGGCGAGCTGCTGCAAAACCAGTTCCGCATAGGCTTCTCGCGCATGGAGCGCGTCATCCGCGAGCGCATGACGCTTCAGGATCTCGACATCGTCACCCCGCAGAGCCTTATCAATATCCGCCCTGTGACCGCCGCGATAAAGGAGTTCTTCGGCTCCTCCCCGCTGTCGCAGTTCATGGATCAGACCAACCCCCTCTCCGAGCTGACGCATAAGCGCCGTATGTCCGCTCTCGGCCCCGGCGGCCTCTCCAGAGAGCGCGCGAGCTTCGATGTCCGCGACGTTCACTACAGCCACTACGGTCGCCTCTGCCCGATAGAGACGCCTGAAGGCCCGAACATCGGCCTTATCTCCTACCTCGCGTCCTACGCCCGCGCCAATGAGTACGGCTTCCTTGTTGCGCCGTACCGCAAGGTCGAAAAGGGCACGTGCCGCGTGACGGATCAGGTGGACTACATGACCGCCGACCAGGAGGATCAGTTCACCGTCGCCCAGGCGAGCGAGCCTGTGGACGAGAACGGCGTGTTTGTCAACAAGCGCATCACCTGCCGCCACCGCAACGACACCGTTGAGGTCAACCGCGAGGAGGTCGACTATGTCGATATAAGCCCGAAGATGATGGTCTCCATCGCGACGGCGATGATACCCTTCCTTGAAAACGACGACGCGAACCGCGCGCTGATGGGCGCGAACATGCAGCGTCAGGCCGTGCCTCTCATGACGACCCAGGCGCCTATCGTCGCCACCGGCATCGAGCACAAGTGCGCGGTCGACTCCGGCGTGTGCGTGCTGGCGGAGGGCGACGGCGTTGTCACCCGCGTGGACGCGAATTACGTCACTGTCCGCTACGACGCGGGCGAAGTGAAGGACTATAAGCTCATCAAGTTCTCCCGCTCCAACCAGGGCACGTGCATCAACCAGCGCCCCATCGTCTCCACCGGCGAGCGCGTCGTCAAGGGCGATGTGCTGGCGGACGGTCCGAGCACGAGCCACGGCGAGATCTCCCTCGGCAAGAACATCCTCGTCGGCTACATGAACTGGGAAGGCTACAACTACGAGGACGCCGTTCTGCTCAACGAGCGCCTTGTCATGGAGGACGTGTTCACCTCCATCCATATAGAAGAGTACGAGTGCGACTCCCGCGACACCAAGCTCGGTCCTGAGGAGATCACCCGCGACATTCCCGGCGTCGGCGACGACGCGCTCAAGTTCCTCGACGAGCGCGGCATCATCATGGTCGGCGCGGAGGTCACTGCCGGTGACATACTCGTCGGCAAGGTCACGCCCAAGGGCGAGACCGACCTCACCGCGGAGGAGCGCCTGCTGCGCGCGATCTTCGGCGAAAAGGCGCGCGAGGTGCGCGACACGTCGCTGAAGGTCCCCCACGGCGAGAGCGGCATAATCGTGGACGTGAAGGTGTTCACCCGCGAGAACGGCGACGAGATGAACCCCGGCGTCAATCAGGTCGTCAGAGTTTACATCGCGCAGAAGCGCAAGATCTCCGTCGGCGACAAGATGGCCGGCCGCCACGGCAACAAGGGCGTTGTGTCGCGCATACTGCCGCGCGAGGATATGCCTTATCTGCCCGACGGCACGCCGCTTGACATCGTGCTGAATCCTCTGGGCGTTCCGTCCCGTATGAACATCGGGCAGATCCTTGAGGTCCACCTTGGCTACGCGGCGCAGGCGCTGGGCTGGAAGGTCGCGACGCCGGTATTCAACGGCGCGAACGAGACCACCATCCGCGAGACCCTGCGTCAGGCGGGTCTGCGCGAGGACGGCAAGAGCACCATGTACGACGGCCGCACCGGCGAGAAGTTCGACAACGACGTCACGGTCGGCTGGGTCTACTTCCTCAAGCTGCACCATCTGGTCGACGATAAGATACACGCCCGCTCCACCGGACCTTACAGTCTTGTCACGCAGCAGCCGCTCGGCGGCAAGGCGCAGTTCGGCGGCCAGCGCTTCGGCGAAATGGAGGTCTGGGCGCTGGAGGCCTACGGCGCGGCATACACCCTGCAGGAGATACTCACCGTCAAGTCCGACGACGTGACGGGGCGTGTCAAGACCTACGAGGCGATAGTAAAGGGCAACAACATCCCGCAGCCGGGCGTGCCCGAATCGTTCAAGGTGCTTATAAAAGAGCTTCAGTCCCTGTGTCTCGACGTGCGCGTTCTCGACAAGGACGGCAACGACATAGAGCTCAAGGACGATGACGACGATGATTTCATCCCCGACATGAAGGATGAGATCTACCAGTCCGATGACGACGAGATAGAGGCGGAGGGCTTCTCCATCGAGGACGTCCCCGAGGATGAGCTTGGCGCTGACATTGATTTCGGCGCGGACGACAATTCGGATTTTGACAGCGAGGAGGATATGTAATGAGCTATACACCGTTTGACGCTATACAGATAGGCATTGCTTCCCCCGAGAAGATCCTCGAGTGGTCATACGGCGAGGTCAAAAAGCCCGAGACCATCAACTACCGCACCCTCAAGCCCGAGCGCGACGGTCTCTTCTGCGAGCGCATTTTCGGACCGACGAAGGACTGGGAGTGCCACTGCGGCAAGTATAAGAAGATCCGCTACAAGGGCAAGATCTGCGACCGCTGCGGTGTCGAGGTCACAAAGAGCAAGGTTCGCCGCGAGCGCATGGGTCATATCGAGCTTGCCGCACCTGTCAGCCATATCTGGTATTTCAAGGGCATCCCCAGCCGCATGGGTCTCATGCTTGACCTGACCCCGCGTATGCTGGAAAAGGTGCTGTACTTTGCAAACTATATCGTTATCGACCCCGGCTTCACGCCGCTGGAGCGCTGCCAGATACTCACCGAGCGCGAGTACCGCGACATGCGCGAGAAGTATGAGGACGATTTCAAGGCGGGCATCGGCGCGGAAGCGATAAAGGAGCTTTTGCAGCAGATCGACTGCACCGAGCTTGCCGCCCAGCTTCGCGAGGAGCTGAAAAACGCTTCCGGCCAGAAGAAGGCGAAGCTCGTCAAGCGTCTGGAAGTCGTCGAGGCGTTCCGTCAGAGCGGCAACCGCCCCGAGTGGATGGTCATTGACATTCTCCCGGTCATACCGCCGGAGATACGCCCCATGGTCCAGCTCGACGGCGGACGCTTCGCCACGAGCGACCTCAACGACCTCTACCGCCGTGTTATCAACCGCAACAACCGTCTCAAGCGTCTCCAGCAGCTCAACGCGCCGGACATCATCGTCCGCAACGAGAAGCGCATGCTGCAGGAGGCCGTGGACGCGCTCATAGACAACGGCCGCCGCGGCCGCGCCGTCACCGGCGCGAACTCCCGCGCGCTCAAGTCGCTGAGCGATATGCTCAAGGGCAAGCAGGGGCGCTTCCGCCAGAACCTGCTGGGCAAGCGCGTTGACTACTCCGGTCGTTCCGTTATCGTTGTCGGCCCGGATCTCAAGATATATCAGTGCGGCGTGCCGAAGGAAATGGCAATAGAGCTGTTCCGCCCGTTCGTGATGAAAAAGCTCGTCGAGGACGGCGTGGCCAACAACATCAAGTCCGCAAAGAAGATGGTCGACAAGCAGCGCACCGAGGTCTGGGACGCACTTGAAGACGTTATCAAGGAGCACCCCGTTCTCCTCAACCGCGCGCCGACGCTCCACCGTCTGGGCATTCAGGCGTTCGAGCCGGTGCTGGTCGAGGGGCGTGCGCTGAGACTGCACCCGCTGGTCTGCACCGCTTATAATGCCGACTTCGACGGCGACCAGATGGCAATCCATCTCCCGCTTTCCGCCGAAGCGCAGGCAGAGGCGCGCATCCTCATGCTCTCTGCCAACAACCTCCTCCGCCCGCAGGACGGCCACCCCGTCACCGTGCCGACGCAGGACATGATCCTCGGCTCGTACTATCTGACGATGGTGCGTATCGGCTCTGCCGAGAAGGGCGCTGAAAACCTCGTCATCGACGATCCCGGCGACAGCGGGTATGAGACCGGCACAATCGTCCCCGGCGACGATATATATGCTAAGAATCAGGAGCTCAAGCGCGACGGGAAGAAGCTTATCACCTATAAGCCCACCCTCATGTACCGCGACCCCGCCGAGGCCATCATGGCCTACAACGACGGCTGTGTCGGGCTGCATGCGCCCATCCGCCTGAGAGTTACCAAGACCGTGGACGGCGTCGAGGTCAAGAAGACCATCGTCACCACCGTCGGCCGCATAATCTTCAACGAGCCTATCCCGCAGGATCTCGGCTACGTTGACCGCACCGACCCCGAGCACGCCTTTGACCATGAGATCGGCTTCCAGGTCGGCAAGAAGCAGCTGGGCGACATCATCGACCGTTGCATCCAAAAGTACGGCTTCACCATCTCTGCCGAGGTGCTCGACAGCATCAAGGCGATGGGCTACAAGTACTCCACCAAGGGCGCGATCACCATATCCGTCGCGGATATGACCGTCCCGAGCGCGAAGACCGAGCTCATACACGAGACCGAGAACGAGGTCGTCAAGATAGAGCGCCAGTACAAGCGCGGCTTCATCACCGACGATGAGCGCTACCGCCTCGT
>CAKTKU010000028.1 GCA_934572335.1 uncultured Oscillospiraceae bacterium
GCTTTTTCAAGGTCGAGCAGCAGGCCTGCCAAAGCAAGCCCCTTTATATTGCCCTTGTCTATGCGAAGGTCTATATCGCTGTTCTTTGTAGACTCTCCGCGGGCGTATGAGCCGAATAGGTATACGCGTTCAGCTCCGTACTCTTTTGCAAGAGGACAAACTATATTTTTTATTTCCGGTATTGTGTACACAGCAGACATGGCTTGACCTCCCTTAAGATTATTTCAATATCAGTATACCCTCAACGAAAAGAAAATGCAACTCAATCATCTCTATACACTAAGAAGAAAGGAAAAACATTTGAGCAAATCGAAATACACAAACTACAATGACCTGCCGCTGATGCTGTCTGTCCCAGATGTAGCATCCGTCCTTGGCATATCCCGTGCAGGAGCGTATGAGCTCGTGCGCAGCGACGGCTTCCCGTCGCTGCGTATCGGGTCCCGCATCATCGTGCCGAAAGAAAAGCTTATAGACTGGATAAATGCAAACACCAACGCTTAAAAACTGCGCCGCAATATACAAAGAAAAAACCTAAAAGTTTCTCTGGCTATTTCGGAGGACTTGTGGTATTTGTGTTTGCTGCGAAAGGGGATGAAAACATGGCAAAGAAAAGAGCAAACGGCGAAGGCAGTATCCGCAAGCGCAGCGACGGTCGCTGGGAGGGCAGATACACTGTCGGATACGATGAAAATGGCAAGGTCAAAATGAAAAGTGTCCTCGGTAAAACTCAGGCGGAAGTCAAAGAAAAGCTCAAAGCCAAGCTGGAAGAAATAAAAGTTCTCGACGTGGCAAAGAGCGATTCATACACGGTCGGCGAATGGGCGGCACTATGGTTTGAGATATACGCAAAGCCGAACATACGCGAGCGTACCGCGGACTACTACAACAGGTACATTACGAAGCACATTATCCCGCATCTCGGCGATATAAAGCTTAACAAGCTGATCGGCAGACAGATTCAAAAAATGTACAATGATTTGCTCGATCACGGCAGAGAACGAGTATCGCAGAAAGAGAAAAATCCCGGTCTGTCAGGCACATATGTTCACGGCATTCACGTGATGCTGCATAACTGTCTTAATCGAGCGGTCAAGGAGCGGCTGATAGTCCGCAATCCGGCAGACGATGTGATAGTGCCGAAGATAGACAAGAAAGAGATGAAGATACTCCCGCCGGAACAAGTAAAAGCATACTTGAAAGCCGCCAGTGTACGAGGTGTCCTACCTCTGTTCTATCTTGAGCTTACAAGCGGACTGCGTAAAGGTGAAATCGCGGCGCTGCTGTGGAGCGACCTTGACTCCGAAAACCGCACACTTTCGGTAACAAAGCAGCTCATAAGCTCCCGTGACGGCGAACTCAAAATTACTCAGCCAAAGACGGCGACATCCGTAAGGCTAATATCCCTGCCTCAAGAAACAGTCGAGCTGCTCAAAGAGGAACATGCAAAGCATCCGCTGAACATCTATATGTTCCCCTCGCCGAAGACCGGCGGGATGTACCATCCGGATTCAATAGTAAAGCTGCATGAAAAGATTCTGAACGACGCGGGAATCGAGCACCTACGTTTCCATGATTTGAGACATAGCTTCGCGACGTATGCCCTGCAAAGCGGAGCTGATGTTAAAACGCTCTCATGTATGCTCGGTCACTACTCGGCGGGCTTCACGCTGAACACATACTGCCATGCAACAAGAGCTATGCAGAATGACGCTGCGAAAAGAATAGGCGGCTTCATCACCTCACAGGTCGAAGGGCAGCACAGAATCGGATAAACATCACCAAAACACACGGTACAGCTCATCTGACGCATGTCGAGTGCTGTACCGTGCTTTTCACTCCTATCCGCGTTTGGGTCACGGTTTGGGTCAAGCGGTTTTACTCGCCGCTTGGTCTGAACTTTTAGACGCAGAAAAGTCCCGGACGAGCGCCTTGCGGCGTCATCCGGGACTCTCCGTGGAGCTAGTAATGTGACTCGAACACACGACCTGCTGATTACGAATCAGCTGCTCTACCGACTGAGCTATACTAGCCTATTCACTTGCCTTGCATTTTTCAGCTTAGATATTCTAGCACAACAGCGGTAAATAGTCAACAGGAAAAATTCAGAGTTTACTATTTGTATATCAAAAATTTACGTCTGTCACCCTCTCACGCTTTACACTCCGAAATAAAGGGCGCAGGTGCTGCGTTTTCCTCAAAAACAGCTATTTTCAGCCGCGGTTTTTCGACAAGATGCTGTTCCAGTGAAGTTGACATAAAAATCAGAAATAATTATTTTGCAAATAGTTATCAACACTTTCAACAGAGTTTTCAACACGCTAAAAACACAGTGTTTTCAATGCTTTTTACCGCGCACAGGCGAAATATACCACAGCGTGCAAACGAATATTCGTTACGAATCAAAGACAAAGTTTTATTTACATAACCACATCATTTTGCCGTCCTCCGCATCCCGCTCCGCGGTGCGGACGCGGCATCACCCGCCGCGCTTATACAGTGTGAGCAGTCCGGAATCGGCATACGAGATAAAGTCATCACCGGCAACGACGATATGATCGACCAAGGGGATGCCGACAGTCGCCAGTGAGGACATGATCTGCTGCGTGGCGATGTCATCCTCGCGCGAGGGAATGGCGTAGCCATCGGGATGATTGTGCGCGATGATGACGGAGCTGGCGCGGTTTTTGAGCGCCGTCTCGACAATGCGGCGGTTGCTGGTCATCACAGAATTGACCACTCCCCTGCCCATCTCATTGCAGGCAATGACGCGCTTTTGCGAATTGAGGCTGGCGAGCAGAAGCACCTCCTCGCGCTCAAACATGAAGCGCGGGAGAAAGTATTTGCCCGCCTCGTCGGAATTTGTGATATACGCGATCTCGTTCGCCTTTGTGACCATGCTGAGCTTCGTTATCTGCGGCACAAGCATGATGAGCTGCGCCGTGCTCTCGCCGACGCCGGGGACCTCGCACAGCTCGTGCAGGCTCGCCTCAAACACGCCCGCGAGGCTGCCGAAGCGGTTGATGAGCGCATGGGCAAGCTCGTTGGTGTCACGGCGCGGGATGGCGTAGAAAAGCAGCAGCTCAAGCGCGTTGAGCTCGCTGAAGCTTTGCAGACCGTGCTCCTTGAAGCGCTCCTTCATGCGCTCACGGTGCCCGTCGTGTATGCCCATACTGT
The DNA here is from genome assembly GCA_934572335.1 of uncultured Oscillospiraceae bacterium. GTDB lineage: Bacteria > Bacillota > Clostridia > Oscillospirales > Oscillospiraceae > Limivicinus. Next base: position 3,178 of record CAKTKU010000028.1, read on the forward strand.
CACCCCCGTTCATGCCGTTTCAGCCGTTTTATGGAAGGTCTGCCGCTTTAAAGCTCCATCGTCGCGTAGGCGTTGAGGTCGCTGCCCGCGATGTTCCCTGCGAGGTACTCATAATACCCCTGCGCGCCGACCATGGCTCCGTTGTCGCCGCAGAGCCTGAGCGGCGGGACAAAAAGCTCAAATCCGTTCTCCTCCGCCGCGCGCCTGAAGTCCGCGCGGATGCGGGAATTGGCCGCGACGCCGCCCGCCACGACGACCTTTTTATACCCCAGCTCCTTCGCCGCGCGGACAGTGCGCGGGACAAGGCTGTCGCTGACCGCCTTGGTGAAGGACGCCGCGAGCGACGTGCGGTCGATCTCCTCGCCCTTCTGCTCGGCGTTATGCACGAGATTTATCACCGCGGTCTTGAGGCCGGAAAAGCTCATATCATACGGATTGCCGTCGACATGGGCGATGGGGAAGACGTACTTCGTGTCGTCCCCCGTCTGGCTGAGCTCATCAATGGGCTTTCCGCCGGGGTACGGCAGACCGAGCACGCGCGCGGTCTTGTCAAAGCACTCGCCCGCCGCGTCGTCGCGCGTCGCGCCGATGATCTTCATATCGGTATAGCCGCGCACATCGACGAGGATGGTGTTGCCGCCGGAGATGGCGAGGCAGAGGAACGGCGGCTCAAGCTCCGGATAGGCGAGGTAGTTTGCGGCGATATGCCCGCGGATATGGTGCACGGGGATGAGCGGCACGCCGAGCGCATACGCGCAGGACTTCGCAAAATTCACGCCAACGAGCACCGCGCCGATAAGCCCGGGGGCATACGACACGGCGACCGCGTCGATGTCCGCGCGGGTGATCCCGGCGGCGTCTATCGCCTTCTGCGCGAGGATGGAGATGGACTCCACATGGCAGCGCGACGCGATCTCCGGCACAACACCGCCGTAGACCGCGTGCAGCTTCGCCTGCGAGAATATCTGATCGGTCAGTATCTTTCTGCCGTCCTCCACGACCGCAACGGCGGTCTCATCGCAGGTGGATTCAAAGGATAGTATTTTCAACTTGTGCGCCTCACTTAAAGAATTTTGTCATAAGAAGAGCGTCCTCACGCGGGAGCTCATAATAATCCCTGCGCTCACCGACGGGGACAAAGCCGTGCTTTTCATAAAGCGCGATGGCCGGGGCGTTGCCGCGCCGCACCTCAAGCGTCACGAATGCGAGCGAAAGCGCCTCACAGCGCGCAGTGAGCGCGGCGATGAGCGCGTCTGCAATGCCGCGGCGGCGGTACTCCGGCGCGACGGCGACATTGGAGATATACCCCTCGTCGACAACGTGCATCATGCCGACGTAGCCCACTGCCATGCCACCGAGCTCGGCAATCAGGAAAACGTGCATATCGTCCGGCAGCTGGGAGATGAGCTGTTCGCGCGTCCACGGCAGGGAGAAGCATTCCTTTTCCAGTTCCTCCAGCCGGTCGATATCCGCGGCGGCCGCGGCGCGTATCAGAAGTCCGTCCATCGGCTCAGTGCGCCTCCGCCCAGCTGTGTCCGATGTGCGCATCGACCGTCAGCGGCACGGAGAGCCGCGCGGCATTCTCCATCTCCTCGGTGAGGATATCGCGCACGCGCTCCGCCTCGTCCATGGGGCACTCGACGATAAGCTCATCGTGCACCTGCAAGATGAGGCGCGCGCGCAGTCCCTCCGCCGCGAGACGACGGTGCACCGCGACCATGGCGAGCTTGATTATATCCGCCGCCGTGCCCTGTATCGGCATATTGAGCGCGACGCGCTCACCGAAGGAGCGCATATTGAAGTTTGAGCTTTTCAGCTCCGGCAGCTCGCGGCGGCGGCCATAGATCGTGGCAACATAGCCGTCCGCCTTCGCCTTCTCCACGATGGACTTCATATACTCGCGCACGCCGTGGTACTTTTCAAGATACGCCTCCATGTACGCCTTCGCCTCGCTGACCGGCACGCCGATGTCCTGCGCGAGCGAGAAGGCCGAAATGCCGTACACGATGCCGAAGTTGACCGCCTTCGCCCGTGAGCGGAGCGTTGGCGTGACCTCGCCAATCGGCACGCCGAAAACGTTGGACGCCGTGACGGTGTGGAAATCTTCCCCGCAGGAGAAAGCGTTTTTCATTGTCTCATCCCCGGAGATGTGCGCCAGCAGGCGAAGCTCGATCTGGCTGTAGTCCGCGTCGACAAGGCACATGCCGGGCGCGGCGACGAACATATTGCGTATCTGCGCGCCGAGCTTGCGGCGCACGGGGATATTCTGCAGATTCGGCTCCGTCGATGAGAGCCGTCCCGTCGCCGTGACGGTCATCTGGAAGCTCGTGTGTATCCTGCCGTCGGCAGAAATGACCTTCAAAAGCCCGTCGGCGTAGGTGGATTTGAGCTTTGTGAGCATGCGGTAGTCCAGTACGTCCTCAATGATCGGGTGCTTGCCGCGCAGCTTTTCCAGCACGTCCGCGTTCGTGCTCCACCCGGTCTTGGTCTTCTTCCCGGAGGGGAGCATGAGCCGGTCAAAGAGCACCTCACCGAGCTGCTTGGGCGAGTTGATGTTGAATTCGCCCCCGGCGTATTCCCATATACTCGCCTGCAATGCGGCGATGCCGGCGTTGAGGCTCTCGCCGAAGTCGTAGAGCGCCTTGCGGTCAACGTAAAAGCCCACGCGCTCCATGTCCGCGAGCACACGGCACAAGGGCAGCTCCGCCGAGTAATAGAGCGCGTCCATGCCAAGCTCTTTGAGCTTGGCGTCCATGACGGGATAGAGCGCCCACAGCGCCTCCGCGCCGTGCGCCTCCCTGCCGAGATAGCGCACGGAAAGCTGCTCCTCGCTGTACTCACTGTCCGTCGCGGCGAGGAGATAGCCCGCGAGAGCCGTGTCGAACACAAAGCCATCCGCACTCAAGCCCTCGTCGAGCAGCAGCCGCATCAGATCCTTCACGCCGCTGCCTATCTTCTTCACACCCGGTGCGAAAACCGCGCGCAGCAGTGCATTGTACCCATCTCCGCACTGCACCCACGAGAGGGCGTACACCCGCTCGCCGTCGCAGAGCTCTATCGCGTCGAGCCCGCTCGCCGCCGTGACCGCAACGAGCGCCGCGCCGGAGAGCCGCGCGGCAAGCTCCGCCGCCTCATCGCTCCCCATGACCTCAACGCGCTCAAGCGTGGGGGCACTGTCCGCCGCGGCGGCGGGAGCGTCCGTCACGCTCTCTGTCAGTCCCCATTTCTCTATGAATTTGCTGAACCCCAGCCGCTTGAAGATGCCGTAGAGCGCGGGAGTGTAGTCCTTGTTCCAGCGCGCGTCGTCCGGCTTGAACTCAAGCGGGATCTCGCGCAGGATGGTGGCGAGCCAGTAGGACTTTTTCGCGCTCTCCTCCCCCGCCGCAAGCTTTTTTCTCACGCCGTCCTTTATGTCGAGCTCCGCGAGGTTTTCGTAGATGCTCTCCACCGTGCCGAAGCGCTGCACAAGCTCCATCGCCGTCTTTTCGCCGATGCCCGGCACGCCGGGGATATTGTCCGACGCATCGCCCATGAGCGCCTTGAGGTCGACCATGAGCGGCGGGGCGAAGCCGTATTCCTCGATAAAGCGCGAGGGGGTATACATGATGGTCTCCGTCTTGCCCATGCGTGACTTGACGTTGCAGACCGTTGTCTTGTCGGAAATGAGCTGGAGACTGTCCTTGTCGCCGGTGACGACGGTGCACGTCCAACCGTCGTTCTCGCACGTGCGCGAGAACGCGCCGAGTATGTCGTCCGCCTCGTAGCCCGCCAGCTCATAGCGCCGTATGCCCATCGCGTCCAGCACATCCTTAAGAAGCGGCATCTGCACGGCGAGCTCGTCCGGCATGGGCTTGCGCTGCGCCTTGTAGCCGTCGTAAGCCTTGTGGCGGAACGTCGGCTCCTTGAGGTCAAAGCTGACGCACACGGCGTCGGGCTTGACCTCGTCATATATGCGCTGAAAAATGGCGACAAAACCGTAAACCGCGTTCGTGGGCGTGCCGTCGGGCGCGTTGAGCGCCCGCACGCCGTAGAAAGCGCGGTTAACGATGCTGTTGCCGTCTATTATCATCAGGTTCATAGCTTCACTCTCACTTTTCCCCGCGCAGCTTGATGATCTCGTCGCGCAGCTGTGCGGCGATCTCGTACTCGAGCATCTGCGCCGCCTTGCGCATCTTCGCCTCGAGCTGGTCTATGAGCGCCTTGCGCTCATGCTCGGTCATCTTCAGGCCGTTGGACTTGCGCACCTGCGTCGTGTCGGAGGATATTTCGATAAGCTCGCGCACGCTCTTGACGATCGTCTTGGGGACGATGCCGCGCGCGGCATTGTACGCCATCTGTATATCGCGGCGGCGCGCCGTCTCGTCGATGCAGGCCTGCATCGACGGCGTGACCGTGTCGCCGTACATTATAACGATGCTCTCCGCGTTGCGCGCGGCGCGGCCGACAGTCTGGATAAGGCTCGTCTCACTGCGGAGGAAGCCCTCCTTGTCCGCGTCGAGTATCGCGACGAGACCGACCTCCGGGATGTCCAGCCCTTCGCGCAGGAGGTTTATGCCGACGAGCACATCGAATTCGCCCGTTCTGAGGTCGCGGATGATCTCCATGCGCTCTATCGTGCCTATATCGTGGTGCATATAGCGGCAGCGGATGCCCACGTTCATCAGGTACGCCGTGAGATCCTCCGCCATTTTCTTCGTGAGCGTGGTGACGAGCGAGCGCTGCCCCTTTGCGATCTTCGCGTTTATCTCGCCGATGAGGTCGTCGATTTGCCCCTCGGTCGGGCGGACGAATATCTCCGGGTCCAGAAGCCCGGTCGGGCGGATGATCTGCTCGACGATCTGCCCCGCGTGCTCGCGCTCATAATCGCCGGGAGTAGCGGAGACGAACACGCGCTGGTGTATGCGCTGCTCAAACTCGTCAAATTTCAGCGGGCGGTTGTCGAACGCAGAGGGCAGGCGGAAGCCGTATTCCACCAGCGCCTCCTTGCGTGCGCGGTCGCCCCGGTACATCGCGCGCACCTGCGGCAGCGTGACATGGCTCTCGTCCACAAAGAGGAGGAAATCCTTCGGGAAATAGTCCAGCAGCGTCATGGGCGGGCTGCCCACGGGGCGGTTGGAGATGACGCGGGAGTAGTTCTCTATCCCGGTGCAATAGCCCAGCTCCTGCATCATGTCTATGTCGTAATCCGTGCGTTGCTTTATGCGCTGCGCCTCGATAAGCTTGTTGTTGTCGGTGAAATACTGCACGCGTTCGTCGCACTCTGTGCGTATGCGCTCTATCGCCGCCGCCATTTTCTCCTTGGTGGTGACGTAGTGGCTCGCGGGGTAGACGACGGCGTGCGTGAGATAGCGCTCCGCCGCGCCGGTGACGACGTTTATCTCGCTCAGGCGGTCGATCTCGTCGCCGAAGAATTCCACACGTATGGCGCGGTCATTCCAGTAAGCCGGGAAGATCTCCACCGTGTCGCCGCGCACACGGAACATATTGCGCTCAAAGGCGATGTCGTTGCGCTCATAGCGCGCCTCGATGAGCTTGCGCAGAAGCTCATCCATGTTCCAGCTCTGTCCGGGGCGCATGGAGATCGCCATATTGGCGAAATCATCCGGCTCGCCCAAGCCGTAGATACACGACACGGAGGCGACGACGATAACGTCCCGCCGCTCCAGAAGCGAAAACGTCGCCGAGAGGCGAAGGCGGTCGATCTCATCGTTGATGGAGCAATCCTTTTCAATGTACGTATCCGTGTGCGGGATGTACGCCTCCGGCTGGTAATAGTCGTAGTAGGAGACGAAGTATTCCACGGCGTTTTCCGGGAAAAACTCCTTGAACTCGCTGCAAAGCTGGGCGGCGAGGGTCTTGTTGTGTGCGAGGACAAGCGTGGGGCGGTTGAGCCGCGCGATGACGTTCGCCATGGTAAACGTCTTGCCCGAGCCCGTCACGCCGAGCAGCACCTGCTCGTCCAGCCCGTTCTCTATCCCACTGACAAGCGCGTCTATCGCCTGCGGCTGGTCGCCGGTGGGTCTATATTGTGAAACAAGCTTGAAACTGTCCATAAACGCTCCGTTGTGCTAAATAAATACAGAGTATATTATACCACCGGGGGCGGCAAAGCTCAAGCAAAACAGCACAGATTTTTCAAAGCGGCGACAACATTCTGCTGTTGAAATCACCATCGGTTCATGTTATATTATAAATAGTATATTTTTCAAATCGAGGTACTGCAATGCCTGTTTTGCCGAAAACACGCGATGAACAAACAAAACTGTCTTTCATACTGCGCGCTGCGATATATACCCTGCTGTTTCTTCTCTCGGCCGCGCTGGCAGAGCTTGTATTATCTGTCAGCACGTCGCCGCTATACAGCGATTACTGCCGGGATTCCGCGATGTTCCAGACCATCGGCAAGTATTGGGCGGAGGGGTATTTGCCATACGTAGACTTATTTGACCACAAGGGGCCGCTTATTTTCTTCATTGACGCACTTGGCTACGCCATATGCGGAAAAGCCGGTCTTTTTGCTCTGCAAGTCGTGTTTTTTGCAGGCGCGGAATTTGCCGCGTACCGGCTTCTCCGGTGTCGGCTTCCCCGCGCGGCTTCGCTCGTTTTTGCTCTGTTTCTTCCGTTTTTCCTCATGCCCGTTTGGGAAGAGGGCAACATGATTGAGGAATACTCGCTCTTACCGCTCTTTGTCGCTTTTTTCTGCATGTACCGTTGGTGCATCGGTCTTGAGCGCGGCGAATTCGTCCACCCGCCGCACTTTGCTTTCATATACGGACTGTTTTTCGCATTCTCGTTCTTGACACGCCTTTCAAACGCGCTGCCCGTATGCGTCGCCGTTCTTTTTATAGCGGCGGTGCTGCTCGCCAAAAAGGAATACAAAAACCTGCTTTGGAACGCGCTTGGCTTTATTGGCGGTACAGCAGTTCTGATCATTCCGTTTGTAATCTATTTTGCCGTGCACGGCGCTCTTTACGACATGTGGTACGGCACGGTCGTTTTTAATCTGAGCTACACCAATGCATCGCACACCGTTGCTGCCGGACTGCATGACCTGCTGGCGGCATTGCGGAGATACTTTTTCGGCTGGTGTCTGGTCGCGGTCTCCGCCATCGCGCTGCTGACCGGCAGGAAGCCGCGGCTCGCGTACTGGTTTTATCTGTCTGTCGCGCTGACAAGCACGCTGTTTCTTCATACGCTCTACCCCAACGACCATTATGGTATGCTCCTCGTCCCATGCTTCTATATTGCACTCAGCGAGCTGTGCACATTTTCCAATGCTCCCGAATACGGCAGAGCCGCCCGCGCACTGGCTGCATGCATGCTCGCTGTCGCCGTGGTGAGCTCAGGCGTAAAATTCTACCGTGAGCACATCCAGACACCGGAGCCTTATGAAACGTATATCGAAGACTACCACGACTTGATAAAGCTCGTTCCCGATGATGGGCGCGAAAGCTTCATCGCTTTCGACTGTCCGCGGCGTATGTATCTGGATGAAGACATACGCCCCGCATTCCGCTTTTTCGTTTTGCAGCGGTGGATGATAGTCAACAATCCGTCTCTTGCCGACATTATGCGCAGCGAATTTGCCGAAAGCGGCATTGAATGGGTGCTGACTATGGAGTATCCGCCGGTGCAGGATATACTGGACGCTGAATACGATCTCATCGCCCGCACACCGTATGGGCTGTACAGTCTATATCATCTTAAGTAGCACTGCGTTCATGCTTTATCAAACCAACAACCACCGTCGCGCGGACGGTGGTTGTTCTACTATGTATTCATTTCTTCTGCGAGAAGACCCATTCGCGCTGTATCTGATAGCTGATGAAGAAGAGGCATATATCCACCGCGAACTTGATGAGCGTGGCGATTATCGGCACGGAGTTTGCCAGCAGCCCGTTAATGAGCGTCACAAGTCCGGCGGACACGAGCATCTGCGGGATGCACAGGCAGTAATACCGCCCCAGCGCGCGCTTATAGCTCTTCTTATTGTCGAACACCATGGAGTTGTTCGCGTTGAAGTTGGCAAACGACGAGAGCGCGCGGGCGACCGCCGTGGCAAGAAGCTCCGCGTATTTTCCAGCCGCCGCGCCGAAAAAGCGCATCATCAGGTAGAAGACCGTCAGGTCGATGATCGTCGACCCAAGTGAGCTTATCAGGAACTTGAACATGACCTTGAATATCCGCCACGAGTCCTTCACCGCGTCATAGTGGGAGCTGTAATCCTCCGGGTCGTAGACGGTGGTGATTGGCTGCTCGGCAAAGCCGATGCCCATGCGCTTCATGTTCAGCAGCATATTCGTCTCGTACTCAAAGCGCTCGCCCTCAATGCCGCAGAACGCGCGCAGGTACTGGCTGGGTATGGCGCGCAGCCCTGTCTGCGTATCGGAGAGCTTGATGCCGTAGCATATGCGGAACAGCCGCGCTGTGGTTTTGTTCCCGGCAACGCTGCGCGGCGGAACGCCGGGGGCGTTGAAGTCCCGGCAGCCGAGCACGACCTTGTCGCCCTCGCACAGCATACGCTCGCCGCAGGCGATGATGTCGTCCGCAAGGTGCTGTCCATCGCCGTCGATAGTTATGACGCCTTTCAGCTCCGGCAGGTTGTCCGCCACGTATTCAAACGCGGTCTTCAGCCCGCGTCCCTTGCCGCGGTTGACGCCGTGATGCAGCACCACAATCTCCGGGTGCGCCGTCTGGGCTTGGGTGAAATACTGCTGATGCTCATCGTCGCTGCCGTCGTCGACAACAACGATATGCTCAAAGCCCTTTTCTATCAGCCCGTCCACCACACCAAGGAACTTTTTGTCCGGGTTGAGCGAGGGAAGGATAACTGCAAGGGAGCTGAGGCACAGCTGCCTTGTGTCCATATTCTCTTCCATGTGAATCCTCCTGCGGCTCCGCCGTTATACCAGAGATACGACACGCAGATCCGTGCCGCTGTCAAGAACAAGGATGCTGAGGTTATTAGTGTCGTGCTGTTCGCCGTTGCCGGAGGTAACAGAGGTCGTCTCCGTCGTCACGTCGCACACATAGTACCCCTCGCCCAGGTCGATCGCGCCGTTGAGCACGTAGCTGTCGAGCGAATAGCTGTTGGTGTGCGCCCAGCTGAGGCCGTCCAGTGCCTCAAAGAGACGCTTGTCAAGATCGCTGCCTGCCTGCACGTACTCCTGCAGCGCGGCATAACCGCCGTTTGCGTACTTTCCGAGCACGCCGGAGGTATACTTGGAGTACGCCTCAACGAACTTATTGCAGAACGCGTCGAGGCGGCTGAGCGTGGCGTCGTCGCAGGGCTTGATGTACTGGGAATCGTCCTTATCCGGGTCGACGGTATACTCCGCGCCGCTCTCGTCGTATATCACCGGGTCTATGTGGCCGATGATGTCGTCAAAGCGGTATGTCACCTTCTTGGGGAGGTTGGGGTTGATGCTGTAATAGCTCTTGAGGCAGTCAAACTGAATGCCGTCCTCGATTATATACTCCTTGCCGAGCGTATGCCCGTTGAGGGAGACGCTGTAGCTTTCGGGTATCGTCACCTGTACAGAGGTATAAAGTCCCGTCAGGTCAAACTCTTCCTTGGCGACGACCCACGGGCGCAGGTCGTAGGGCAAGGTAATGTCCTTGCCGTAGAGCTTGAAGTTGGGGTCCTTCGTCTCATCACGCTTGAGGTACACCTTGCCGAAAGAGCTGTCGCCGCAGAGGATGGCATAGGCGTTGAGATTCGAGTCGTCGCTGGCGGTGCGGGCATAGGTGATCTCACCGTTGAGTATCTCGGCAACAGCGGTCTGAACCTCTTCGTCGCTCTGCACCTCGTGCGGCATGGCGGAGATCGTGTCAGCCACACCCTCGTCAAAGAGGTTCTGGTTGAGCCCGGCGATGTACCTGTCGACGACCAGCTCCGGCATCGACGCCTGATACTGCTCCGCAAAGCTCCAAACCGCCTTGAGCGCGAGCACCGCGAGCACGGACAGCACGCCCGCGTATATCAGCAGACACGCCCAATATATAACTTTGCCGTGGTTATTCTTTTTAGACATCTGGCACTTACCTCGCTATCATTTGAAAAGCCATGCGGAGGGGAGAGGACGCGCGCCGTGCTGGCTGGAATTGCGGTTGACGTACTCGCCGTTGTAGTACATGCTCGTGGACGAGCCGCCGTCCATGTTTATCGCGTTGACCGCGCCATGGTCGAGCATGATGTTCAGACAGTCGGCATACGTCGCGCCCATGCTGTGCACCTGACGCCCGTCGATGACGAGCATCATCACCGCGCCGTCGGCGCGCTGGCCGATGGAGGTGCGCGGGTTTACGCCGCTGGGCAGGGAGCCCGCGTCGACAGGCTCACCGTTCATGATGAGTATGGGGCCGAAGGAGACGCCGTTGTGGATGCCGTTCTGCTCGGCGCTCCATGCGTCAAAATAGCCCACGTACATCAATCCGTTGTCGTCGAAGCCGACGAAAACGCTCGTGTCGCTCGTCTTGCCGACGCTCTCTCCATCGACAAGGGTCAGCCCCTCAGGCACGCCGCCGAGGCCGGAGCCGCCGTCGTCCTGGAAGCCGCCCGCGTTGATGCCTCCGAGCGCGTCGTATTTATTGACCATCTCCTCCAGCGTCAGACCCACGCTGCCGTAGCTGTCCGGCGCGCCGAGAATGATGCGCTTGGGGTCAAGGATAGTGATGAGATAGCCTGTATAGCCGCTGCTGGATATTTCCTCGAATATGATGCCGTCGCCGTCCTCGTCCTCGGCGTAATTGGCGGGAGCGTCCGTGCCGGCCGCGTCCGCGCTGCCGATTTTGACGAGGGAGGCGTCAAATTCCTTTATCGTGTCGGCGCTCTGCGTCGCGCGCAGCTCGGCGACCTCGCTCTCCGTGAGGAAGATGTTCGCCATGAAGTCAAAGCGGCGGGTCTCCTGCATCGTGCGCACGAACATATTCGTCAGCGCCTCTGACGGACCGCGCTCCAGCACGTACACGAGCCCCAGCCCGGCGCACCCGAGCACCAGCACCGTCACCAGCATGAAGCCGAAGATGCGGTCAAGCGTCGTCATGACGCGGCGGTTCTTCGCCCTTTTCAGCTTTTTCTCGCGTTCGACCCTGGGGTTTTCGGTCGGCTCGCGGTCGATATATTCGTTCTTACCTTTGCTGTAGAAGTTTTTGTTCATGTATTCTTTGCCTCCATGCGGGGAAATTCACGCGCCCAGCCCAAAATGAGCGCAGTACAACACCATACTAATTTACATACGCAGGTATTTTAGCACATGCGACAAGCTATGACAAGGAATATTTCCTTAAATTCATCTTTACGCCACATATTTCTGCCGTGGCATAAAAATACGTGGGTTCCACGCCGCCCGCGCTGTTGTCGCTGTTGTCTTTGTTTTTTTGTTTAGCTCTGCGCCAAGGATTGACGCAGAGCCCAAATTTCGTGCGTGAATTTTTGTTGCAACAATTCTTTTTTGTGTTATAATAATTCTGAACACACGTGCATCCTTTGTGTGTGTGAATTTTATAATAGAAGGAGGTGAATGCGTGGACACCCGAAGGCAAGCAGAAGAAGTTGTTGTCAGTAATGGCGGCATTGCGAAATCTGCTGATTTCGTCGCCGCCGGAATCAGTGCCGTTGAGGTTGTAAATCTGTGCAACGCCGGCGTACTTTCACGTGTACGACACGGCTATTATGAACTTGCGGAAAAGAGCGAGGTTTCCGAGGAACAACTTCTGGCGACCCTCGTTCCTAAAGGAGTCGTTTGCGTTGAATCAGCCCTTTTTCACTACGGTTACAGCGATTTTGCCCCACGCAAGTGGTCAATAGCAGTACCTCGTTCCATGTCAAGGACAAAGCTCAATGTGGATCTTCTCGCTCTGCAGCCTTACTACGTGCAAGCAGAACTGTACGATTTGGGCAAAACCACAGATAATTTCAATGGTGTTATTCTTCCCGTATATGACCGTGAGCGTACAATTTGCGATTGTTTTAAACATCGCGCAAAACTTGACAATGAGATTTTTAATAAAGCGCTCAATGCTTATGCAAATGATACAGAGAAAAATTTAAGCAGCCTTTCTGCGTATGCAAAAAAACTGCGTGTATATAAAAAGCTTACCGAGTTGATGGAGGTATTGCTAAATGGCTGATATAGCGGCATCCGTGCTTGCACGACTGAAAAACAAGGCGCAGATAAGCGGAAGGAGCTATCAGCTTTGTCTGCAGCTCTTTTGCCAAGAGAAATTCCTGCGCCGATTGGGAAAATCCAAATATGCAGAAAACCTTGTGCTGAAAGGCGGCTTATTTATCTATTCCCTTACCGACTTTGACAGCCGAGTAACGGTTGATGTTGATTTTCTGCTCCGGCAAATGCCAAATACGCCTGAGCAGTTGAAAACCGTGCTGGAAGAGATAATAGCCGCACCCACCGGCAATGACTTTATTACTTTTGAAATTAAAGGTGTTGCCCCTATCGCTGTTGCTAAAAAATATGCGGGAATCGGCGCATCGGTAGCTGCTCGTATTAAAAACACCCGAACACCGTTCAGTATTGATTTCGGTGTAGGTGATGTTATTGTACCAAAGCAGGAAAAGAGGAAAATCCCGACGCAGCTTTCCGATTTTGACGCTCCGACGGTAAATACATATTCCCTTGAAACAACCGTTGCCGAGAAGATTGACGCTATTCTCAGTCTAATGGAGTTTTCCAGCAGAATGAAGGATTATTACGATATTTACTATCTTGCCAATAGATTTGATTTTGATGGCGCAACGCTGACAGAGGCGTTGAAAAAGACCTTTGAAAACCGCGGACACAAGTTCACGATAGAACAGTTTGAACAGGTCATGACCTTCGGCAGCGATGATGCCATGCAGAAAAAATGGAAAGCGTTTGTGCGTAAAATTGAGACCAAGATAGACGATTTCAGCAAAGTGATAGGAGTAATCGACCTTTTCCTTGCTGAGCCAATCAAAGCGGCAGTAGAAAACACATCATTCACTGCCCATTGGAATGCAACGGATAATGAGTGGAAATAAAGAGACAAGAAAACATTCTCATGTGCCACTCTGAAAGCGAGCCGCACTCAGCAGTGTTTTATGGTTCTAAGCTAAAAGTTGGGGTACCCGTGGTCTCGGGCACACCCAACTTTTAATTTTTAAACCTGTTTTTCGCGTCTCAGAATTTTACAAAGCCCGTGGTCGAGCCGAGGGGATAGCCGAGAATCCACGCGCACTCGCCGCACTCTGGGCATTTCACGCCCTCCTCGCTGAGCTTTTTCACTCGGGATTCCGCGCGCATGAGGTACATATTGCTCTTGTCGAGATAACGGCATTTTGAGCAGAAGCAGAGGTAATTGGCAAAGCTGTCAAAAATGTCGTTCTCGCGGTTGAGCTTCTCCTCCGCCGTGAGCGGACGCGGGGTTATATTGCCGTTTTTCTGCATACCGGTGCGCCTCCCGCGTCAGATGAGATGCTCGCGCTTGACGCTGTCGTAGTGCTTATCGAGAAACGGCAGCACGACAGAGCGCATGAGCTTCATGTCGAGGTTGAAGTAGTACACCGCGAACAGCCCGCCAAGCACGGCGGAAAATATGCCGAGACCCTTGAAAATATGTTTCATAGTCGCTCTCCAATCTTAATGATGCCTGAATGTGATTTTATCATCTGCGCCGCGCCGCGTCAATCACCAGCCCAGCGTGTCGTCAAAGTCGACGAGCGAGGGGTCGACGGGGTCTTCGTGCAGGACGTTGGTCATGTACTGGTTGACCGCCTTGCGCGCCTCGTTCGTCGGCACGATGCGGCAGTCCATCAGCGAGTGCGGCATCCAGATGATGTTGAAGCGGTCGCGGTGCCGGTTGAACTCCTCCTCCAGCAGTCCCTGCGCGCCCGCCATGCCCTTGCAGCCGATGTCGTCATACATGATGATGGTGTCGCAGTTGAATTTTTCCGCCGTCTCCCACATCTGCATGAGGTGGCGGTTGCCGCCGACGGTGTGGGTGCGCATTGGCGTGTGGGAGTACCAGTCGGCAAGATCCTCCATCATCGTCTCCCTGTCCTCGGTGTCGATGAGGTTATGCCCGGTGAGCGAGTCCATATTGATGACGGCGAGGATGCCCCAGCAGTTATAGAGCCAGCCCACACCGTGGCAATAGTACGTCGAGCCGCAGCTCCACGCGAGCGCGCGGTGGCGCGTATGCGGGAACGGGCGGATGTTCTTTTCCACCGCCTTGTAGAACAGCTTCAGCAGCTTCTTCGACGACCGGGCAAAATACTTGCTGCCGCCCTGCTGATAGAAATATATGCGGTACATGCCCTGGCACACGGCGTTCAGGCAGCCGTTTGATGTGCGGCAGTAGACGTCCCAGCGCTCGGTCTCCTCGCGGTTGACCTGATTTGTTGCCTCGCAGTGCTTTATGAATGCGTCCCAGTCGAACCTGCGCCCGAACTGCTTTTCCATGAAGTCTATCGCGGTCTCTATCTCGTGTATGCCGAGCTCCTTCGTCGTGGGGTCGTCGTACATCAGCGGGCTCGTCAGCGCGAACACCGCCTTCTTCCCGTCGGACGAGAGCGCGCGGTACATCACGGTGTTGTCCATCATGTTCGCGTCGCAGGGGTTGTTCGTCGTCATCCAGAAGTTGCCGATGTCGGGGTATTCGCCCTCGACCGCGACGCCGACCTCCGTCAGCGGCAGCGTGCACATGTCGCCCGGAATGCCGCAGCTGACCGCCTGATCGACGTAGTAGCAGCCGAGCTGCTTGCGCATGAGCGGCAGCATGAACGCGGCGTGCTGCTGCATATTGATGGCGTAGCAGCCGGGGAAGCCGTAGATGAGGTGCTTGGGCAGCGTATAGTCAAAGGCGACGGTCACGTCCGTCCACTTTGTCTCGCCGAAGCGGCGGTCGGCGCGTATCTCGTTCCACAGTGTCTCGATAGAGTCGGAGATCATGCAGTCTATCGCCGTGAGGTCGGCGCGCAGGGCAAGCCCGCGGTCGCCCTCTATCCATTTGTCCACCATCGACGGGCTGACAAGATATGCGCTCAGCCAGCGGTATTTCCAGAAGGCCTTTATCATGCGCACGGGGTCGCGCAGCACAAGGCCGCCCATCTTGCCCCATGTGATGAGCCAGCGGGCGAAGGCATAGCCCGTGTCGCGCACGCCGCGCCATTCGCGCCGCGCGTAGATGTTCGTCCCCTCGATGTAGCGCTGACCTATGTAGTGGCACGGCTCATCGCCGCGCAGGAAGTGGCCGAGCGTGCCGTACTGCTCTTTTAAGCTGACTTTTCTTTTCCACATATGCTTTTTACCCCTCCTTACCTGCCGGACTGTATGCGCTTGATTTCCAGCGATTCGACAAACGCCTGGAATCTCGTGCGCAGCTGCCCGGTGGCGGCGTTGGTGTAGTCCTTTTCTATCTGGCACACGGGCATGGTCTCCGGCAGCTCAAAGCCTTCACTGAACCACTGCGCCGCCTGTGCGCGCTCATAGCCCCAGTATTCGCAGAACTTCATGTTCTCCACAATGATGCCGTCCGCGCGGTATTTCTTGGCAAGGTCATAGAGATAGTGCTTGCGCCCGACGATGTTCTCCGGTCCCATGGCGCGCGGGCACTGGTTTTCATATATATAATAGTCGGTTATCGCCTGCAGGGCGTCCTGTCCGGGCTTCATATGTATCTCCTCGCGCCCGGGGATGGAGCCGAAGCAGTAGCGGTCCGCCGCGACGAACGCGCCGCAGCCCTCAAGAAGCTTTGTGAAGTCGGGGTCGTCGATCTCCGACCCGACGACCATGACGCGCGCCCGGTAGAAGGGCTTGGGATCGACCTCGCGCGCCTTGACCTCCTCCAGCGTCTCGCGCAGATACGGGAGGATGAGCCTCTTCGGGCAGGTGAGCGTGACGAGCTGGATAACATGGAACTCATACCCCGTGATGGGCGGGTTATCGAGCTTGCGGAAATCGCCAAGCTCCGTGATAATGCGGCTGACCTCATTGTGCAGCTCGATCGCGCCAAGCAGCTTTTCCTCGGAAAAGTCCACGCCGTAGACCCGCGTGAGCGGTTCGATTATCTTCTTTTCCACCTGGCGGCGGTAGTACCCCGCGTGCCACTCGGTCTTTTTCAGCGGCATATCCAGGTAGCTTGTGAAGAACTTCTCCTTTGGTATGAGCTTGCAGTAGTTGAAATACTGCTCCATGCGGTTCATGGTCGTGCAGCATTCCTGCCCGATGAGCGCGTCGATGAAGTTGTACCCGCCCTCGAACGCGCGCTCCAGAATGCTCTTGGAGTACGGGCAGGAGCGGTTCGTCATGTAATAGGTCGCAAGATCCGGGTTTGTGCAGCCGGGCGCGCGCAGCCTCACGCTAAAGCAGCCCTCCACGTCCAGCAGCGGCTCGGGAATGTAAGAGCAGTTGTAGGCCAGCGCGAGCTTTCCCTCGCCGCAGGCCTGCTGCACCAGCTCGTTGTTCGCCTGCTGAAGCAGGTTTTCAAAAAAGAGCAGATGCTTCAGATCTCTCAAATGTAACCCCTCTTTTCATTATAATTATTGTTGTACGCCAGATCAAACTCTAGGAATAGTTTAACAATTGAGACATGCAAAGTCAACTTGAATTGACAACTTTGGAGTATATGTCCAAACCTGAAGTCAAATTTTGTGCACGCTGCCGAATATAGACACAGTCAGTGAAAACGGTACGATTCGCCGGGGAAAACATTTGAAATATGCCGGATCGGAGTGTATAATATAAATTTATGTGTAAGCTTGACTGTGCATAACTGTGCGGTCACAGCGTGGGATGTTGTACTTTCCGTATTACCTCTAGAATGTAACGACATCTCAACTAAAAGAGAAAATACTCCGGAGGGTTTCAAATGTCTCGTACCGGCCAAGTTTTGAACAAGCTTTCATCAACCCTGTGGATTCAGGTCGTTGTATCGGGTCTGATAGCACTTGTGTTCGGACGCTTTGTTGCTATGGCTACTCAATATAATAATACGTTATATAGTCCTCAGCAGGGCTACGAGTACTCCGGCGTTATTTATGGCGCGCTGTTTTTTCTTGCTATGCTCATGCTCATCGGGCAGCGTCGATTTGATACACTTACACTGATTGCAGCAGCGGTATGCATCATGTGCGCAATCTATGCCCGCACAACACTTTTAGGTTTTCAAGCGATGGATTATACACTATTTCTCAAGCCGTGGAACGACAGCTTCCGAGTTCTCACCTTGAGAGAAGCGCTCAGCACACAGGTAGGGGACTACAATCTTCTATATGTGTATTTCCTCGCCATCGTTTCACGCTTTTGTGAGGAAAGTCTGCTGGCTATAAAAGCTGCATCAGCTTTTTTTGATGTTATACTCGCCTACCTTGCTATGAAGCTCGTGGTGCTTGAGGTAAAGGACTGTCGGCTGCAAATTGCGGCATTTCTCGTTGTTCTCGTATCGCCGGTGGTGATTTTCAACAGTGCCCAGTGGGGGCAGTGCGATTCGACCTATGTTGCATTCTGCCTTTTAGCGGTGTATGGCGCGCTGCAAAATCGAGGGAGACTGTGTGCAATAAGCTGGACCATCGCGTTCTGCTTTAAGCTTCAAGCCGTGTTCATGCTCCCTGCTCTGGCGGTTGCATTCTTCATGGGACGCATAAAAGCAAAGCATCTTTTGTGGATACCTGCCGTGTATATAATGACAACACTTCCCGCAGTATTCTGTGGGCGGGACTTTTTGAGTTGCTTTACAATCTACAGTACACAGATGGGGGAATATAGAAAGTTGCATTTGAACGCGCCGTCAGCATGGTGTCTCTTCGATGCGAATATGGCACCATACACCAACACTGCGGTTTTCATCGGCATTGCCGCAGTTGTTATCTTCACGTTACTATGTCTGTCTCTGTATAAAAAGATGGATTCCCCATATCTTCTGAAACTGTTCTTTATTTCAGCGCTGATTGTCCCGTATCTACTGCCGCGTATGCATGAACGATATTTCTACATGGCGGAAATACTCTCTGTTGTATATTTTCTCTGCAATACCCGTAAGTGGTACGTTCCAATTGTGCTGAATCTTGTTACGTTATCTACATACTTGCAGTATTTTTTCGGAAGGCCGTTTCTGAGCCTCACATGGAGTTCAATTGCAATAATGTTTATCCTTGCGTTTGAGGTACACGAGTTTTTCGGCGAATTGTGGCACATCACTCCTGACCGCATTGAGGTTGATTGACATTCATGCGCATCCACACCCCCTTTGAATAATCCCGCCTGTCCGGACATAGACTAGCTGCGGGTGATGAGTTTATGCCAAAAAAGCACGCAAAGCTATGGGCTGTGGCCGTTTCAATACTTATCCCGCTCGCGGTCGGCGGACTGTCGGCGCTGCTGACACGGGACGGAATGCGGCTTTTTGCGCTCATGCGCAAGCCGCCTCTCGCTCCGCCCGCATGGGCGTTCCCCGTAACGTGGACAGCGCTTTATGTCATGATGGGTGCCGCGTCCTACCTCGTGTATGCATCCGGCGCGTCGCGCGTGCGGCGTGAGCGCGCGCTGACGTTTTACGCTTTGCAGCTGGGGATGAATTTCTTCTGGTCGATAATATTCTTCTCGCTTGAGATGTATCTGACGGCGTTTATCTGGCTCGTCGGAATGTGGATGCTGATTTTGATATGCACGGTGCTCTTCTGGCACATTGACCGCAGAGCGGGACGGCTCATGCTGCCGTATCTCGCGTGGGTCGCCTTTGCCGGATATCTGAACATGGGGATATTCCTGCTGAACTGA
>CAKTKU010000029.1 GCA_934572335.1 uncultured Oscillospiraceae bacterium
ATAATCGCCCCTGCCTGTAAGTGAAGGTCGTTGTC
The DNA here is from genome assembly GCA_934572335.1 of uncultured Oscillospiraceae bacterium. Lineage (GTDB taxonomy): Bacteria > Bacillota > Clostridia > Oscillospirales > Oscillospiraceae > Limivicinus. The sequence continues at coordinate 36 of CAKTKU010000029.1, forward strand.
CCTTCTCCCGTGACGGATACTGTGTTGTCTCCATGCCGCAGTTCCAACTCTGGGATCTCCCAGGTTCCGGCGCTGACAGTTTTGTGGAAGGATTCTCCGTCAATCGCCCAGCGCAGGGTGGTCTCCGCCGTAGTCGTTATGACCGGAACCGCGGGCATGAAGTCGTTATGCAGAGTAACTGTGCTGCTGCCGCTTATACTCTCGACCGTCTCCGAAACATAGTACGCAAGCTATTGTATCATAGCTTGCGTACTAACGTGGTGCGCCTGAAGGGACTCGAACCCACACGCTGAAAGCACGAGAACCTAAATCTCGCATGTCTACCAATTCCATCACAGGCGCATATTGAGAAAAAAACCTATTGCCATGGCAATAGGTTTTTTGTGGAGCGGCTTACGAGGCTCGAACTCGCTACCTCCACCTTGGCAAGGTGGCGCTCTACCGGATGAGCTAAAGCCGCATCAGCAACGGATATATAATATCACAATTTGCTGAATTGTCAAGTATAATTTTTCTTTTTCACGCGGTTTTTCGCGCCGAGAGATCATCGCGACTGCTCGTCGGTCGTCTCCACGCCGTCGGCGTCGGGCTGAGGCATGAACGCCTCATACGTCAGGCTGCCAGTACAGGCAGGATAGGACGCGACATCCCAGCGGTAGTTCTCCCAGAAGCTCTGGTCGGGCTTGAGGAAGTTATTCTCCACGCTGGCGTCGGTCAGCCCTGCATCGACATGATAATACTCGCCGTTGACGCGCACGATGTTCCAGCAGTGATCCTGCCAGCTGCGCTGACCGTAGACAATGCGGCAGTCCACGCCCAGCTGGCGGCACAGCTCCACATACGCCAGCGCCGCGCCCTCGCTGTCGGACGAGCGCTCGATGAGCGCGGAGTATATCGAGCCGCCCTGCCCCTCGCCGGTTATATCGCAGTGCGCGAGGAGGTATTCATACGCCATGAGCGCGCGCTCCCCCTCGTCCAGTTCGTCCGTGTTCACATCCGCGAACGGTGCGAACGCCGCAAGCAGCTTTTTCTTCGCGGCGAGCTCGTCCATCGGCATGCCGTAGCGCAGGTTTATCTCATAAAGGCACTGCATATTCGCGCCCGAGTACACATTCACACTGACCGTGGGCGCCTTGGGCGCTGTGACAGGGTTCTCGCGGTAGACGCGCGCGACCGTCCCCTCCATATCCTCCGCGCTGAACGAGCTGCGGTTGATGAGCACGACGAGCTTCGTCTGCCCCTCATCGAGCGCGGTCTTTATCAGCTGCTCCACCCCCGTGGAGTACGGCAGCTTCACGATATTTGCCGCGTTCTCGACGGACGCGGCGTAGCGCACGTGCACCTTCGCCTCATAATACGTGACGATCTTCGTCAGCTCATAGGATATATTGTCCACGCAGTAGGCGCAGAGCGCGTCCTGCGTGCGCACCTGCCAGCAGGCGCTCGCCATGTCGTCGGTCGCGTCGCCATCATAGTCGGCGTCAAAAATGATGCTGCCGTCGCTCTCGCCGTTGGAGACGAGCGAGCGGATGGTCTGCTTGAGCCCGGAGAAGTTGTGCACCGTGATGCGCTCCCCCGTCTGCGCGCTGTCCTGCACCGTGGGGACATAGTCCTCGATCTGTACATACTCCTTGTCAAAAACGCTGCCGCACGCGCCGAGAAGCGCGAGCGCAAGGAGCGCCGAAAGCACGCAGCAAAGTCTTTTTCCCATGTCCGTCCTCCGTCCGTTGTGTGCCGGTCTACTGTTCCTGTATGTTCTCAAACCCGTTGCCGAACACGTTTTTCGCGTCGGACACGACGAGGAACGCATTCGGGTCGAGCATGCGCACAAGGCGGCGTATCTCGGCGATCTGCGGGCGCTTTATGACGCACATTATCACCTGCTTCTCCTCGTGGGTATACGCCCCCTCGGCGTGCAGCAGCGTGACGCCGCGGTGGAGAATGCCGGAGGTTATCTCACGGACGATGGCGTCGGTATCGTGGCTTACGATATAGACAATGCTAGAATTATCCAGACCGTATAGCACAAGGTCGATGGCGCGGCTGACGACGAACATGCAGATGAGCGAGTACATCGCGCTCTCGACAATGTGGAAGATCAGCGCATATGCCGTGATGATCAGCGCGTCCATCACGAGGATGAGCGTGCCGAAATTGATGTACGGGAAGCGGCGGCGCAGAAAACGCGCGACAATATCGATGCCGCCGGTCGTCGCACCGACGTAGTACACCGTGCCGAGGCCGATGCCCTTCACCACGCCGCCGATGATGCTGCCGAGCATGGGATCATTTGTGGCCACGATGTTGGTCATGGCGGCAAGGTCGATAAACACTGAGTAGAACACCGTGCCGACGAACGAGCCGATAATGAACTCCGGGCCGAATTTCTTCCACGCGACAGCGAAAAGCGGAACGTTCATCACGATGCTCAGCACACCGACGGGCGCGCCCGTCAGGCGGCTGATGATCTGCGCAATACCCGTCAGCCCGCCGGAAACGATGGAGTTGGGCTGCATGAAAAACTGGAACCCGACCGCGCCCACGGCAGAGCCGAGCGCGATGAGCAGATATTTGACAACGCGCGACATCACGGGGCGCTTGTCAAGCCGCTTTTTGATAAAGTCCATGTGACCTCCTTTACAGCAGCGACATCTGCTGCTCTCCCTTGTCCTCACCCTTCAAAAGCGCACCGGCGGCGGGCAGACTGCGCACGCGGTAGCGCGCGGCGTTGAGTATGCCGGACTCGGCGGCGGGCACGGCGCGCACAAGCTCACGCCGCGGCTTGAGCGTCATCACGCCGACGCCCTGCGTGGCGCGGCTGGTCTTGGGCTGAAGGAGCGAGGTGTTGAACATGAGCGCGCGGTCGTCGCTGGAAACACAGACAACGTCCGTCTCCTCCGTCAGCACGAGCACCGAGACGAGCGGGCTCTTATCCGAATAAGCGTTGACGAGCTTTTTGCGGTTGGTCTTGGTCTCATAGGCACTCATCTCCACGCGGGCGATCTTGCCGTTGGCGAACGCAAAGAGGATATTGGCGCGGTAATCACCGGGGTCGATCATGGTGACGACGCTCTCTCCGTCGTCCATGCCAAGCTTTGTGGGCAGGTACGTGCCGAGGACGGACGCCTTGCAGTCGTCAAAGTCGGACACGCGCGCCTTGTATATCTGCTGCTTATCCGTGACGATCAGCAGCTCGCGGCGGTTGGAGGACTCAAAGCTGATGTTCAGCTCGTCCCCGTCCTTATACTTCTGCTCGCTGCTCATGCGCAGGGACTGCGCGGTTATCTTCTTGAAATAGCCCTCGCGCGAGAGAAAGAGCGTGACGGGGTAATCCTCCACCTGCTGCTCCTCGGTGTACTCCTCGACCTCGCTGGCGTAGACGATGCTGGTTTTTCGCGGGGCGGAGTACTTCTTATTTATCGCGGTCAGCTCGTTTATGATGATGCTGCGTATCTTGCGGCGGTTGCTGAGCGTGCTTTCAAGCTCCTCGATCTCGTCCTCCAAGGCCTCGGTCTCCGCCGTGCGCTTGAGGATATACTCGCGGTTTATGTTGCGCAGCTTTATCTCCGCGACATACTCCGCCTGCACCTTGTCTATGCCGAAGCCCATCATGAGGTTGGGCACAACGTCGGCCTCAAGCTCGGTATTGCGGATGATCTCTATCGCCTTGTCAATGTCCAGCAGGATGCGCGCCAGACCCTTCAGCAGGTGCAGCTTCTCCTGTTTTTTCTGCAGGTCGAAGTACACCCGGCGGCGTATGCTCTCGGTGCGCCACGCCGTCCACTCGTCAAGTATCTCGCGCACGCCCATGACGCGCGGGCTGCCCGCGACGAGGATATTGAAGTTGCAGGGGAAGCTGTCCTGCAAAGTGGTGAGCTTGAAGAGCTTCTGCATGAGCTTTTCCGGGTCGGTGCCGCGCTTGAGGTCGATGGCGAGACGCAGACCGCTGAGGTCGGTCTCATCGCGCATATCGTTTATCTCGCGCACCTTGCCGGTCTTTATCAGCTCCGCTACCTTGTCGATTATCGCCTCAGACGTCGTGGTATACGGTATCTCGTATATCTCGATTATGTTCTCCTTTTCGAGATGCCGCCACTTCGCGCGCACGCGGAAGCTGCCGCGCCCGGTGCGGTATATCTCCTCCATCTCGGCGCGGTCGTAGATTATCTCGCCGCCGGTGGGAAAGTCCGGCGCGGGGAGCGTGGACATTATGTCGAACTCCGGGTCGCGGATATAGTTTATAGTCGTCTGGCAGACCTCGTTGAGGTTGAAGCCGCAAATCTGGCTGGCCATGCCGACGGCGATGCCGGAGTTCGCGGAGACGAGCACATTCGGGAACGCCGTTGGCAGGAGCGTCGGCTCCTTCATGCTGCCGTCATAGTTGTCGACAAAGTCGACATTGTCCTTGTCGATGTCTTTGAAAACCTCGGCGCAGATGGCGGAGAGCTTCGCCTCGGTATAACGTGAGGCGGCATAGGACATATCGCGGGAGTAGACCTTGCCGAAGTTGCCCTTGGAGTCCACAAACGGGGTCAGCAGCGCTTCATAGCCCGCAGAGAGGCGCACCATGGTCTCATATATGGCGGAGTCGCCGTGCGGGTTGAGGCGCATCGTCTGCCCGACGATGTTGGCGCTCTTCGTCCTCGCGCCGGTCAGCAGCCCCATTTTGAACATCGTGTACAGCAGCTTCCTGTGCGAGGGCTTGAAGCCGTCGATCTCCGGGATGGCGCGCGAGACGATGACGCTCATCGCGTAGGGCATATAGTTTGTCTCCAGCGTCTCGGTTATGGGCTGCTCCAGCACCTCCGCCCGCAGACCGACGACGTTGGGATTATCGAATTTTTTCTTCTCTTCCTGTTTCTTCTTTGCCATTATTCACACTCTCACACTGTTATCAGGATATGTCCGCCATGTCGATGTACTTATAGCCGAACTCGGCGATGTGGTTCTTTCTGCCGTCAAGATTATCGCCCAGCAGCAGGTCGAACATCTGCGCCATGCGCTCGGCGTCCTCCGGCATGACCTTTATCAACCGGCGGGACTCGGGGTTCATCGTCGTCATCCACATCATGTCCGGGTCGTTCTCGCCGAGACCCTTGCTGCGGTTAATCGTCGCCTTTGCGCCGCCAAGCGACTCGACTATCTCCGCCTTCTCGCGGTCGGAGTAGGCAAAATACGTTTTGCCCTTGCATTCTATCTCATAGAGCGGCGACTCCGCGATATAGACATAGCCCTCGCGTATCAGCGTCGGCACGAGGCGATAGAGCATCGTGAGGATGAGCGTTCGGATCTGGAAGCCGTCAACGTCGGCATCGGTGCAGATGATGACCTTGTTCCAGCGGAGGTTATTGAGATCAAAGACCGCGAGGTCCTTTGTGTGCTTGTCCTTGACCTCCACCCCGCAGCCGAGCACCTTCAAAAGGTCCGTGATGACATCACTTTTGAAAATGCGGACATAGTCGGCCTTTAAGCAATTGAGTATCTTGCCGCGCACGGGCATGATGCCCTGAAACTCGCCGTCACGCGAGAGCTTGCACGCGCCGAGAGCCGAGTCGCCCTCGACGATGTATATCTCGCGCTTCTCCGGGTCGCGGCTGCGGCAGTCGACAAACTTCTGCACGCGGTTGGAGATGTCGATGCTGCCGGAGAGCTTTTTCTTCATGCCCTGCCGGGCGCGCTCCGCTGTCTCGCGGCTGCGCTTGTTGATGAGCACCTGTTCGGCGATCCTGTCCGCCTCGGGCTTATTCTCGATGAAATAGACCTCAAGCTGGGCCTTGAAGAACTCGGTCATCGCGGTCTGGATGAACTTGTTGTTTATCGCCTTTTTCGTCTGGTTTTCATATGAGGTCTGCGTGGAGAAGCAGTTGGTGACGAGGATGAGGCAGTCCTGCACGTCCTGAAACTTTATCGGGGTCTCGTTTTTCTGGTACTTGCCTATCTTCTTTATATAAGCGTCGATGGCGGAGGTAAAGGCGCTCTTTGCCGCCTTGTCGGGCGCGCCGCCGTTTTCAAGCCACGAGGAGTTATGATAATACTCTATCGCCTGTACCTTGTTGGAAAAGCAGAACGCGGCGGAGAGCTTGACCTTGTATTCCGGCTTATCCTCGCGGTCGCGTCCGCGGCGCTCAGTGGAGATAAACTCCGGCGCGGTCAGCGCGCCCTCGCCCGCAAGCTCCGCGACGTAGTCGATAATGCCGTTTTTGTAGCAATACTCGCGCTCGGCGAACTTGCCGTCCTTCTCGATGCGCAGGCGGAACGTAACACCGGCGTTGACGACCGCCTGACGGTGCAGCACGTCGTCAAAATACTCCTCGGGTATGTCAATATCGGTGAAGACCTCGCGGTCGGGACGCCAGCGGATTGTCGTGCCGGTCTTTTTGCGGTCGTCCGGCTCAACGAGCAGCTCCTGTCCCTTTTTGCCCACGGGCTTGCCCTTTTTGAAATGCAGCGTATACTTATTGCCGTCGCGGCGGACGGTGACATCCATATACTCGGAGGCGTACTGCGTCGCGCAGGAGCCGAGACCGTTGAGACCGAGGGAATACTCATAGTCTCCCCCGTCGGCGTTCTTGTACTTGCCGCCGGCGTAGAGTTCACAGAAAACAAGCTCCCAGTTGAAGCGCTTCTCGTTCGGGTTCCAGTCCATGGGGCAGCCGCGCCCGTTGTCCTCGACCTCTATCGATCTATCCTCAAAATACGTGAGGGTGATAAGCTCGCCATAGCCCTCGCGTGCCTCGTCTATCGCGTTTGACAATATTTCAAACACGGCATGCTCGCAGCCGTCAAGCCCGTCCGAGCCGAAGATGACGCCCGGGCGTTTTCTGACCCTGTCCGCCCCCTTGAGCTGGGATATGCTGTCGTTGCCGTACTGTGCGTTTGGTGCTGCCATAAATGTCTGACCTCGTAATCACATAATATATCAGTCTATATTATACTACATTTTGTGAACTTTTCAAGCTTGCGCACAAATATAGAGCAAAATACAGCAAAAGCGGGCTGTGCCTACACACAGCCCGCCCGCGGCAGATATTTTCTTTTTACGGGAAAACTCTCTTACCGCTTGACAATTTCCCGTTTTGGTTGTATCCATTATATATAGTCTATAATATGGGTACGCCCAACGGCTAAATATCTCTCTCGCCGCGCGGTGAAATCATCTGTTGCTATTATCTGCGGCGTGGCGGAAAATAATCTGCTATTTTCTGGACATAGAAAGGAACGCTCCATGGACCTCACAACGATCATTGAAATTGCGGCGCTCATCGCCTCGGCATACCTTTTTCTCAAGCTGCTGTCCGCGCCGCTGAAGCTGGCGATAAAGCTGATGCTGCACGCCGCGCTCGGCTTTCTGCTGCTGCTCGTGGAGGAGATAATCGGCGGGTTTTTTGACTTTTCGCTGGGGATAAACCTTATCAACTGCCTCGTTGCGGGCATACTCGGCATTCCGGGCGTTGTTATTCTGGTGCTGATCAAAATATTTTTGTAAACTAAATTACGTTAATAATATTATGTAAACATCCCGTCTCGACTGAGACGGGATGTTGCTCTTTTATTTGCCGAAGAGATAGTGCAGCTTTGTTTTATTGAACAGCGTGACGATGGGGACAACGGCGACGGTGCCGATGACAAAGTAGAGAATATTCCGCAAGGACGTGTTGGCGACGGGCAGATGGTTGACGGCGAACATCCCCACATACAGCCCCACATGGCTGAAGCACATGAACGTCATGGAGTTTTCGCCGATATACTTGAGCACACGGCGCGCGGGGGCGAACACCCGCGGCTTTTCAAACCAGCGGAAAAAGTACACCCACAAGAGCATCGTGACGCAGGTATTCAGGTGCGTGAACGGGATATTGCTCCACACGCCGTTGCGCAGATTCGGGATGAAGTTGCTGATGATGCAGATATAATTGACCACCGCGACCGTGAAAAAGAGCGCGATGCGCAGTATGCCGGAATCTATGCTCTCGACGAATCTGTCCACCGCGGCGATGATCGTGCGCCCGTGGTAGCCGAGGTAGATGTAGATCAGCACGCTGAACGCGCAGTCGAGCGCCATCGGGAGGCGCACGGTGAACACCGACGTCCATATATTGCCGACAAATGTAATAACGAGCACGGCGATGAGCTTCAAGGGCTCGCTCTTCACATACTTCTCCAGGCATGCGAATATCATCGTCGCGCCGAACATCATGGGGAGGAAGTATATTGACGGCTCTATCGGGAATGCGCCCGTCGGCATGAAGAGCACAGAGCGCAGAGGCTCAACAATATCCCTGCCGGAGCTTCTGAACGCCAGCAGCCACAGCACGTAATACCCCAGACCGAAGAGATAGTACGGCAGGATCATCGTGCGCAGCTTTTTGTGCAGCGTGTTGCGCAGATCCTTTTTTGAGTTATAAAAGTACCCCGCCATGAAAATGAACGGGTGGACGCAGATGGTGGAGACATACTGCAAAAACGCGAGGCTGATGTTTGAATGAAAATAGTTGACAAACAGCAGGCACATGCCGCGCATCGTGTCCAGATGGTCTACTCTTTTCTTTTTCACCGGCGCGGCCGGTGCGGTGTTTTCCGGCATTGTCGACCTCATTCCTTTACGGGAGAATTTTTATTATAGCGCTCCGGGATGAGCCTGGCGCGTGTCAGCGCATACACTATGCTCGGCACGAGCACGAGCTGGATGATAACGCCGGGCAGCGCCGTGACGAAGTACCCCGTTGCCCACGCGGCGAGCGTCATGGAGCCGGGCGCGAATATGAGCGCGCGCGCCGCGCCCCCGGCGATACGCCCGATGAGCATCGCGGCGAGCATGCTGATATAAAGGTCGGCAAAGACCTTCTCCGTGCGCAGCCGCGCCATCAGAAGCCCGGAAATTCCGCCGTAGCACACGCACTCCACCAGCATCACCGGCAGCACCGCGATGGGCGGCATGCCCGTGATGAGCGCGGAGAGGATGGGACCTGCAAGCCCGCACAGCACACCGTATCCCCCGCCGCAGATAAGTCCGCACAGCAGCACGGGGATATGCATGGGGCTGTACACCGCGTCGGCGTTCGGGATAGCATAGAACGCCATGGGCAGCACCACGCACAGCGCGATGCACACCGCGGCGAGTATAGAGCGTTTCACCTTGGACATGGGCATAACTCCTAGTCAGAATATCAAAGCACGACGATCTCCAGCGCGCAGAGCGCCGTGCTCACGAGCAGTGCCGACCAATCCGCCGCGCCCAGCTTCCCGCGCTTTTTCGCGGTGCGCACCGCGTCCGTGCGGTAGCCGCGCGCCTCCATCGCGAGCGACAGCTCGTCCGCGCGCTTGAAGGCGGCAAGGAAGATTGGAATGACAAGCGGCATGACCGCCTTTGCCTTTTCAAAATAGCTGCGGCTGTCAAAGCGCGCGCCGCGCGCGGTCTGCGCCTTGCGTATCATGTCCGTCTCCTCGAAGATCGTTGGGATGAACTGGATAGCGACGGAGATGATCATGGCGATCTGCTCTGTCGGGATGCGCACGATGCGCAGCGGCGACAAAAGCCGCTTCATCCCGTCCGTCAGGCGCAGGGGCGCGGTCGTCGTGGTGAGGATATTGCTCAGAACAAGAATGAGCACCACGCGCAGGACGATGTTCGTCCCCTGTATGAGCCCTTGGAGCGAGGGTCTGAATATCCACCAGCTGAACCACGCGTCGTCCGGGCCGTAAAAGCAGGTGTTCATCAGCAGTATAAGGACAAAAAACCACGCCAGCCACCGCACGGACGCGAGCGCCGTCGCCGCGCTCACCTGCGCGAGGTAGACAATGGCGGCGGTCGCCGTTATCGCGGCGAGGTAGCCGGGAATGCTGTCCGTGGCGACGATCGCCGCCATCAGCAGTATCAGGCACACGAGCTTGACCGCGGCGCTGATACCGTGTATCACGGAATAACCGGGCTGATACATGCCCGTCGGGAGGCGCATCATCGGCTTTTCCTCCACATGATTATTTTCAGCCGGTCGATAAACTCATCATACTGGATGATGTTGCCCGGCATATCAACGCCGCGCTCGCGCAGCAGCTGTGCCGCGCGGCGCACCTGCGGCACGCCGATGCCGTTGTGCAGCAGGTCGTAGTAATCGGAAAAAACATCGCGGGGGCTCCCGTCGCGGATGAGTGCGCCGTTTTTCAGCACGATGATGCGCCGCGCGTGCTCCGCCAGCGCGTCGGCGTCGTGGGAGATCATGATTATCGTCGTCCCGGCGGCGTTGAGCGCGTCTACCATGTTGAGAAAATTCCGCCGTCCGAGAGGATCAAGCCCCGCGGTCGGCTCATCGAGAATCAGTACGTCCGGCTTTGGGGCGAGCACCCCGGCGATCGCGATGCGGCGCTTCTCACCGTCGGAAAAACCGAGGGGGGACTTATCCCACACGGCATCATAATCAAGGTTCACTGTCTCCAGCGCCGCTCTGACCGCCGCGGCGGTCTCCTCCTTCGTCAGTCCAAGACGGCGCAGACCGAAGCCCACGTCCCGCTCCACCGTTGTTTCAAAAAGCTGATGCTCCGGGTACTGGAACACGAGTCCGACCTTGCGGTGCAGCGCGCCACGGTCGTACTTTCTGGCGTTTATGTCCTCGCGGTCGAGCAGTATCTGTCCCTCGGTTGGCTTTATCAGCCCGGCAATGAGCTGTATGAGCGTGGACTTGCCGGAGCCTGCCGCACCCATGACGCCGATAAACTCCCCGTCCGCCACATCAAGCGTCACGCCGCGCAGCGCGCGCACGGCAAGCGTCGTGCCGACGTCGTATGTATAAGAAACATTCTCCAGCTTTATCGGCATACTTCGTCCACCAATTCTTCCAGAGTAAGCGGGCATATGTCCAGCTTCACGCCCGCGTCGATAAGGTCATAATACGCCCGCACCGCGAGCGGCGGGGTCAGCCCCGTGCGCTGCATGAGCTCACGGTCGGTGAGTATTTCGCGCGGCGTACCCTCGGCAAGCTTCCGCCCGTCGTGCATGAGCACGACGCGGTCGGCGAACACCGTCTCTTCTGCATAGTGCGAGATCATCACGATGGTCTTCCCGCTCTCGTGCAGACGGCGTACAGTGTCCAGCACCTCCCGCCGCCCCTGCGGGTCGAGCATCGCCGTCACCTCGTCGAGCACCATGACATCCGGGTCTGCCGCGAGCACCCCGGCGATGGCGATGCGCTGCTTCTGTCCTCCGGACAGAAGCTGGGGCGAGCGGCGCTCATACCCTGCCATGCCGACCGCGGCGAGCGCCGCTTTCACGCGCGCGGGGATATCCTCCTCCGACATGCCGAAGCTGCGCGGGGCGAAAGCAACATCCTCCTCCACAAAGGAGGACACGAACTGGTTATCCGGGTTATGAAACACCATGCCGCAGCTTTTGCGTATCTGCCAGACGCGGTTCTCGTCGCGCGCGTCGTTGCCCGCGATGGTCAACTCCCCGCCCTGCATGGGCAAAAGCGCGTTGAGATGGCGCGCGAGCGTCGTCTTGCCGCAGCCGTTGTGACCGAGCACCGCGACAAGCTCCCCGCGCTTCACGGTGAGCGAGATGCCGTCGAGCGAGCGACGCTCGCTGCCTTCATAATCGTAGGAGTATACAAGCTCCTTCGCGTTTATCATCTCCACGTGCTCGCCCTCCTCCCGTCTGCCGTTGCCGCCATCGCAGCGCATTTCGGCATAGTAACGCATTATTTGAAAATTATATACTATTTTCGCACCACGGGCAACCCCCCGCCGTGGATTTTTTAATTAGTCAACGCCGGGCATCCTTGGAGCGATACCCGGCGTTGAAGCAAAGAAATAGAAATAAAAAGAGATGGAAGGAAGTATATAATATGAAAGACCTGACGATTTAATCTGCGGCGCGGCGGCGAGACCGCCGCGCCTGTATGCTCAACGGCTCAATCAGATGAGTCCACTGGCTCTGAGTTCGGCTATCTTGGTGTCGTCATAGCCAAGGATGCCCTTGAGGATGTCATCGGTATCCTGACCGAGTCTCGGCGCGCCGCGCCAGACCTTGCCGGGAGTGCCGGAGAGCTTGGGGACGATGCCGAAAGCGGTGATCTCCTTGCCGAGCGTCTGATCCTCGTACTTGATGAAGTCGCCGCGGCTCTGGTAGTGCTCGTTCTCAAGGCAGTCCTTCGCGCCCATGACGCGGCTGCACGGAACCTTGAACTTCGCCATTGCGTCCTCGATTTCCTGCGCGGTGCGCTCGGCGCACCACTCGATGACCTTCGCATCGAGCTCGCGCCCCTTTTCGGAGGCGACAGCCTCGATGCCGGAGGAGCAGTCCTTGTAGTTATAGTACTCAAGGTCAAAGCCCATCGCCTGAATGGCTCTCTTGTACACGCCGGGACCGAACGCGCCGACAGCGACATCGTAGCCGTCCTTGGACTTGAACAGACCGTAGGGCTGGAACGCGGCGGACTTGTTGCCGGTGCGTGTGTTCTGGCGTCCCGCCATGGTGTAGGAGGTGTAGAGATCGCAGCAGTAGCTTGCCTGGACCTCGAACTGGGCAATGTCAACGATCTGACCGTCGCCGCCCTTGAGGACGTTTATGTAGGCCGCGAGCACGGCGAACACGGCAGCGTAGGCAGAGGTGAAGTCATTGAGCCAGGGCTTGCCGACGACGGGCTCGCCGCCCTTTTCGCCGTTGAGACCCATCCAGCCGGAGAACGCCTGACCGATCATGTCATAGGACGCTCTGTCGCAGTACTCGGGCAGACCGCCGAACGCGGGGTTGCCGTAGCCGCTGATGTGGGCAATGATGAGCTTGGGGTTGACCTTGAGCAGGTCCTCGTCACGGATGCCGAGCTTTTCAAGCCAGACCATGTTCTCCATGAACACATCCGCTTCCCTGATGAGCCCGTAGAACAGCTCCTTGACCTCGGGGTGCTTGAGATTGAGCTCGAGCGAGAGGGAGAGCTTGTTGCGCCCGTCCTGCGCCCAGGAGGTGCTGACGGTCTTACCGTCCTCCTTTGCGAAGGGAGCGAGCACGCGCAACGTGTCGCCCACGCCGGGACGCTCGATATGGATGACCTCCGCGCCGAAGTCGGCGAGGAGCGTGGCGGCAAAGGGCATTGCGATAAGGGAACCGGTGTCAATGACGCGCATTCCGGCAAAAGGACCGTAGGCAGGGACGAGATGTTTGCGTTCGCTCATTTTAGTTTCTCCTTTTCGATAATTTATTTAATATATTTACGATTTAACAATGGTTTTTTATTTTCAGCTTCCGCCGCGACGTGCGGCGGAAGCTTTGGTTTGGGTCATGCCCTGCGGCGCTTGATCTCCTCGATGATGGCGGGGACGACGGACTTATAGTCGCCGACAACGCCGTAGTGGGATATATCAAATATGGGTGCGCCGGAGGTGTGATTGATGCTGACGATGCACTTGGAGTTCTGCATACCGACCTGATACTGCACGGAGCCGGAGATGGCGATGTTGACGATAAGCTCCGGCTTGACGCTCGCGCCGGACTGACCGATCTGCTCATCATGGGAGAGCCAGCCGTTGTCCACAAGCGGGCGGGATGCGGCGATCTGTCCGCCGAGAAGCCCGGCGAGCTCGCGCAGAGAGGCAAGGTCGTCCTCGCTCTTTATGCCGCGTCCGCCGCAGACGAGAACATTCGCCTTGTCTATCGGAGTGCCGTTGACGGCCTTCGGCTCAACGCTGAGCACCTCGTATGCGTCCTCGCAGACGACCTCGACGCTCTCTGCGATGACAGCGCCGGTGCGGGTGAAGTCGGGCTCGAGCGGGGCAAATATCTTGGGGCGCACGGTCGCCATCTGCGGGCGGCACTCAAGAATGACGATATGGGCGAGAATGCTGCCGCCGTAGGCAGGGGTGGTCTGGTAGAACACGTCGTCCTCATCGTAGCCGAGGTCTATCGCGTCGGCAGTGAGGCCGGTCCTGAGCGAGACCATCACGCGCGGGGCGAGGTCACGGCCAAGGCTCGTGGCACCGTAGAGGATGATGGACGGCTTATACTTCTCGGCAAGCTGGGTGAGTGCCTGCTGATAGGGTCTGGCGCTGTAATCGCGGAGCGCGGCGTTTTCTGCAACGATGACCTGATCCGCGCCCTGCGCGATAAGGTCGGCCGCGAGGGACTTCACGCCGTCGCCCAGCAGCACCGCGCTGATGGTCTCGCCGTTATGCGCCTTCAGCTCCTGCGCCTTCGCGAGAAGCTCCGCCACGGCGGGGTGAAGCACGCCGTTCTGCTGCTCGGCAAATATCCATATGCCCTTGTAATCTTCTTTTGCCATGTCAGCACCTCCTCAAACCAAATGCTCGGCTTCGAGCATATCTACAAACTGCGCGGCTATCTCCTCGGCAGAGCCGGTGAAATAGTGGGTGTCGGTATTGCGCTTGGGTGGCTCAAACACCTTCTTGGTGGAGGACGGAGAGCCGGGGATGCCGGTCCTCGCCGTGTCCGCGCCGAGTGCCTCGGCGTTCCAGATCTCGCGGGGCTTCTTGAGCGCCTTCATGATGTTGATGGGGGTGGGATAGCGCGGGGTGTTTATCTCGGCGCAGACCGTGACGAGCGCGGGGAGCTTTGCGCGCACGCGCTGGACGCTGTCCTCAAGCGCGCGGTCACACACGACCCAGCCGTCCTGAACGTCGATGCTGCCGGCAAGCGTTATCTGCGGAATGCCGAGGTATGCCGCCGTGGCGGGACCGGTCTGTGCGGTGTCACCGTCGACCGCGTGACGGCCGAAGAGCAGGAGGTCATAGTCCCCTATCTTCTCCGCCGCCTTGGCGAGGGTGTACGCCGTGGCGAGGGTGTCCGCGCCGCCGAAGGCACGGTCGGAGAGCAGGTACGCCTCGTCGCAGCCAAGAGCGAGCGCCTTTTTCAGCACGTCCTCCGCCTGCGGAGGTCCCATGCTTATTGCGACGACCGTCGCGCCGTACTTCTCCTTGAGCTGCATCGCCGCCTCGATGGAGTTGGCGTCGAGCGGGTTTATCATGCTCTGCACGCCCTCGCGGCGCAGGTTGCCGGTCTTGGGGTCAAGCTTGACGTCGTCCGTGTCCGGGACCTGCTTGACAAAAACAAGTATCTTCATGGTATGTATATCTCCGTTATGTGATTACTTGGCGAGCACCGCGCCGCTGATGACAACGCGCTGGATCTCGCTCGTGCCCTCGCCGATCTCGAGGAGCTTTGCGTCGCGGTAGAGGCGCTCAACATGGAACTCGCGGCTGTAGCCGTTGCCGCCGAGAACCTGAATGCACTCGTCGCATATCTCGCAGCACCACTTGCTGCCCATGAGCTTGAGCATTGCCGCCTCGGTGCTGTGGCGCTTGCCCTCGGCCTTCATCTGCGCGGTGTCCCAGGTCATGAGGTCCATGGCGTGGATCTTTGCCGCCATGTCGGCGAACTTGAACGCGACGCCCTGATACTTGGAGATGGGCTTGCCGAAAGCGGTACGCTCGTTGGCGTAGTTCTTGGCGATTTCCATGGCGTGCTGGGCAAGTCCGGAGGAGATGGCGCCGATGGAGATGCGCGCGCCGTCAAGCGCCATCATGGCAATCTTGAAGCCCATGCCCTCTTTGCCGACAAGCGCATCGGCGGGGAGCTTGATGTTGTCAAAGCTCAGCTCGCAGGTGGCGGAGCCGCGCATGCCCATCTTGGACTCGAACTTGCCGACGGTCAGACCCTCGGCGTCCTTGGGGACTATGAAGGTGGAGATGCCGCGCGCACCGGCCTCGGGGTCGGTCTTGGCCATGATGAGGTAGAAGTCGGCGATGCCGGAGTTGGTGATCCATGCCTTGCCGCCGTTGAGCACGTAGCTGCCGTCGGGCTGCTTCTCGGCGACGGACTTGATGCCGGCGGCATCGGAACCGGCGCAGGACTCGGTGAGACCAAAGGCGAATATCTTGCCCTCTGCCGCGAGCGGGAGGTACTTTGCCTTCTGCTCGTCGCTGCCGTGAACGTAGATCATATCGGCGGCGAGCCAGTCGGCGTCGAGGAAGAGCGCGACGGACGCGCTGCCCTTTGCGATCTCATTGATGACTATCTCGCTCGTCACGGCGTCTCCGCCGCCGCCGCCATACTGCTCGGGGAGGTGAATGCCCATGAGCCCCGCTTCGCAGAGCTTCTTGTGAATGTCCCAGTCAAAGCCGTTTTCATCCATCCATTTGTCGCGCGGCTCGACCTCATTTTTGGTGAACTCTCTCACCATGTCGCGGATCATGATCTGCTCTTCTGTGAACTTGAACATTTTTACTTCTCCTTTGCTGAAATTTTATTTGTATAACAGTTTCACGGAATTTGCCGCGTAAACGCATAAACTGTTATATCGTATTTATGCAACAGTTGTATGCTTTCATCGTGTTGACGCCGCTCTTTCTGTGAAAAGAATAACGTGTGTAAAATAGTTTGTCAATCTGATTTTTGCGTTTCACACCAATTTCAGCTCTTTCAACAGAAACGGCAAAAACGCGCAGCAGTTTGAGGCGTTTATCGTGCAACAGAATTGCGAAATTTATGACAATGCGCATAATGTGTTTTGAACTGTTATATTTTTTGCGCGCCGCGCGCAAAAAATATTTGCAGTTACGGCAGCGAGCATATATAATAGCTGCAAGAAAAGAATAGTCGGGGTGCGCACATGGCGATAAAAAACGAACTGATACTTTCATATATAAAAGAGCTTGCGCCGGGGACAAAGATCTCCGTGCGCAAGCTCGCAGAGCAGCTGGACGTGAGCGAAGGGACGGTGTACAAGGCGATAAAGCTGGCGGAGGCGCAGGGGCTGGTCGTGACGAAGCCGAAGGCCGGCACGTTCCGCGTGGAGACCGGCTTTGCCGCGAAGAGCGAGCCGGTGAGCCTCAAGCGGCTGGTGAAGCTGCTGGGGCTGACGACCGTGGTGGAACCGGCGGACTATGACCGCGTGATAGAGCGCATCGTGATATGCGACGGGAGCGAGGCGCAGCTGCGCGCCGCGCTGGACGCCTCCCCCGCCGGGAACGCATCCGTGCTGTGCCTCGTCGGCGCGCGGGCGGATATGCAGGCGCTCGCGGTGGAGCTGGGGGCAAACCTGCTGCTGACGGGCGGCGCGTCCGCCGCCGCGCTCACGCTCATCGCGGCGGAGCGTGCGGGGCTGAGCGTTCTGAGCTGTTTGCAGGACACGTATATGATACTGCGCCTCATGGACGAGAACATCGGCGCGCTGCAAACGAGCGCGGACACCGTGCGCAGCTGGATGAAAACGCCGAACTATATATTCTCAAACGACGTTGTCGCCGACTGGCACAGGATGTACGAGAGCAGCGCGGCGGTCACGGCGTACCCGGTCGTTGACGAAAACCTGCGGCTGTGCGGGGAGCTGGACGTCGCGAAGGCGTTCGCGTCCAACCCGTCACAGCGCATATCCGGAATACTCAGCCCCGGCGAGGGTCAACTCAGCTTTGACGAGCAGGACAGCATTCTCCACGCCGCGGAGACGATGCTGATCTCCGGGCGCAGCGTCGCCGCGGTGACGAGCGGCGGGAAAATGAGCGGCACGGTGGACATTGCGGACATGCTGCGCTATACGCTCTACTCCCACGACGCGCCGGAGCAGCTGGGATACGGGATGTTCCTTGAGGCGGCGGAAGCGCCCGGCACGGCGGACGGGCGGTACTTCCATCTACGGCTGCCGCGCGGGGAGGAGGAGCCGTCCTCGCTCGCCCTGCCGATAGTGCTGTCCGCCGCGCACCGCCACGCGGAGGAGCTGCTGGGCAGCGGGTGTACACTGGAAAGCGGGACGTTCTTCTCCTCCAAACCCGTGGAGCGCGGGGAAAACCTGATGCTCTCCAGCAGCGTTGCCAAGCACGACGCGCAAAGCTGCACGCTGGAGGAAGAGATATTCGACGAAGGCTGCTCCTACGTCAAGGCAGTGGTCATGTTTTCGTGCAAGTGAGGATGAAAAACGATGTATATACTGAATGAACGGCAGGAAAAGCTGAAAAATGAAGTGAAGGCGTTCGTTGACCGGGAGGTCATACCCGCCGCGTCGGAATACGACCGCAGCGGGGTGTTCCCGCTGCCGCTCGTGCGGCGCTGCGGCGAGCTGGGCTTTGCCGGGGAGGCGCTGATGGACGGCGGGCGCTACAACGCCGTGGAGCTGTGCGTTATCCTTGAGGAGCTGGCGCGCGGGTCGGCGTCGCTGGCGCTGGCGCTGCTGCCGCAGTACCTTTCGTGCGACATTCTCTCCGCCGCCGGGGGAAAGGCGGAGCTGCTCACGCGCGGCTTCGCGCTGGAAACGCTCTTCGGCTACGCGATAAGCGAGGAGAGCGGCGGGTCGGACGTGCTCGGCATAGACACAACCGCCATCTATGACGGCGGCGAATGGGTGCTCAACGGGGCGAAGTCATGGATAACGAACGCGGGCAGCGCGGGAGGGTACATCGTCGCGGCGCGCACGTCGCTCACGGGGCGCAGCCGGAACATCAGCCTTTTCTTCGTGGATGCCGCGGCAGAGGGACTGAGCGTGAGCAGCATGGGGGCGCTGCTGGGCGTGAACAGCTGCCCGCACGGGACGCTGACCTTCACAAACTGCCGCATTCCCGGCGAGAGCATCATCGGTGCGGAGGACGAGGGCTACCGCCTTTTGAAGCCGACGCTGCTCACAGGGCGGCTGGGCGTCGCGGCAATCGCCGTGGGCATATCCAAGCGCGCGCTTGAGCTTGCCGCGGCGTACTCCACCAGCACCGGCAAATACGGGCGCAACCTGTCGTCCTATCAGGGCATATCGTTCATGCTGGCGGAGATGTACGCAAAGACCGCCGCGGCAAAGAGCGCGGTGTACTCCGCGGCGGAGCAGTACATGCGCCGCATGCCGCAGAGCGCCGTCAGCGTGGCGGCGGCAAAGCTGATGAGCACGGAGCTTGCGTGCGAGGTGACGAAAAGCGCGCGGCAGGTGCACGGGGCGAACGGTCTTTCCCGCGCGTTTGAGGTCGAGCGGTGCTTTCGCGACGCGCAGATGCTGACCATCGCCGAGGGGACGAGCGAGATATGCAAGATCATCATCTCCAACGCCATCACGGACGGGAAAGAGCTGGCAATATAAAAATCAAAACCACCGGTTGAACCGGTGGTTTGAACAGACCCTATAAGGGTCTATCTCCTGTGGTGGCTCCCTAAA
>CAKTKU010000030.1 GCA_934572335.1 uncultured Oscillospiraceae bacterium
TTCCCTGTATATACTTTAAGTTCTTTTTATTGACCCCCAGTTCAACTGGGGGTTTATTTTCGCTAAAGCTCCAAACACCCCGCGGGGCTGGACGATAGCCAGTCCCGCGGGGTGTCTTTTTTATTCTGTTCCGCCGTTATTTTTTCAGTCTCGTCGCCAGCTCCTCATCCGCCTCGGCGAGGATGGTTTTATACTCAGTGTATATTACCTTGCCCGGCAGCGCGCCGGAGGGCTTGCGGACGTTTCTGACCATGGTATAGTCCACGGGTACCTTCCCGGCGGTGCGCCCCTGCGAATAGTACGCGGCGAGGGACGCCGCCTGTTCCAGCGTCCTCGGCGGCACGTCCTCCCCCTCGCAGCGGATGATGACATGGCTGCCGTGCACGCGCTGCGTGTGCAGCCACATGTCCGTGCGCCGCGCGAGGCGGCCCGTCAGCTCGTCATTCTGCGCGTTGCTGCGCCCGACGAGCACTTCAAACCCGTCGTCCGTGACGAACCTGTACGGTGCCTGCGCCTTGACGCGCTCCGGCTTTCCGCCCTTGGCGCGGCGGAGATAGCCGGTGTCTATAAGCTCGCGGCGGACGTCGGAAATGTCGCGCTCGGTCTCGGCGCGCTCAAGCTCGTCAAGAACACTGTTGAGATAGTCCAGCGAGCGTTCCCCCTCCGCGATAAGCCCGGTGAGGTGCTGCTCCGCCGCCTTGAGCTTATTATACTCTTTGTATAACGCCGCCGCGTTCTGCTGCGGCGTTTTCAGCGGGTCGAGCTCTATTTTTATCTGCGGGCAGTCCGGCTCATAGTAATCCTCGCACTCGAGCGTCCTGTCGCCGCGCTTGACGCGGTAGATATTCGCTGTGACAAGCTCCGCCCTGCGGCGCACATCCTCACGCCCCTCGGTGCGCTTTAGCTCATCGTGCTGCGCCGCGAGCTTGCGGGCGAGGCGGTCGCGCAGGGTGCGCACGGTCTTGGTCAGCTCGTGACTGCGGCGGCGCTGCTGCTCGGCGCGGTCGCGCGAGAGATAGAATGCATCGAGCAGCGCGGAAAAGCTCTCGTACCGCTCCAACGCCGCGGACGCGCCGTACTGCCGGATGGGCATGAAGCTGAAATCCCGCGGCTTGCCGTCAATGCTGATCATCCACGGCTCAAGCTCACCCGCCGCGACGGTCTCCGCGAGCGCGGCGGCGCAGTCGGGCAGCAGGTCATAGTCCCCGCCGCAGCGGTACGCCAGCTCCCGCGCGATGAGCGGGGACAGCCCGGAAAAGCCGTCCATGAGCCATTTGTCGACGGGTATATCCTTATCCGCCGCCGCTATCATGGCGCGGCGCTCCTCATCCGTCACGGCGAAGAATGCGCGCTTTCCCTGCGCAGGCGGCAGACGGTAGATCATCCCCGGAAGCAGACGGCGCAGCGCGTCCCCGGCGAAGTCCATGCGGCGCATACAGTCGATTATGCGCCCGTCCGCGCCGACGAGGATCACGTTCGAGCTGCGGCCGATAAGCTCCACAATAAGCTTTTTCTCCGCGCTGACGCCAAGCTCATCGTGCGTGTCGAGCGTGAGCACGACCATGCGCTCAAGCTCCGGCTGCTCAACGGAGAGTATACGCGCGCCGACAAGGTGCTTGCGCATGAGCATGCAGAACATCGGCGGCTCGGCGGGGTTTTCAAACCCGCCGGAGGTGAGGTGCACGCGGGCGTTGCCCGTCCCCGCGGCAATGACGAGACGGAGGTTATCGCCCTTTGCGCGCAGGGAGATGAGCAGCATATCCCGCTCGGGCTGCTGCACCTTGTCTATGCGTCCGCCCTCTATTCTCCCGCGCAGCTCGCGCGTAAGGGCGCTGACGGTCACGGCATCAAGCGGCATCGTTATCCTCCATTATCATCGAAAAGAGCGCGTCGATGCGCTCCGTCATTCCCTGTAAGTACAGCCAGCCGAACAGCGCTTCCAGCCCCGTCGCGGCGTGGTACTCCCCCTCCGTCGCCTTCTGCGGCACGGAGTTGACCTTCGCGTTGCGCCCGCGCTTATATACGGCAAGCTCCTGCGCTGTCAGGGCGGGCATTATCTTTTTCGCGGCGGCAGCCTGCGCCGGGGCGTTGACATACGACACCGTCATGCGGTGCAGCTTTGCCGCGGCGGAATGCCCCTGCTTGCAGAGCATGGTGCGCGTGAGCAGCTCATAAACGCCGTCGCCGATGTGCGCCAGACCCAGCATGCTCATCGCGTTGACCTCGTTGAGCGTCATCTGCGGGCAAAAATAATCCATAGCTTTTCAGTCCTTTTCTATCCAATGCAAAAGGGCGTCATGAACGCCCTTTTGACCGTGTTTTTTTATACTGTTTCGTCCGTATAGTCGGGCACATCATCGTTCATCCCGGCGGCGAGGGCGAGGTCGTCGTCCGACGCCATGCCGAGCTTGACCTGTATATCGTGCCAGCCCTGATAGTCCACGAGCACCTTGCGGGGCTTCGCGCCCTCGTAGGGACCGACGATGCCCAGTTCCTCCATCTGGTCGACGATGCGCGCAGCGCGGGAGTAGCCGAGCTTCACGCGGCGCTGGAGCATGGAGACGGAGCAGGACTTTGTCTCAAGTATCGCCTCGACCGCCTGGGGCAGCATTTCGTCATAACCGCCGCCGATGCTCTCGTCCTTGGCGCTCTTGCCGCCGTCGGAGGCGGACTTGTCCTCCGCCGCCTTGTTCATATACTCCTCTATCTCGCTGTTCTGCTGGACGTCGGACGCGCCCTCCTTTATGAACTGGATGACCTCCTCGCGCTCCTCATCGGACACGAACGCCCCCTGTATGCGCGTGGGCTTGCCGCAGCCAACGGGAGAAAACAGCATATCGCCCATGCCGACGAGCTTTTCCGCGCCGGTCTGGTCGAGGATAATGCGGCTTTCAAGCGAGGACGACACCGCGAACGCGATGCGCGAGGGGATGTTCGCCTTCATCAGACCCGTGATAACGTCCGCCGAGGGGCGCTGGGTCGCGATGACAAGGTGCATACCGGCGGCGCGCCCCATCTGGGCGACGCGGCAGATGCTCTCCTCGACCTCCTTGGAGGCGACGAGCATGAGATCCGCCAGCTCGTCAATGACGATGACAACGCGCGGCATGGTGGGTTCGCCCTGCTGCTCGCAGTGCTTGTTGTAGTTATCCAGATCGCGCACGCCGATCTCGGAGAACAGGCGGTAGCGCTTGAGCATTTCCACGACCGACCATTGCAGCGCGCCCGCGGCCTTCTTGGGGTCGGTGACGACGGGGACATAGAGATGCGGAATGCCGTTATAAACGCCAAGCTCCACCATCTTCGGGTCGATCATGATGAGGCGTACCTCGTCCGGGCGCGCCTTATAGAGAAGGCTGAGAATGAGCGAGTTCATGCACACGGATTTGCCGGAGCCGGTCGTACCGGCAATGAGCATATGCGGCAGCTTTGCGATGTTGCCGACGACGCAGTCGCCGCCGATGTCCTTGCCGAGTGCAAAGCTGAGCTTGGACTTGGCGTTGATAAACTTCGGCGACTCGATGATATCACGCAGGTACACCGTGCTGACGATCTTGTTCGGGACCTCGATGCCGACGGTGGATATCTTGTCCGGGATGGGCGCGATGCGCACATTCACAACGCCAAGGGCAAGCGCGAGGTCGCCCGCGAGATTCGTCACGCGCGCGAGCTTGACGCCCTGCTCAAGCTCTATATCAAAGCGCGTGACCGTGGGGCCGCGCGTCACGCCGACAATGGCGGCGTTGATGCCGAAGCTGTGTATCGCGCCCTCAAGGCGCTCCTTATTGACCATGATCTCGTCGCGCGCGTCGACATTGGCAACAGCGCCCGTGCGCAGCAGGTCGACCGGCGGGAACTCATACCCCGTGGCGTCAGTGTCCGCCACGGCGACCGCCGCCTCCACCGCCTTCGCCTCTTTTTCGACCTCGGCGCGGCTGATCTTTTTCTTGGGCGGGTCGCTTATCTCGGTGCTCATGGTGGAAGAATGCATGATCTCCTCCACCGTGGCGCTCAGCTCGTCCACGTCCACACCGGCGGCGCGCGCTTCGGCAGCGCCGTCCGTGACCGCGCTCTCGCGGATGATGGGCGCGCCGCGGCGTTTTAGGAGCACCGCCGCGGGATCAGGCGGCAGTTCGCCTCCGTCGCGGCTCCTGCCGCGCGCGGGCATGGCGTCCTCATCCATGAGGCGGGTCTTGCCCTTTGCCGGGCGCGCGTCCGCGCTCTCGGCGGGATAGGGCTTCGTGCCTTTGCCGCGCTTGTCGGCAAGGGGAAGCTCCTCATCGTCGTCCAGCGATATTTCGGGCAGGACGCTCTCGCGCTGTATGCGCTCTATCTTCGCGCCGCGCTTTTCCGGCTTTGCCGTGCGCTCATGCGCGCCGCCCAGCTCAAGCGGGAGAACGGCGTCCTCGTCCTCGGCGAGGGCGGGTCTCTTCTTTTCGTACATTGCGGGGTCATACTTCACGGCAGCACGCTCGCGCGCCTTGCCGAACGCCTTGATGAAGCTTCCGTTGAAGCACTTGACCGTGAAGAATATCAGCAGCACCAGCAGCACGGGCATCGCCCCGTAGAGGCTGAACGCATTTTCAAGCCCGATGGCGATGAGCCCGCCTATAACGCCGCCGCTCTGTAGGCTCTGCCCCTGCTCAAAGAGCGCGCCGGTCAAGGCCTGCATATCGGCGGTATCCGTTGTGCCGGTGTAGAAAAAGAGGCTGCCGAGGGCAGCGGCGATGATAGGGATCATCAGCGCCGAGGTCACGCGCAGAGCGACGGGCTGCCCCTTATGGAAGCCGAGAATGATCGCCGCCATCAAAAACGCCGGCATCGTCAGCCAGAAGCCCCAGCCGATCAGCCCTTTTATGAGGTTGGCAAAAAAGACGATGAACTTACCATCGGCATTATAATGACTGATGACGACGAACACCGCCAGAAAAAGAAAGACGACCGCGCCAAGCTCCCGCCGTATCGGCGGGGCGGGCGGCTCCGGCGGGGTGACGACCTCGGGCGCTTTCTTCTTTGTGCTTGTTTTCTTTGCCGTGGTGCTCTTCTTTGTGCCGGAAGAGCCGGTTTTCTTGGTTTGTGCCATTAAAAAGTCCTTTCTTCGTCAGGAAAAACTAGAAGATCATCGTGAGTATTATGGAGAGCACGCCCATGACCCAGCAGTAGTACGCGAAGCCGCCGAATTTGCCCTTGGCGGCGATGCGCTTGACAAGGCTGATCGCCCCGATGCCGGAGAGCATCGCCGCGACCATGCCGATGAGATACGCCGGGACGTTGGCAATGTCCACCCCCTGCTGGAATGCGTCAATAAGCGTGACGATGTTCGCGCCGAGCACGGCGGGGATGGAGAGCAGAAACGAAAACTTCACCGCGAACTCTCTTTCAAGCCCGGTGGCGATGCCGGCGGTGATGGTGGTGCCGGAGCGGGAAAGACCGGGGATCGTGGCGACGCACTGGCACAAGCCGATGATGAGCGCGTCGGAAATGGTCATGCCTCCGGCGCTCTTTGTTCCGGGCTTCATCCTGTCCGCGACGAACAGCATGCACCCCGTCAGCACCAGCGCGATGCCGATGAAAACATTGTGGTAATAGAGCGTTTCTATCATCTTATGTACCGGGAGGATGAGCACGAGCGGGAGCGTGGCGAACACGATCATTATAAACGTGCGCGCGCCGGGATAGTGCCGCTGGCGCTGACCGGCGAGAGGACCGACGTTTATAAGCCCAAGCACCTCGTTGAACATGCGCACGATGTCCTGCCAGTAGCACACGAACACCGCCGCGAGCGTCCCCAGATGCATCAGCACGTCGAAAAGAAGATGCCCGTCGTCAGTCGAGGTGAGGTCGAAAAGATTATTGAGTATTGAAAGATGACCGGAGCTGGATATGGGCAGAAACTCCGTTATTCCCTGCACCAGCCCCAGAATTATTGCGTTCCACACGGACATTGCCCTATACCCCCATGGTAAACATAATTGTAAGTATAGCACAATTTTATGTAAAGCACAAGAGCGCAAGAACGGCGGGCGCAGGAAAAAATTTTCTGCGCCGCCGCGCGTTTTTCGGCTATTTGTCCATTGCGTCTATCTCGGCATGCAGATACCCCAGCGCGTCGGAGAGCGTGCCGAGCGTGTCGATGAGTCCGAGGCGCACCGCCTCCTCGCCGTAGATGACGCTGCCGATGTCGTTGGCGAGCTCGTCCGTATTTGTCATGAGGCGCAGATATTCCTCCCGGCTGACGCGGGAGTGCCCCGTGACAAAGCCGACGATGCGCTCTTGTATGCGGGCAAAGTAATTATACGTCTGCGGCACGCCGATGACCACGCCGTTGAGCCGCACGGGGTGGATGGTCATGGCGGCGGACGCCGCGACCATGCTGCGCTTTGCCGCGACGGCGAGCGGCACGCCGATGGAATGCCCGCCGCCGAGCACGAGCGACACCGTGGGCTTTCGCATCCCGGCGATAAGCTCAGCAATAGCGAGCCCCGCCTCCACGTCGCCGCCCATGGTGTTGAGCAGTATCAGCAGCCCCTTTATCTCCGGCGACTCCTCCACCGCCGCGATGAGCGGCAGCACGTGCTCATACTTTGTGGTTTTCGCGTCCTCGGGCAGAAGCTGATGCCCCTCTATCTGCCCGACGATCGTAAGACACTGTATCGTCCCCGCCTTTGCGGCGGAATAGTCCTTTATCCCGTCTGCTTCCAAAAAAATCACCTCATGAGTAAGTATACCCATGAGGCGATTATTTATATTGCGCTTTTTACTTGTCGCTGTACGCGGCGAGGCACGCCTTGTACGTCATGTAGCAGTCGAGCTTTGCCACGACCTCGAACGGCGCGTGCATGCTCAGCACGGGGACGCCCGCATCAATGGTGTCGATATTGCGGTTGGCCATGAACTTTGCGATGGTGCCGCCGCCGCCCTGATCGACCTTGCCCAGCTCCGCCAGCTGCCAGATGACATTGTTCTCTGCAAAGAGGCGGCGCAGATACGCCACGACCTCGGCGGAAGCGTCGCTCGTGCCGGACTTGCCGCGCGCGCCGGTGAACTTGCAGATGCCGACGCCGTAGTTTATCTTCGCGTCGCTGCGCTTCTCGGACACGTCGGGGTAGAGCGGGTCGTAAGCGTTGGTGACGTCGGCGGAGATGCAGAAGCTCTTTTCATAGCAGCGGCGAAGCTCCGCGCCCTGCGCGGCGCACAGATCCTCCATGAAGCAGTCGAACGCGGCGCTCTGCATGCCCGTCACGCCGTCGGAGCCGGTCTCCTCCTTGTCGGCGAGGATGCACACGCAGGTATTCTCCGGCGCTTCAACGTCGAATATCGCCTTGAGCTCGGCAAAGGCGCAGACCCGGTCGTCATGACCGTAGCCGCCGATGAGCGAGCGGTCAAGCCCGATCTCGCACACGTCGAACGCGGGCACGGCGGCAAGCTCTGCCGAGAGGAAGTCCTCCTCCGTGATGCCGTACATATCGTTGAGAAGGCTCATCACCGCGAGCTTCACCCTGTCCTTGCCGTCGTCGGCGTAGGGCGCGCTGCCGATGAGAATGTTCAGCCCCTCGCCCGTGAAGCCCTCGGCCATCGTCTTTTTCATCTGGTCGGCGGCGAGATGGGGCAGGAGGTCCGTGATGACGAACTTCGGCTCGCCCGGCTCGCGCCCGATAACGACGTTGATCACCTCGCCGCTTTTCAGCACGACCGCGCCGTGCAGCTCCAACGGGATAGTGACCCACTGGTATTTCTTGATGCCGCCGTAGTAGTGCGTTTTGAAATAGCACATCTCGTCCGACTCATACATCGTCACCTGCTTGAGATCAAGGCGCGGGGAGTCGACATGCGCGCCCGCGATCACAGCGCCCTCGGAGAGCGGTCTTCTGCCGATCACGGCGAGCATGAGCGCCTTGCCGCGGTTATTCTTATAGAGCTTCATCCCCGGCTTTATGTCCATCCCCGGCACGAACTCCACAAAGCCGTGCTCCTTTGCGAGGGCGACTGCGTTTCTGACCGCCTCGCGCTCCATGCGGGAATTATCGAGGAAGTCCATATACTCCTGACAATACTGCTCGACCTTTATGCGCTCATCCGTGCCGATGAGGTCATAACCGTTCTTCTGCTCAAAAAAGAGCTTTTCTCTCAGCTCACTCACTTTTTCAGTACCTCCGTAAATAGTTTTTGGCAGGCGGCGGAAAACTCCTCCCGCGTGCCGTTGTTTTTCAAAATATGGTCACAGCGCTCGTAATAATACTGATCCGGGCGCTGGGCGTTGACGCGCATCATGGCGTATTCAAGGCTTATCCCGTCGCGCTTTTGTATGCGCGCGAGGCGTATATCCCTGTCTGCAACGACGCCGACGGTCGTAAAGCAGCGCTTGCCCGCGCCGCTTGAGAAAAGCTCTATCGCGTCGAGCGCGGCGAGCGTTCCGCCCGCCATCGCCCACTCTCTCAGTCGGCGGCTTATCTCAAGGTTAATGTATTTATGCGTGATCAGGTTGAGATCGCGCAGTGCCTCCTCGTCCGTGAACACCACCGCGCCCAGCGCCTTTGTGTCCACTGCGCCGTCCGTGACCGCGCCGGGGAAGTATTTGTCTATCTCGGCGATCATGTCCGCGCTGCCGCGCAGCAGCTCATGGTACAGCGCGTCGCAGTCGATGACCAGCGCGCCGAAGCCGCGCAGCACGTCGAGCGCGGTGGTCTTGCCGCTGCCCGTGCCGCCGGTGATGCCCACAACGCGGACGCCCTCGGCGAGCGCGTCCGCGATCGTGTCCGCGTCCAGCGCGCCCGCGCGCAGTATTCTATACGGCGCGGCGCTCATGTCGATGAGTGTGGACTCGCGCCCGATGCCGCACTCGCCCCCGTCGATGACGGCGGGTATTTTCCCCGCGAAGTATTCCATGACCTTCGCCGCGGTCTTGGGGCTCTCCGCGCCGGAGGGGTTGGCGGAGGGCGCGGCGAACGGCACGCCCGCAAGGCGCAGCGCCTCCAGCGTGAGCGGATGATCCGGGCAGCGCAGTCCCACCGTCGCCCCGCCCGCGCGCACAAGCCTGGGCACGGCGTCCTTCGCCTTCAGCACGATGGTCAGCGGTCCCGGCCAGAACTTATCCGCGAGGCGATGCGCCTGCGGCGGAACGTCGTCGCAGTATTTCTCCATCGCGCTCTCGTCCGGCACCATCAGCGACAGCGGCTTCACCGCAGGGCGCCCCTTGACCTCGTATATCTCGTGCACGGCGCGCTCGTCCAGTCCGTTCCCGGCGAGGCCGTACACCGTCTCCGTCGGCACGGCGACGAGCCCGCCGCCGCGTATTATCTCCGCCGCCGCGGAAATGTCCGTCGTTATGAGCCTCGTGTCCATGTCACGCCTCCGTCTGCTGCCGCAGCTTCTCCGCCTGATCGGCGGTCACGAGCGCGTCGATGAGCGCGTCAAGGTCGCCGTTGATGATGGCGGAGATGTTGAAGTTCTTGTTGTCCCCGGTGAGCCGGTGATCGGTCACGCGGTTCTGGGGAAAGTTATAGGTGCGCACGCGGTCGCTCCTGTCGCCCGTGCCGATCTGGCTCTTGCGCTCGGCGGCGACGGCGGCGTTCTGGCGCGCGACCTCCGCCTCGTAGAGCTTTGAGCGCATGATCTGCATGGCTCTGTCCTTGTTCTTATACTGGCTGCGCTCGTCCTGACACTCCACGACCGTGCCGGTGGGCAGGTGGGTGATGCGTATGGCGCTCTCGGTCTTGTTGACGTGCTGCCCGCCCGCGCCGGAGGAGCGGTACGTGTCTATCTTGAGGTCGTTCATGTCCAGCTTGAAGTCCACCTCGCCGATTTCCGGCAGCACGGCGACCGTCGCGGCAGAGGTGTGGATGCGCCCGCCGGACTCCGTCACGGGGACGCGCTGCACGCGGTGTCCCCCCGCCTCGAACTTGAGCCGGGAGTATGCCCCCTGCCCCTCGATGACAAAGCTTATCTCCTTTATGCCGCCCAGCTCCGTCTCGTTGACGTTCGCCACGTCGAGCTTCCAGCCGCGGCGCTCGGCATACATCGAGTACATACGGAAGAGGTCCGCCGCGAAGAGCATGCCCTCCTCCCCGCCGACGCCGCCGCGTATCTCCATGATAACGTTCTTGTCGTCGTTGGGATCCTTCGGCAGCAGCAGGAGCTTTATCTCCTGCTCAAGCCGCTCCCGCTCCGCCTTCGCGGCGAGGTATTCCTCCTGCGCCAGCTCCCTGAGCTCCGGCTCGTCCATGAGCTGCTTTGCGCCCGCCATGTCCGTCTCTGCCTTTTTGTAGGCGGTGTACGCGCTCACGATGGGCGCAAGCTCGCGCGCCTCGCGCTCGCACCTGGCGTAAAGCGCGGCGTCGGAGTACGTCTCCGGCAGCTCCATGCGCGCGGTCAGCTCGTCATATTGATTTTTCAAAGCATCGAGCTTTTCAAACATAGCTTTCTCCGTTGTCCGTTTAATGCACGGATATTTTAGCACAAGAAAATCGGCGTGTAAATACGAAAAGGCGCGCAGAGCGATCCGCGCGCCTTTTTCGTGCTCACTTGACCTGTTTCACTTTTTCGTCGACCCGGTCTCAAAATCGACCCTTCTGCTCGGCTCTATTTTAGGCCTCGCGCCCGCGGCGACCGAAAACAGCTCGTCGTCGCTCAGCGCCGCCGCCTTTTTCTGCACCGACTCCGTCATCACTGTCAGCGCGTCGTTCCATCCCGGCATTTCCGCCGTGTCTGCGCACTGGCGGAGCATTTTTTCGACCTTTTCTTTGCCCACCATGAGCTTACCTCCTTCGCAGTGTTGGTCTGTTCACCATGAAATACGCATCTGCCGCGCATTTGTTACACCGCGGCAAGAAAAATTTTATATACGCGGGACGTCAATAGACGTCCTCCCTTGAAAAATCAAAGTCCTCAAGCGTCTTTGCCATCTTGTCGAGTGCACGGCTCTGAATGACGCGGACATTGCCGCTGGCAATGCCGAGCACACGCGCCGCCTCGTCCGGCGTCAGCCCTTCGAAATAGCGCATCACGATGACACTTTGGCTGCGCTCGTCAAGCTTGGAGAGCGCCTGCGCCACAGCCTGGCGGCACGCCATGATGTTTATCGCCCGCGCCATATCGTCGCGCCCCGGCACAAGGTCAGGCTCCATCGCGTCAAGGCTGGCAACGTCCTTTCGCGCGCGGTAATAGCTGACGAGCTTGCGCTTTGCGATTATGTACAGCCACGCCTGTTCGTTGCAGCGCGCGGGATCAAATTCCTCCCGGTGGCGGTGGCAGCTCAGAAACACCTCCTGCAATATGTCCTCCGCGTCCTCGCGCACGTGGGTATGCGCACTGATATATTTCAGCAGCGCGCCGGAATACTGCGTCATGAGATGCTCGACCCATTTTTCGTCCATGCTTACCCTCCCGTCCGTTGACCGCACGTCAAGCTTCAGTCGCCTCTGCACTTTTGACCGTTCTCAATTATATTTAATAGAATACGACATTTTGTTGTTTGCAGCAAGGGGTACAAACATTTTTGGCGAAACTGTATAATATCCGGGTCATAAAACTGTATATTTTGTCCGCACTCAAAAATGCGAGGGTAAAACCGTTGTTGAAATATCGCGCCCCGGCGTGTATTATTATAGAATACAGACCAAATAAGCATATCAGGAGAACACATATGAAAATTGCCGTAAAGAAGCTGCGCGAGGGCGCGGCGCTGCCCACGCGCGGGTCCGCCTCCGCCGCGGGATATGACCTGCGCGCGTGCATTGAAGAGAGCATGATCATCGCGCCGGGCGCGACCGCAATGGTCGGCACGGGGCTTTCCATCGCCGTGCCGGAGGGGTATTTCGGCGCGGTGTTCGCGCGCAGCGGTCTCGCCGCGAAGCAGGGCGTGCGTCCGGCGAACTGCGTGGGCGTGTGCGACAGCGACTACCGCGGGGAGTACACCGTCGCGCTGCACAATGACAGCGCCGCCCCCTGCACCATAAACCCCGGCGACCGCATCGCCCAGCTCGTGGTCATCCCCTACCTCCCGCTCGAATTTGACGAGGTCGCGGAGCTTGACGCGACGGAGCGCGGCGAGGGCGGCTTCGGCTCAACAGGGCGGTAAAACTGACAGCGGAATATATGCGTGCGGCGCACCGGCATGACCGGCGCGCCGCGTTTTTCTTACCGTATATTATCCCGATCCCGCGCCCACTCGTAGCGCGCGTACTGCTCATCCATGCCGGTTTTCAGCAGCGCCTCCGCCGCGTCGCCGTCCCCGCGCTCCACAGCGTCCACAAACGCCGTCAGCCGGTCGATTGCGCTGCCGATGCCGACGGAGCGGATATACCGCTCCTCGATCTCAATGACGCTCTCCTCCACGGCGTTGAAGCACAGCGTCGTCATGAAGCACCCGCTCATGCGCAGAAGCTTCACATGAAAGTCATAAAACATCTTCCTCAGCACGCCGTAGCTCATACCGTCCGCGGAGACATATTCGCATATACTGTCGATCCCGCGGCGCAGGAGGGCGATGTCCGCGGCGGTGTGCCGCTCGGCAAGACGGCGCAGCCCGAACCCCTCCACCGCAAGGCGGAAGTCAAACACCGCACGGATAAGCTCCAGCGACATGCGGTCGCCGTTATAGCGAAAGAGCGCGTTGAACGTGTCGAGGTTGCCGTCCGACATATAGTCGGCGACGTACACGCCGCTCTGCGGGCGCACGGTGACAAAGCCCATGCGCTGAAGCTCCTGAAACCCGCTGTGCACGACCGTTTTCCCCACGCCCATCTGCTCGGCGAGCGCCCGCTCGGGCGGGAACTTCTCCCCCACGGTGAGCGCGCCCGAGAGTATCATCTCCGCGATTTTGTCCACGAACATATCCTTCAAGCTCGGCGAACTGAGCTTTTCAAACACCGCCATGTCTGCCCCTCTCTTCATGATTTTGGTGCGACCAAAACCAAATTCAAATTTCTCTGTCCATGCCGCACATATACGCGCCGCTGCGATTTGCTAAAGCGCTGAAAATACACGGCAGGCATTGCCGCGCCGGTAAAAATGCGTTATCATGAATTTTGTCCGAACCAATTATAATTAAACATTGCGCAAATGTCAATTGCGCGAAGTAACCGCGGGTTACTCAAGGAGGTGTAATAACCGTACCCGCACCGGGTGCGGGTACGGCAAAAAACAGGTGACGGATCGTTAAAAATGTGTTACCATGTTCATGGAGAAAACAACAGGTCACAATATATAAATAAGGAGACAGGAAGTATGGCACAGCTCAGACCCAAGATCGTCCGGCTCGCCAAGATAATCGGCGGCGCGTCGGGCATGCTCGTCAAAATCGACGAGAACGCCCCGGAGTATTACAGCATGGCAAACATCGTCTCGGACGACGAGGCGGACATTGCCATCGCCGCCGGACTGCGCAAAGAGCGCACCGCCGGCTGGCTCGCCGCGAAGGTGGGCAGGACCGCGGAGGAGATCACCCCCGCGCTTGACAATCTCGTATACTACGGCATCTTCCGCCGCGTTTTCAGCAAGGAGCTCGGCGAGGACACGTATTATATGCAGATCTTCGCCCCCGGGATCCTTGAAATGATGGTGAACAATCAAGAGCTCATGGCCGCGCACCCGGAGGTCGGCCGCGCGTTTGAGGAGTACACGCGCCTGCGCATGCAGTCGATGGGGCCCATTCTTCCCGACGGGTACGGGCTGATGCGCGTCATCCCGGTGGAGAGCGCGATAAAGGACATTCCCGGCGTGACGGATGACGAACGGCTGAGCTATTACCTGGATAAATACGACACGTTCTCCGTATCCCCGTGCTCCTGCCGCGCCTCGCGCACGAGCCTCGGCGACGGCTGCGGGCATCTGGCGGAGGATATGTGCGTGCAGATGGGCGCGGGCGCGGAGCACTACATACGCTCCGGCAGAGCGCGCCGCATCTCGAAGGAGGAAGTGCTGGAAATACTCAAGCGCGCCGAGGACAACGGGCTGATGCACGACATCCCCAACATTGAGGGCGCGGGCGACAGCGCCGCGATATGCAACTGCTGCGCGTGCGCCTGCTTCGGTCTGCGCGCGGGCATGATGTTCGGCGCGCGCGACGCGATACGCTCCAACTTCGTGGCGGAGGTCGACGAGGCGAAGTGCGTGGCGTGCGCGCAGTGCGTGGAGGTCTGCCCCGGCAACGCACTCAAACTCGGGCAGAAGCTGTGCTCCACCGCCGATACCGGCGCGCCCGGCTACGTCAAGGTGACGGAGACCTTCAATTTTGCCAAAGCGGTCAACGAGAACTACCGCGAGAACCGCGAGGACGTGCTGCCCTCGGGAACCGCGCCCTGTAAGGCCGCCTGCCCCGCGCACATCCCCGTGCAGGGCTATCTCAAGCTCGCCGCGCAGGGGCGCTACACCGAGGCGTTGGAGCTGATAAAGAAAGAAAACCCGCTCCCCGCCGTGTGCGGACGCATCTGCAACAAGCGCTGCGAGGCGGAGTGCACGCGCGGCAGCGTGGACGAGGCGGTCGCCATTGACGAGGTCAAGCGCTTCATCGCCGACCACGACCTCAACGAAGGAACGCGCTATATTCCGCCCATGGTCAACCAGACGGGCCGCCCGTTCACGGAGAGGATTGCCATCATCGGCGCAGGTCCCGCGGGTCTTAGCTGCGCGTACTACCTCGCGCACCGCGGCTACAGCGTCACTGTGTTCGACAAAAACGCCGTCCCCGGCGGCATGCTCACGCTCGGCATCCCGTCGTTCCGGCTTGAAAAGGACGTTGTGAACGCGGAGATCGACGTGCTGCGCGAGATGGGCGTTGAGTTCCGCTGCGGCGTTGAGGTCGGCAGAGACGTCACCATCCAGCAGCTCCGCGATGAGGGGTACAAGGGCTTCTATGTCGCCATCGGCGCGCAGAAGTCGGCAAAGCTGCGCATTCTGGGCGAGGAGCTTGAAGGCGTGATGGGCGGCGTGGACTTTCTGCGGGAGGTCAACCTCGGCAATGCGCCCGCCGTGGGCAAGCGCTGCGCCGTTATAGGCGGCGGCAACGTGGCAATGGACGTGTGCCGCAGTGCGGTGCGCCTCGGCGCGGAGGAGACGTATGTCATCTACCGCCGCTCGGAGGCGGAGCTGCCCGCCGACCCGGACGAGGTAAGAGAGGCGACGGAGGAGGGCGTGAAGTTCCGCTTCCTCAATGCGCCTGTCGAAATAGAGGGCGAGAACGGCAGAGTGAAGGCTCTGCGCGTGGAACTGATGGAGCTTGGCGAGGCGGACGAAAAGGGACGCCGCGCGCCCGTCGGCACGGGCAGATTTGAGACCGTCGAGGTCGACAGCGTCATCGCCGCCGTCGGGCAGACGGTGGACTGGGGCACACTGGACGTCGGCGCGCTCACCACCACGAAGCGCGGCACGGCAGAGGCGGACGCGCTCACCTACCAGACCGCGCAGCCCGACATTTTCGTCGGCGGCGACTGCTATACGGGGCCGAAGTTCGCCATAGACGCGATCGCGGCGGGCAAGGAGGCGGCGGAATCGCTGCACCGCTATGTTCACCCCGGACAGACGCAGACCGCCGGGCGCGACAGGCGCGTCTACCGCGCGCTTGACAAGGAGCACGCGCTGCTCGACCTCGGCGGCTTTGACAATGACCGCCGCCAGACCCCCGGCTACAACGCCGCCAAGGCGAAGTCCTTCGCCGACGCGCGCGTCACATTCACCGAGGAGCAGGTGCGCCGCGAGTGCGCGCGCTGTCTCGGCTGCGGCGCGACGAAGGTGGACAGCTACCTGTGCATCGGGTGCGGGCTGTGCACCACAAAGTGCAAGTTCGACGCTATACATCTCAAAAAAGTGCGCGACTGGCACGCCACAAGCTTCGAGACCATGCCCATCAAGGTCGCGGAGAACCTTGTCAAGCGCACGGGCGGCATCGTGAAAAAGGCGATAACGAAGTAATGCACGAGCTTGGAATTTGCGACGCCCTGCTGAAAATGGTGGGCGACGTCGCCCGGGAGGAGCAGCTTGACGGCGTGAAAAAGGTCACGGTCGAGGTGGGGACGCTCTCCGGCGTTGTCCCGGCGTTTCTGAGCGACTGCTGGGAGGCCGTCACGGACGGAACCGCGTTCGACGGGGTCGAGCTTGCGGTCGTGTCCGTGCCGGGCGAGGCGCGGTGTCTTGACTGCGGCACGGTCTTCACCGCCGACCTTGAGCGCCTCGTCTGCCCCGGCTGCGGCGGCGCAAAGCTCACGCCGATCTCCGGGCGCGGTCTCACGCTTGCGGAGATAGAGGAGGGGCATTTATGAAGCGCGTCTGCGTAATAATTCTGCTGTGCGCGGTGCTGCTGCTCGCGGGGTGCGGCACGGCGTCGGTGCGGCTGACATACTCCGGCACCGGCGAAGAGGTCCGCCCGGAGCCCGCCGCCGCGGACGGCGCTCCCGTGGACTACGCCGCGCTCAATCAGCAGGGGTATGATTATCAATACGGCGTCGGCACAGCGGCAGACATTGAAAAGGCGGTCGAATGCTACGCCGCAGCGGCGGAGCACGGCATACCCGAGGCCATGACCAACCTCGGCCTCTGCTATGAGCGCGGCGAGGGCGTGGCGCAGGACTATGCCCGCGCGCTGGAGCTGTATACCCGCGCGGCGGCATTCGGCGAGGCGATGGCGATAAACAACATCGGCTGGCTTTACGAGAACGGCTTCGGCGTGGAGCAGAGTTATGAGACTGCGTATGAATACTACGCCCGCGCCGCCAAGGCCGGGTGCGAGCTGGCAAAAGAGAACATGGCATATCTGGAGGAGAACGGTCTCGCCGGGTGAACAAAGTTAAACTAAGAGCGCACTGCGGTCAGGCAGTGCGCTCTTTTCGCCACGGCGCTGAGACGCGCCGATCGTCGCCATCTGATATGATATATTATCAGAATTGTAAAAATGCGTGATAAATACTTGGAAATAGTTCCGTGAAAAATGCTTTGCAGTTATTACTTGGTGAAC
Source organism: uncultured Oscillospiraceae bacterium (assembly GCA_934572335.1). Classification (GTDB taxonomy): domain Bacteria; phylum Bacillota; class Clostridia; order Oscillospirales; family Oscillospiraceae; genus Limivicinus. The sequence goes on from CAKTKU010000030.1 coordinate 16,946, forward strand.
GTGGTCATGCAGCTGCCGTCGGCAAAGATGAACTGGATCTCATGCGTGCCGGCTTCAAGCGCCTCGATGACCGCGGAGGCGATGGTGACAGTGCCGTCCCCGGCAACCGTGAACTCGACCTCGACGCCATCAATGAGGACTTTCACGACCGCGTTGGAGTTGAGCACGAACTCAAGGTCTCCGTCCGTCCACTGCTGACCCTTGCCCTCAAGCACAATGTACTTCGCGTACAGCGGTGCGGAAGCGGTGGCTGCGGTGGTGGTAGCGGAAGTCTCGGTCTTGTTATCCTCTGCGGGTTTGGGGTCGGGCCTAGGCTCGGGCATGATTATGCTGCAAGTCCCGTCGGGGTTCTCAACCAGTGTCGCTCCCTCGGCAAGATGTGCTTTATTGGGAATTTCACTGAACGTACCGCCGGAAATAGTGACATCCGGGTCATACGTCTTGTCTAAGTTGACTGACAAAATTTTGCCGTTAAGCGTACCGCTTTTTATGATAATAGTCCCTCTTGCGGAAATGTCACGCGTCACCGTGCCGCCGTTAATCGTCAGCACCGCGTCATCATTGGCGTAATTGATAATTGCGCTAGTACCATTGAATTTAGGATTTCCCTCATGCTCCAGCTTAGCACCATCGTTAATTGTCGCGATTCCTCTGTTGTCAAGCGCACCGCGACCCCCGCAGTTTATCACGCGGAGCGTTCCTCCGTCGATAATGAGTGTGGCACCCGGCATATTCCTTACGGGGTTCAAACCTGCCGTTTCGGATTCTATCAAGCCCGTGCCTTCACTGCTGGAATCCTTGATGGTGAGTGTACCCTGATTGAGTATGATAGTCTTGTTATCGCCCTTGTTGAGAGAGAGCTTTTTGCCGTTGAGATCGATAGTAACGGTTTTCCCCTCGGGGATCACGACTCCATCCTTGCCATTAAAGTCCATGTCAGCGCCGATTTTTATCGTGCCGCCGTCACAGTTTTTGACTGCTTCCACAAGTTCCTCGATAGTGTTGACGGTCTGGTCGTCCTCGACGTCGATAGTGTACTCCACCCCGCCGACAACGAGAGTGAGGGTCTGCTTTGTGCCGAATGCCTTGCTCGTGATGAGCTTCCAGCCGTCCTCATTGGCTGCGCTGAACAGCTCGTCCGCGTCGCCCTGAGCGCTCTCAATGTCACCCTCAA
>CAKTKU010000031.1 GCA_934572335.1 uncultured Oscillospiraceae bacterium
CTTTAGGGAGCCACCACAGGAGATAGACCCTTATAGGGTCTGTTCAAACCACCGGTTCAACCGGTGGTTTTGATTATCCGGTAAAGCTATATTTTATCGTGTCGGCGTAGCGGTAATAGTACACGTCGCCGACGGAGATGCCGGAGAGAATCTCGACATATTCCCCGTCCGACAGCCCCGTCGTGACGTACACGGGATCGGTCAGCTCGTCGCTGCGCTTATCATACCCGGTGTAGACGAACACGCCGGAGGCGTCCTCATTGAGCGCCGCGGCGGGGATTACGACCGGATCATCACGTTCCTCCACTGCACGGCGGACGGAGGCGGTCATGCCAGTGAGCATATCTTCACTGCGGGGGACGCTGACGGTCACGCTGTACTTCGTGCTGCCGCCGTCGTTTTCGCCCGTGGGGTCGATGGCGGTTATCTCGCCCTCGACGCCCTGACCGGGCAGCGCGTCGAACGTCACGCTGACGCTCTGTCCCACCGCGAGGGAGCGGATGTCCAGCTCGTCCACGGTGACGTCGATCTCCGCCGTATCATACGGCGTGAGCGTGCAGAGGATCGTCTCCTCTACGGTGTAGTCGGCAGCGCTCTCGCTCTGCGCCGCGGCAGAGGCATCCGTGCCGCCTGCCATGCCGCTCATTCCGCCGTACATACCGCCCGCAGCGCTGTCCGCGCCCGGCTGTGTGCCGCCATCAGATGGCGTGTCGCCAGAGCTTTGATAGACGCTCGCGCTCACGAGCGCGCCGTTTTCAAACCGCAGGGCGAGAATGTCGCCCTGCTTTATGCCAAGCGGGTCGGTGCTGCCGGTCTTGCCGGCGAGGTCAGCCGTGCTGACAGTGAGCTCGCCGCCGTCGTAGCTGATGACGAGCGTGTGCGTGCCGTCGCCGTTGTCGGTGACACTACTGACGCGCCCAATGTATTCCGCGCTTGACGTGCCGGGATCAGGCGTTTCTCCGCCTGTGCCGCCGGAGCCGCCGCCAGTCTCGCCATCGTCTCCGCCGCCCGAAGCCTCATCTTCGGAAGGAGAGACGGGGGAAGCGCTGCCGGTATCGGAGAGCAGGAGCAGTCTTGCTGCGCGCTTATTCTCGGCGGCGAGGAGCAACCGGGCGGGGGAGTATGCCGCGCCTGTGTACGCCATGGCGGACGCCGTCACAGTGGTGGTACTTGTGCTGCTGTCCGCACTGCCGCCGTCCTCGGTCACTATATCTTCATTCAGACCGCTCACGCGCCCGGCTATATCGGCATAGACGCCGCCGGTCTCATACGCGGCGAAGAGCGCTTGCAGCTCGTCCTCCAGCTCGTGCCGACGGGAGAGCAGCGTGGCGTAGCGCCCGGTGTACTCCGTGCCGGTGAGCGTGATGAGGCTGTTCGATGCGCTGACAGGGGCGTTGAGCGTGACGTTCACGCGCGACACCGTCCCCGCAAAGCCCGTCACGCGAAGCTCACTGTGGATGCAGAGCGTCCCGCTGCCGACGCTTTCGCCATCGAGCAGGACCTCCGCCGTGTCGCCGGGGAGCGCCGTCTCGTCCGAGAGTGTCACGGTTGCCGTGCCGTCGGAGACAGCGCTGACCTGCCCGGTCTGCTCCGTCCCGTCCGGCAGCACCACCGTCACCGCCGCGCCGAGCGGAAGCGCGTCGGTCTCAACGTCAACTGCCATCAACCCGTCGAGCGAGAGGAGCATCAGTGCGCCGTGCTCGCTCATGGTGTCGGCGGCGTTTTTGCCCGCTTCGGCATATATCGCCTTGACGCGCCCCTCGCGCGGCGCACGGATGGCGGAATCCACCGTGTCATACCGGCTGGACTGTATCGCGCTGTCGAGCGTTTTTATGAGGTCGTTCACGTCCTCTATCGCGGCGAGGACGGAGGTCTTGTCCACCGTGGCGAGAAGCTGCCCCGCCTCGACATAATCGCCCTCGCTCACCGCCCAGCCCGTCAGCTCCACCGCACCCGCGAGCGTGACGCTCCGGCTGTCGGAATCGGTGACAGTCCCGCCGGTGATAAGCTCGCGCGCGACGCTGCCGCGCTCCGCCGTCGCGGAGATGAGCTGCGTTACGACCTCCTCCGTGCTCTCCGGCATTTTGGCGCGCGAGCGCGGGATGAGCACGAGTGAGAGAATGATGCACACCGCCGTCACGAGCGCCGCGGCGGAGATGATCACCTTTTTCTTTCCGTATTTTTTCAGTATGTTCACCGTTTACCCTCCGTAGTGCAGCGCGTCTATCGGCTTCATCTTCGCCGCCTTGTTCGCCGGGTACAGCCCGAAGCCCACGCCGATCGCAAAGCAGAACAGCACTGCGATCAGCACGACCGTCCCGTTCATTTTGAATGTGATGTCAAGGCTTGATACCACCACGCCTATCACCTGCAAAACTCCCCATGACAGCAGTATTCCGATCACGCACCCCAGCATGCACAGCACGACGCTCTCCATGAGAAACTGCTGCAATATCACGCCGCGGGAAGCGCCGATCGCCTTGCGTATGCCGATCTCACGGGTGCGCTCCGTCACAGTGACGAGCATGATGTTCATTATCCCTATGCCGCCCACGATGAGCGAGATGGCCGCGATGCCGCCGAGGAGTATCGTCAGCACGGAGGTTATGCTCGCCATCGTGTCCTCCAGTGCGTCCTGCGTCTCGACGGAGAATGCGTCGTCGTCCTGCATGAAGCGCTCATAGAGTATCGCATAGATTGCGGCGCTCGCCTCGCTCACCGTGCCGTCCGGCTCGGCGGAGACATAGAAGGAATCCACCGTGGACGGCACTTCCGTGCTCAGCCGCACGAGCGAGGTGTAGGGGATGTACACCGCGAGCGAGCCGCTGCCGAACACCGCCGTGAGCGAGTCGTCATTATCCTCAAGTATGCCGGCGACGGTGTATTTAACACCGTTTATTGAAAGCTCCTCGCCGATGCAGTCGCGGTAGCCGATAAGCTCCGTCGCGGCGTTCTCGTTGAGCACGCATATGTTCGTCGCGTTGTCCACGTCGGAGGATTTTATGTACCGCCCCAGCAGTATGTTCAGCCCCTGAATGTCATAGTAGGCCGCCGTCGTGCCGTAAAGCTGCACGGTCTCGCTCGCAGAGCCGTATTTGGCGACAGCGCTCTCGCTCTGCCACGCGGCGATCTGCCCTATGCCGTCTTTCTGCGTCCACTCGGCGAGGTCGTCCATGCCCACGGGGTAGCCCTTGTCGTCCGACACGGTCACGGTCAGAAGATTCGTGCCGAGGGAGGAGATGGTGTCCGTCACGGTGCTCGTCGCGCCGTTGACAAGGCTGACGAGTATGACGAGCGCCATCACGCCGATGATGATGCCCAGCATCGTCAGAAACGCGCGCATCTTGCTGCCGCCTATGCTCTTGAGCGCCATGCGCAGCGACTGCAATAATGAATCCGCCATTTATCTCACCTCCGTCAGCTTTCCGTCGAGTATATGCACGCTGCGCCCCGCCTGCGCGGCGACAGTGTCGTCGTGCGTGATGAGCACGATGGTGTTGCCCTGGCGGTGCAGCTCGTGGAATATCTCCATTATTTCTTTAGTGGTCTTTGAATCGAGGTTGCCTGTCGGCTCGTCGGCAAGGATCAGCGACGGGCGCGTGACTATCGCACGGGCGATCGCAACGCGCTGCTGCTGCCCGCCGGACAGCTCCGTGGGGAAGTGGTTGGCGCGGCGCTCAAGGTCGACGCGGCGCAGTGCCGCCGCCGCGCGCTCGGCGCGTTCCGCTTTCTTCACTCCTTGGTATATCAGCGGCAGCTCCACATTCTCCTCCGCCGTCAGCTTCGGGATGAGGTTGAAGCTCTGGAACACGAAGCCTATCTTGCGGTTGCGTATGCGGGCAAGGTCGTTTTCGGAGTAGTCCTCTATGGGCGTTCCGTCCAGCAGGTATTCCCCGCTGTCCGCGGTGTCCAGACAGCCGATGATATTCATCAGCGTGGACTTGCCGCTGCCGGACGGACCGATTATGCCCACAAATTCTCCCGGCGCGACGTGCAGGCACGCATGGTCGAGCGCGTGAACCTCCTCGTCGCCTATGCGGTAGGTCTTTGTAAGGTCGGTTATGCGTATCATGCCGTCACCTCTCAGCCCCTGCCGGGTCCACCGCCGCCGGGCATTCCACCCCCGCCTCCGCCGGGAAAGTCGCCGGACGGCATCCCGCCGCTGGGCGCGCCGCCGAAGTCACCGCCGGGCATAGCGAACGAAAAGCTGTTGTCTTCCTTTTCAATGTAGTACACCGTGTCGCCTTCACTCAGCCCGGAGAGTATCTCGGCGTAGTTGGAGTTTGTTATGCCGACCGTTACCTCCACCATGCCGCCGAGTGTGCCGCTCTCCTCATCGCAGGAGGTATACACATAGTACCCGCTTGACGAGCGGCTCACCGCGTCGGCCGGGACGAGCAGCGCGTTCTCCACGCCCTCTATGCTGATCGTCGCGGAGGCTGACATGCCCGCGAGCATGCCGTCCGCCTTGGGTATGCTGACCTCGGCGGTGTACGTCGTCACGCCGGAGGAGCTTGTCCCCGCGCGGTCTATGCCCGTCACCGTGCCGGTGAACGTCTCGCCGTCTATCGCGTCCACGCTCACCTCGGCGCTCTGCTCGATGCTGACGGAGAGTATCTCCGTCTCGTCCACCGTCACGGACATGGACATGGTGCTGTCCGGGCTGAGGGTGAAGGACTGCTCACTGTCGTCCTCGGTGTCGGTGGAGGCAGCGCTTTTTGCCTCGTCCGCCGTCACGGCGTTGACGGCGATGACCGTCCCGCCGAACTCGGCGCACAGCGCGCCTTCATTATATATATTGATGAGTGTTTTCAGCGTGTCCTCAAGCTCACTGCGCTGGGAGAGGAGTTCATTGTACTCCGCGCCTGTCGCGGTGTTGGACAGCGTCATGAGCGTCGCTCCCGCGCCGACCGCGCTGCCCTCCGTCACAGACACGTAAGCGACAGTGCCGGTGTAGCCCACTACCTTCAGCTCGTCGTGGATATACGCCTCGCCCGTGCCGAGTTCAGTACCGTCCGCGGAGTATACCGTGACGCTTTCACCGTAGAGGACGGCCGCGTCGTTCACAAGCACTGTGGCGGTGCTGCCGGTGACATCGGATACTGTCGCGTCCAGCGCCGTGCCGGAGGACGTCACGGCGGAGAGCGCGTCGCCTGCCGTCAGTCCCGGCGCGTCAATGTCGACCGCCATATACCCGTCGAGCGAGAGGAGAGCGAGCGCGCCGTATTTGTACATCAGCGCCGCCACATTGTCGCCGGAGGCGGCGTACACCTTCTTCACCCGCCCGGCGACGGACGAGGAGATATACCCCGTTGTGCTCGTGTTCGCGGCGGAGGCGAGCTTCGTGTCGACAGACGCGATCTCGTCGTTCACGTCGCTCATCGCGGCCAGCACCGTGCCGAGGTCGACGGAGGCGAGCACGTCTCCTGCCTCAACCTTGTCGCCCGCGCTGACGGTTATATCCGTCAGCTCCACGCCGGAGGGGATGTCCAGCGTCTCCACGTCGTCGTCACTCAGCCGCCCGGAGCCGTATACCGAGGTGCTTATGCTGCCGCGCGTGACCGCGGCGGAGCTTATCTCCGTGTCGTTCTGCCGCCCGAACTGGCTCGCCACGCGGGAACGGAGCCAGAGCGCCAGCCCCGTCAGCGCCGCAATGGCGATAACGGCGATTATGATGATCTTTTTCAGCTTTTTGGGGCTGAGCGTTACTTTGCGCCTGTCGTTAGTCATGATGGTCTCCTTTGGGATAGGATATACACCGTATAATATCCGCCCGACCTGAAAACAGGCTTAAAGCAAACAAAGGAAAACTATAAATATTCTGTAAACGCCCCGAATTCGCCCCGCAAGCTTGATATACCGCCGTGGGTGTGCTATAATAACATGATAAATTAGGAATATTATGTGCTGCGCAATTTTGCGTTTGATAAAGGAGTTGTTATGGACGAGAAAAAGCTTCGCGCGTATGCGCGGCTCATCGCGCGCATGGGCGTCAATGTTCAGCAGGGGCAGGAGGTCGTTATCCGCTCCGAGCCGGAGCAGACGGATTTTCTTGAAATGCTCATTGATGAGTGCTACCGCGCGGGCGCGGGCAAGGTCAGCGTCGAGTGGCGCTTTGTCCCGGCGCTGCGGCTGGATATAAAATACCAGAGCGACGAAATGCTCGGCGCGGTCGAGCCGTGGGCGGAGCAGCGCCTGCGCGAGCGGGCGGAAAAGCTGCCCGCGAACATCTATCTCGATTCCGATGACCCGGACGGGCTCAGCGGCGTGGATCAGGACAAATGGGCGCGCGCCCAGCGTGAGCGCTTCAAGGTCACAAAGCCGTACAGGGACGCGATGGAGAATAAATATCAGTGGTGCGTCGCGGCGGTGCCGGGCAGAATGTGGGCGCGCAAGGTCTTTCCGGGACTGAGCGACGACGAAGCCGTCGAGCGCCTGTGGGAGGCTATCCTCCGCTGCTCCCGCGCCGACGGGGACGCTCCCATCGCGGCGTGGCAGGCGCACAACGCCAACCTCAAGCGCCGCTGCGACTGGCTCAATTCGCTCAAGCTGCGCCGGTTGAAATACCACAGCGCCAGCACCGGGACGGAGCTTTCAATCGGGCTTATCCCCCAGATGCGCTTTATGGGCGGGGCGGAGGCACTTGGCGGCTCCGGCGCGGAGTTCAACGCTAACATCCCCTCCGAGGAGGTGTTCACAACACCCATGCGCGGCGATGTGGAAGGTCTCGCCGTGGCGACGCGCCCGCTCTCTTACCGCGGCGTGCTGATAGAGGACTTCTCCGTCCGCTTTGAAAACGGACGTGTCACTGAGGTTCACGCCGGGAAGAACGAGGACGCGCTGCGCCTGATGGTGTCGATGGACGAAGGCGCGTCAATGCTGGGCGAGTGCGCACTCGTGCCGTATATGAGCCCCATCCGCGAAAGCGGCATACTCTTTTACTCCACGCTTTTCGATGAGAACGCCTCGTGCCATCTCGCGCTTGGCGACGGATATTCCAGCTGCCTTGAAAACGCCGAAAGCTATACGCCGGAAGCGGCGCGCGCCCTCGGTGTGAACGAATCCATGATCCATGAGGACTTTATGATCGGCTCCGCAGATCTTTGCATCACCGGCATCACGGCGGATGGGCGCGAAGTGCCCATTTTCATCAACGGAGACTGGGCGGAGAAATAAAGGAAACAGGAGGACGGCATTATGAAAGAAACAAAAGAGAACGCGCAGCCCAAGCCGCGTGCGAAGTTCTATGTTGAGAAAAACAGCGCGCTCGTGCACGCCGCAGTCATCTTCATGGCGCTCTCGGCGGTGTTCCGCCTCGTCGGCTGCTGGGGCATGTGGGGCGACCAGTTTTTTGCCGCCTCGCAGATCGGTCTGCCGCTCGTGTGCAATCTGCTGTTCATTCTGTTCATCCTGCTGCTCGGCGGGCGGGCGTTCTGGACAACATCGCTGCCCGTGATCCTCGGCGTGGTGTTTTTCATCATCAAGTCGTTCACGTTTGACAGCTGGCTGCACACTGTGCTGTGCATCCTGCTCTATATGCTCGTCGCGGTGCTGTATTCGGCGACGGCGTTCGGCATTATCCGCACAAAGTGGCTGCTCGTGCCGCTGTTCGGTCTGCCGTTTATTTACCATGTCGCGGTGGAGGATGCCGCCGCGCTGCGCGCCGGAACGGTCACGTTTGCCGCCGGTATGCAGGAGGTCTCCGTGCTGTGCATCATGCTCGCGCTGTTGTTCACGGCGCTCGCCATGAAAAAGCGCAAGACGATCGAGGATGTGGAGCTTCCCAAGATAAAAGACCCGAAGGTCATCATCCCGGCAAAGCCCGCCGCCGACGCGGCGGCTCCCGCGCCTGAGACAGCGTCTGCGACTGCGGACAGCGCCGCAGATGCTCCCGCGCAGGAGAGTGCGGCTGCCCCGGCGGAGAGCGCCGTCCCCAATGCAGAGGCTTCTCCCGCTCCCGCGGCGGACAACACGGCGGACGCCCCTGCCGATAATAGCGATGAACCCTCATTCGGAGTACATATATGAGACAGCAAGAAGAAAAACGCACCCCCGCCGCGACCGGCAGGATGAGCGCCGCCTCCCAGACCGGGCGGCATGCAAATGCCGCGCCTGTGCAGGAGCCGAGACGGGGTCGGGAGAGAAATACGGACACAGCGCGCTCGCGCGTGAATACCGCCCGGCAGCAGCCTGTCAGCCCGGAGGTCATGGAGCAGCGCGCGCGCAGGGCAAAGCAGAAGCGGACGCTCTATTTCATCTTCACCGCGCTCGCCGCGGCGTTCATCATCCTGCTTGCGGTCGTGCTGCGCAATGTGTCCGACAATAAAGCGTTCAATAATTATATGGAGCAGGCGCGCGCCAGCTATTATTCCAGCGATTTTGACAGCGCCCTCACCGTGCTGCGCAAGGCCGCGGCGATAGACCCGACGAACGAATGCCTCGCTATGACGGCGCAGTGCTATGAATCGCTCGGCAACTACGACAAGGCGCTTGAGACCCTGCGCAGGCTGGACACGTCCGACCCGCAGGTCTCCTCATGGATAGACGAGCTTGAGTCGCGCCGCAGTGTCATCCGCCAGTCGAACATGGTCACGGTCGCCGGGAAGCAGTATAAGAGCGACACGGCCGGTCTCGCGCTGGACAATATGGGTCTTGGAAACAATGTCATGGATGAGATATTGCAGCTTTACGCCCTTGATAATCTCTCCCTCGCGGGCAACAATATCAGCGACGTGTCCGCCCTCGCCCAGCTCGGCGGGCTCACAACGCTCAACCTCAGCGACAATATGATAACCGACGTGTCCGCTCTTGCCCAGCTGACGAATCTCCGCACGCTGTATCTGGACAACAACCCTATCACGGATCTCCAGCCGCTCACGTCGCTTGCGAACCTCACGACGCTCAGCATAAAGGGCATAACTCTTTCGGATTCTCAGCTCAAGCGCCTCGCATCCGCCCTGCCGACCTGTGCCATCCACAGCGAGACGACCGAGGAGGAGATGCAGGACATCAGCTTCGGCGGCGTCACGTTCAAGACCGACGTTACAGAGCTTGACCTCAGCGGCATGGGGCTTCAGAATATCTCCGCGCTCTCCGCGTGCAAGAATCTCCAGAAGCTCAACCTCTCCGGCAACACCATCTCGGACCTCAGTCCGCTCATGGATATTCCCACGCTCCAGTGGCTGGATATATCCAATAACTACGTGTCCGACCTGCGCCCGCTCATGGGCATCTCGTCGCTCCGTTTCCTCAACGCCTCCGGGAACTATTTCACCAGCACTGTGCCGCTCGGCAACATGACCGGGCTGACGGAGCTGCATCTTTCCGACACGAACATCACGGATTTCTCGGGGCTGAGGAAGCTCAGGAGCCTGCAAACGCTTGGGCTCAATAACTGCAACCTCACCAACGAGGGACTTTTGAGCCTCACGACGCTCACGGGGCTGCGCACGCTGAACATTGAAAACAACCTCAACATCACGGGCGAGGCTGTGACGGAGCTCGGCCAGTATCTCCCGTACTGCGAGGTCGTGCACTCGGAGCTGTCGTATCTCGTCGACATCGGCGGGTATTCCGTTTCCGACGACCTCACGACCATTGACCTCAGCGGGCTGAATATCAGCGACATCACAAATGTCGCGAAGCTCTCCAATCCCGAGACGCTCAATCTCTCCCGCAACGTCATTTCCAACCTCTACCCCCTGCAGGACGCGGCGAACCGCATGATGATCCGCAATCTCGACCTGTCGTATAACTCCATCATGGACGCCACGCCCCTCTCGATGCTCTACGGGCTTGAAACGCTGGATGTGTCGTACAATATGATTTCGTCGGAGCTGCCGTTCATGAGCCTGACGAATCTGCGCACGCTCAACGTCACCGGCACGATGCTCACCGCGCAGCAGGTCGCGACCCTCCGTCAGACCCTCACCGGCTGCAACGTCATCGCCGACTGGTGAGATAGAATTTCGTTATATCCCACAAAAGTTTGGGGCAAAGTCCGTGACTTGTACCAAATCCGGCACTATTCACAAAAAAGACTTCTTTTCACCGCAGCACTGTGTTATAATAAACACAACAGAGAGGAGCATACGGATGCTCTAAGCTGTTGAAGTGTTTAACGGCATGAAAGGAGTTGGCAGTATGAAGTTCACTTTTACCGAGAAAAAGATGGATTCCTCCGAGGAATTGAGGGCTTACGCAACGCGCAAGATCAGCAAGCTCGACAGATTCTTCAAGACTGAGGCGGAGGCGTATGTTACGTTCAGCATCAGCAGAGGGCGTTTCCTCGCGGAGATAACCATCCACAACAACGGTCTCTATTACAGGGCGAGCGAACTTACAAACGACATGTACGCATCTGTGGACTCCGGCGTCGCGGCGATCGAGCGCCAGATCCGCCGGAACAAGACCCGCCTCGAAAAGCGTCTGCGCGAGGGGGCGTTGGAGCGTGACGTCGTGCCGGCATATGCCCCGGCGGAGGACGAGGAGAAAGAGTTCAAGATCGTGCGCTCCAAGCGCTTCTCCATCAAGCCCATGTCCGCGGAGGAGGCAATTTTGCAGATGGAGCTTCTGGGTCATGAGTTCTTCGTGTTCAAGAACATGGACGCGGACGATGCGATCTCCGTCGTCTATAAGCGCACTCAGGGCGGTTACGGCCTGATCTGCGACGACGGTTTGGACGAATAAGCACCGCGCTGCTTTCAATAATCTGTATATGTGACTTCAAGCCCGGGGCAATTGCCCCGGGCTTGTGATTTCGCATTGCATGACGGAGAAAAATATTATATAATCCAGTCAGAAAACTATTATATTAACGGAGTATATCATGGACGAAAAAACAGTCGGCACGCTTTATATAGTCGCAACGCCTATCGGCAACTCGCAGGATATGTCCCCGCGCGGGAGGAAGATACTCTCAGAAGTCGACATTATCGCCGCGGAGGACACCCGCCGGTCAATGGTGCTTCTGGGCAAGCTTGAGATACGCAATAAGCTCGTGTCCAACCACAAGTTCAACGAGTACGGCAAGGCAAAGTACTTCATCGGCGAAATGCTCGCGGGGAAGTCCGTCGCGGTCATCACCGACGCAGGCACGCCCTGCATATCCGACCCCGGCAACGAGCTTATCCGCGCCGCGGTCGAGGCGGGCATCCGCGTTGTGGGCGTGCCGGGCTGCTGCGCGGCGGTCGCGGCGCTGTCCATCTCCGGGTTTGACCTCTCAAGCTTCATGTTCTATGGCTTCTTCCCGCGCGAGAATGCCGAGCGCCGCCGTCTGCTGGAAAAGCTCCGCCGCGGTGACACGCGCACCTTCGCGCTCTACGAATCGCCGAAGCGCATCATGGAGCTGGTGGAGTTCTTTATCGACGTGGACGCGAAGTGCCGCATGTGCCTGTGCAACGACATGACAAAGCTGCACGAGATGAGCTTCCGCGGCACGCCCGCCGAGGTGCGAGAGCAGCTGCTCGCCAAGGGCAGCTACGACAAGGGTGAGTACGCCGTCATCATCGAGATAGACGAGGATTACGTGTTCAACAAGGTGGAGCATACCGTCTCCGCCGAGGCGATGCTCGTGGACGCGATGGTCGCCGGGGGCGTGACCGCCAAGGAAGCAGTGAGCGCCGTCATGGCGGATGAGAATAATTCTTACAGCAAGAATGAACTGAAAGCCGCGGCGCTCAATCTCAAGCGTCTGTTCGGCGAGTGAGGTCCGGGGCGATGGCAAATGATATTTCCCGCCTCTGTGCAGATCTTGAGACCGCGCTGCCGACGCTGGGCAAGGCGGTGTTCAGCCAGCCGGCGGATGCGCGCTCCGACACGAAGGTCATCATCCGCCCTGTCGCGCTGCGTGGCGAGCGGAGGTATCAGCTTGAGCGCTTCCGCGACAACAAGGCGTATCACCAGAATCTTGCCGCGGAGGAGCTTGTGCGCACCGCGGCGGCGGAACTGGATGGGCACTACAGGCAGGTGCTTATCGTGTCGGACGCGGGCGCGGCGCAGTACAGCCTGAAAACAAACGGCACATATAAGCGCAAGGTAAACGCGGCGGTGTCCCGTCCGGGCGGGAGCGACGCGCACAACCGGGAGAAAAGCTATATCCTAGCCGAGGGGGAGAATATCCCCGCGCTTGTCGACCTCGGCGTATTCACGGCGGATTTTCACATCGTGCGGGCAAAGTACGATAAATATAAGCAGATAAACCGCTTCATCGAGCTTGTTGACGATGAGTTTTCCAAGACCGACCGGCGGGATATAACCATTCTCGACTTCGGCTGTGGCAAGTCCTACCTCACGTTCATCCTCTATTACTATTTCACCGTCAAGCGCGGCATGAACGCGCGGATAATCGGGTATGACCTCAAGGAGGACGTTGTGGAGCGCTGCAACGCTGTGGCGGAGAAGTACGGCTACACGGGGCTGCGCTTTGTGCACGCGGACGTGACGCGCGACGTGCTGTATGATGAGCATATCGACATGATCGTCACACTCCATGCCTGTGACACCGCGACTGACTACGCCCTTTGGTACGCGCTCAGCCGCCGCGCGGAGTATATTTTCTCCGTGCCGTGCTGTCAGCACGAGGTGAACAAAACCATCCGCAAGGGCGGAGAGCTGGACATCTTCATGTCGCACGGAATAATAAAGGAGCGCATGTCGGCGCTGCTGACCGATGCAATACGCGCCGCAGTGCTGGAGGACATGGGGTATAACGTGGACATGATAGAGTTCATCGACTTTGAGCACTCGCCCAAGAATATCATGATACGCGCCGTGCGCGGCAAGCCGCGCGGAACAAAGCGCATCGCCGCCGCCCGCGCCCTAGCGGACGAATACGGCTTCCGCCAGACCCTGCTGGAGCTGGCAGAGGGGAAAATATAACACCATCAGCCCGCAAGACTGCGGGCTGAAATTTTTTTAAGATTTTTCGTATTTCCGCTTGACAAATGGAGATAGCGGGACTATAATGCAACCAACCTACATGGAAAGTAGGAAAAATGAAAATGCAAAACGGAGAGTTGAGCATGAGCATTATGACACACAGCCGCGCAGGATTCCGATGTCGGCATTGAGACAGGGACAGCGCTGATGCCCGCCGGGAGCGGGACAGCCGAAGGACAAAGTACATATACTACACCAAACATTCATTATTTATTATTTTATTATTAAAGGAGAACAATATCATGTCTAACATATACACTTCCGCAGATCAGCTTATCGGCAAGACCCCGCTGCTTGAGCTCTCGCATATCGAGGAAAAGCTCGGCCTGAAGGCAAAGGTCGTTGCAAAGCTCGAGTATTTCAATCCCGCGGGCTCCGTCAAGGACAGAGTTGCAAAGGCGATGATCGACGACGCCGAGGCGCGCGGCGTGCTGAACAAGGATTCCGTCATCATTGAGCCGACCTCCGGCAACACCGGCATCGGCCTCGCCTCCGTCGCGGCGGCGAGAGGGTACAGAATAATCATCGTCATGCCCGAGACCATGTCCGTCGAGCGCCGCCAGATAATGAAGGCATACGGCGCGGAGCTGGTGCTCACCGAGGGCGCAAAGGGCATGAAGGGCGCGATCGCCAAGGCGGATGAGCTGGCCAAGGAGATACCCAACAGCTTTATCCCCGGACAGTTCGTCAACCCCGCAAACCCCAAGGCTCACTTTGAGACCACTGGTCCCGAGATATACGAGGACACTGACGGCAAGGTCGACATCTTCGTCGCGGGCGTCGGCACCGGCGGCACCGTCACCGGCGTTGGCGAGTACCTCAAGAGCAAGAACCCCGCGGTCAAGGTCGTCGCGGTGGAACCGGCCACTTCGCCGGTTCTGTCCAAGGGCGTTTCCGGCGCGCACAAGATACAGGGCATCGGCGCGGGCTTTGTCCCCGATGTGCTGGACACGAAGGTGTATGACGAGATAATCCCCGTTGAGAACGAGGATGCGTTCGCCACCGGCAAGCTCATCGGCAAGAGCGAGGGCGTGCTCGTTGGCATATCCTCCGGCGCTGCCGTGTGGGCGGCGATAGAACTGGCAAAGCGCCCGGAGAACGAGGGCAAAACCATCGTGGTGCTCCTGCCCGACACCGGCGACCGCTATCTCTCCACGGCACTGTTTGCCGACTGATTCTATAAGGAAGCTGATACATTATGATCTCTACACGCGGCAGGTATGCCCTCAGAGTGATGATCGACCTCGCGGAGCACAGAAATGGGCGCTATATCCCCATGAAGGAAGTCGCCGAGCGACAGGAGATATCGCTGAAATATATCGAGCGCATCATGCCGGCGCTCACGAAGGCGAAGCTCGTCGAGGGGCAGCACGGCAAAGGCGGCGGGTATATGCTCTGCCGCGAGCCGGAGGACTACACCGTGGGCGAGATACTGCGCGCGGCAGAGGGCGACCTTGCGCCAGTGGCGTGCCTCAACAGCGATGCCGAGCCCTGCCCGCATGCCGCCGAGTGCCGCACACTGCCGATGTGGAAGGAGTTTTACGCCATCACGAACGCCTACTTTGACGGCATCTCCCTTGTGGACCTGGCGTACAGCGATTCCGGCGGAAACTATGTGATATAAGCCAAATTGAAAAAATGCCCGCTGCACCAGTTGCAAGCGGGCATTTTTGCGCCGTTCGGCGTCGTTTTTTACTTCCGAAAATCGGGGTGGGCGCGCTGGATGTCCGCGCTACCCCGGCGTGAAGCTCGTGTGCAACAGCAAGACCGAGACCATGCTGAAAAGCTTCTTCCGCGGCGTCGACTTTCCCGACAAGCTGCATCTCGTGAAGGAGGGGGACGTGCTCGACCTCGGGCGGCACAAGCTCACATTCGTGATGGCGCCGATGATGCACTGGCCGGAGGTCATGATGACCTATGACACGGCGGATAAAATACTCTTCTCCGCCGACGCCTTCGGCACGTTCGGCGCACTCAACGGGCGGCTCTTTGCCGACGAGGCGGACTTCTTTGCCGAAAACCTCGATGAGGCGCGCCGGTATTACACCAACATTGTCGGCAAGTACGGCGTACAGGCGCAGGCGGTGCTGAAAAAGGCGGCTGGGCTGGAGCTGAGCTATGTCTGCCCGTTCCACAGCTTTGTGTGGCGGCGCGACTTTGGCCGCTTCCTTGAAAAGTACCTCCTTTGGAGCAGCTACACCCCGTAGGAGAAGAGCGTCATGCTCGCCTACGCCTCCGTGTACGGACATACAGAGAACGCCGCGAACATACTCGCTGTGAAGCTCGTGGAGCGCGGAGTGAAGGTGCACATGTTCGACGCTTCCGTCACGCCTGCGAGCAATATCATCTCTGCCGCGTTCAGATGCAGCCACCTTGTGTTTGCCGCGCCCACCTACAACGCGGGTGTGTTCGTCACAATGGACGACCTGCTGCATGACCTTGTCAATCACGGTCTGCAAAACTGAAAGATCGCAGTTATAGAGAACGGCAGCTGGGCGCCCACGAGCGGCAAGCTCATGCGCGATATGCTCGCCGGACTCAAGAAGTGTGAGTTTATCGGCGAAAATGTGACCGTGCACTCCTTGCTCGCCGCGGATCAGCTGGCAGAGCTCGACGCCATCGCCGACGCGATAGCTGGGGATATGAAGTAAAGAGGGATAAAGATAAAATCTGCACATGCTTCGGCAAAGTATATGCAGATTCTTCACTGATTTTAAGCTGAAAGTAGCGATAAAAGTAGAGCATAACAGGAAATCCTTGAAATGAGTTCCGTAGGGAGAGACTAAGATGCTGGAATCTACTATTGCAGCAAATACTAGTGATTTCGCTTTAAACACTCTTTATTTAGATGGATAATGTTTACTCATTCCGTGACATCATATTATACCGACTAAGGAATAAACAAGATGTTATTTGACATTACAGCTCAACTAAAACACACTATCAAAGGGGTTTGTAGCGGGGATTAGCCCGCGACTGCGGTATCTTCCGTAGTGTTGATTTCAATGTACTCGGCAATCTTGAAACGCTGTCAGGGTTCTTGTAGCTGTCCACATTCTCAGCAAGGTTGATAAAGCGAACACCCATTTGAACAAACAGGTTGTCGATCAAACTTCCGGCATCGCTATAATTTCGTGCGAAGCGG
>CAKTKU010000032.1 GCA_934572335.1 uncultured Oscillospiraceae bacterium
AGGCCGGAAGAAGTCTGGCGACGTGGCTGGGATGGCGGGACTCGAACCCACTATATCGGAGTCAAAGTCCGGTGTGTTACCATTACACTACATCCCATTATCTCTTATGAACCGAGGCCGGCAGCGCCAGCCTCGATAATTTTATATATGGGGTGGGATATGGGGCTCGAACCCACGACACCCGGAACCACAATCCGGTGCTCTGCCAACTGAGCTAATCCCACCATCATTAACTTTTGGCACGCCAAGAGGGATTCGAACCCCCGACCTACTGCTTAGAAGGCAGTTGCTCTATCCTGCTGAGCTATTGGCGCATATCGTGCCCACCGTGACCAAGCGGATGGAGCGGGTGATGGGAATCGAACCCACGTATCCAGCTTGGAAGGCTGGTGTTCTACCATTGAACTACACCCGCACGGGTCGCTTCCTCATTCAGCCAAGAGATAATACCATACTTTAAGCCCGCCTGTCAACAGCTTTTCACGAAAAAATTCACGGCGAGCCGAAATTTCCGACCCGCCGCGCAATATTTTTCTTGTATTTACCGATTTTCCCCGCCGTTTACCGGTCTCTGCGGCGGAAACGAGTCTTGAGCTTGTAGAGCTTGTAGTCCAGCTGATTTCTGAACTGCTCCATCCCGCCCGCGTTCATGATGAGCATATACATGCCCAGTGCAATGAGACACAGCAGCGCGACGATCATCACGGCGACGAGCACGCCGTTTTTAGAGCCGCTGTCGTGCTTCTCCGGCGCGATGGACGGCACGGGAGAGGGACTTGCGGAGGGGCTGGGGGACGGGCTTGCCGACGGGGAGACCGTGGGGGAGGGACTTGCAGCGGCAGAGTTGACCGTGACGGTGAACGTCGTCATCAGCCCGCCGTAGCGCACGCGCACGGCCTGTGACCCGGCAGAGCTGAGGACGCTCGGCTCGCAGGTGAAGCCGCTGGTGATGAGCTTGTCTCCGAGCTTGAGCACAAGCCCGGAGGTGTCGAGGCTGTCGCCGACGTTGTAGACGAGCTTTCCGGGGGAGGAGGCGATCTCAAGCGTGCTAGCCGCCTGCGTCGCCTCTACGGTGACGGTGAAGGTGCAGGTCTTGTTCTTGTATGTCAGCGTGATCTCCTGACTGCCGGAGCTGTTGAGCACGCGGGGGGCGTAGGTATAGCCGGAATCGATGTCCTTGTACGTGCCGTCCGCCATGTATGCGCGGAAGATGAGCCCCGTGGTGTCCAGCTGCTCGCCCTGCTTATACGCGGTCTTGCGCGGCAGGGAGACCATGCCGATGCCCTGTATGCTGTCCTCCTCCGTCATGACCGTGACGGGCAGGGAACAGCTCTTCCCGCCGTAGGTCAGCTCAACGGCGACGGTGCCCGCGTTCGTGAAGATCGTGGGGAACACGTTGAAGCCGGAGGAGATCACCTGCTGCGTGCCGTTGCCGTAATTGACGACGAGCGACAGCCCCGCCGTGTCGATGGACTCACCCACGATGTAGCGGGTCTTGGCGGGCATGGTGTTTATCATGACGCTGTCCACAACGGGCTGCGTGACGTTGACAAGGATGGGTGCGGAGACCGCGGTGGCGGTCGCGCCGCCGTTGGAGTTGGTGACGGTGCAGTAATAATACGATGTGCCGATGCTGGCGGTGTTCGCCATATACTCCGGCCCTGTCGCGCCGGGCAGCAGCGTGCCGCCGGACGTGGAGCCGTTGGGCGAGAGATACCACTGATAGCTCAGCTGTCCGCCGTCCGCAACGCTCGCGGCGGCGGTCAGACGCGCCTCACCGCCGATGTAGCAGTTGACGCTGCCGGAGGTGTTGATGACGGGCGTGGCGGGGAGAACGTCCAGATGGCAGCTGATGGAGTCTGTGACGACAGAGGCGTCGCTGCCGACGGTGACGATGAAGTTGTAGCTGCCGGGGACGGTGGTCGTCCCGGTGAGCATGACGTCGCGCGTGAACGAGTCAACGACCGATATCTCACAGCCGGAGGGCAGCGCGTCACAGCTCAGCACGGTCTGCCCCTGCTCAAGCGTCGTTATCCGCTGGGAGATCGGCGAACCGGCGGTCGCCTGCGGCAGACTCATAAACTGGTCCGCGCACGCGGCGCCGGGCAATATCACAAGCATCATAAGCACGGCAAAAGCCAATGATATAATACGCTTTTTCATCTTGCTATTCCTTTCATTCTGACGCACGGATAGACTGGTGCATCATGAGTGTATATAATGGCATAAATGCGGGGGATTTGTCAACAGCAACGTGATGAACAATGTACGGTATAGTGCATTTTCGTCAAAAAGAGCTAAAAAATCTTCGGCACTGCGGTTGAGATAAGCACAATGCTGTGCTACAATACACATAATAAATAAACGGAGGAAATTCCGATGTCACGAAATGAATGGTACAAGGAGATGGCGGTATACCAGATATGGCCGCGCAGCTTCTGCGACGGCAACGGCGACGGTATCGGCGACCTCTGGGGCGTGCTGAGCAAGCTCGACTACATCAAGAGCCTCAACGTGGACGCGATATGGTTCTCGCCGCTCTACCCCTCGCCCAACGCCGATTACGGCTATGACATCTCCGACTATATGGACATACACCCCGACTACGGCAACCTTGAGATATTCAAAACCGTGCTGGACGAGGCGCACGAGCGGGGACTGCGCGTTTTCATGGATCTCGTGGTCAACCACACGTCCGACGAGCACCGCTGGTTCAAGGAGAGCCGCAAGAGCCGCGACAACCCGTATCACGACTACTATTACTGGCGCCCCGCGCAGTACATCGGCAAAAAGCGCCTGCCGCCGAACAACTGGACGAGCCAGTTCGAGGGCGGAGCATGGGAGTATGACAGTAACTTAGACGAATATTATCTGCATTTGTTCGCAAAAAAACAGCCCGATCTCAACATGGACAATCCAAAAGTCCGCGAAGAGGTCAAAAACATCATGCGCTTCTGGCTGGACATGGGTGTGGACGGGTTCAGGGAGGATGTGATAACCTATATCTCCAAAACGCCGGGGCTGCCCAGCGTCTACCCGAAGCTGCCCGCCGCCAACGGCATGCAGCACTACTCCAACCGCCCGGATGTGCACCGCTACCTTGCCGAGTTCAAGCGCGACGTTCTGCGCGGGTACGACTGCTTCGTTGTGGGCGAGAGCCCGCTGACAACGCCGGACATCGCGCTGCGCTACGTCACGGAGGGCGAGAACAAGGTGCTCGACGAGATGATCGCCTTTTCGCACATGGAGGCGGACTGCTTCATGACGGACTTTGTGCCGCGCCCGTTCGATCTGAAAAAGATGAAGCGCGCGTTCACCACATGGCAGAAGAAGCTTGAGGGCAAGGGCTGGAACGCGCTGTACATCGAAAACCACGACCACCCGCGCATCATCTCCCGCTACGGCAGTGAGCAGTACTGGAAGGAGAGCGGGAAGATGCTCGCGGCGATGTATATGCTCCAGCGCGGAACGCCGTTCATCTATCAGGGGCAGGAGATAGGCATGCTCAACATCGCCCTGCCGCGTATAGATATGTACAAGGACGTCATGACGATGAACGCCGTGCGCCTCGCGTCGAAGATCATGCCGGCAAAGAAGGTGCTCAAGCTCGTGCATGACCGCAGCCGCGAAAACTCCCGCACGCCCATGCAGTGGAGCAATGAGGCAAACGCCGGGTTCAGCACCGCCGCCCCGTGGTTCTACGTCAATGGCAATTACCACACCATAAACGTCCGCGACGAGGACGCCGACCCCGATTCCATCCTCAACTTCTACCGCGAGCTTATAAGGTTTAAGAAAAACACGCCTGCCGCGCTCTACGGCACATACAGGGAGCTTATGCCCGAAAGCCGCGAATTATACGTGTATGAGCGGGAATATGAGGGAAAGCGGCTGATGGTGGTGTGCTCGTTCACAAATAAGCT
Organism: uncultured Oscillospiraceae bacterium; assembly: GCA_934572335.1. Lineage (GTDB taxonomy): Bacteria > Bacillota > Clostridia > Oscillospirales > Oscillospiraceae > Limivicinus. Next base: position 3,924 of record CAKTKU010000032.1, read on the forward strand.
CGTGAGATTCGAACTGCCGGAGCGGTACGACCTTGAAAAGGCGGAGCTGGTGCTTGCAAACTATGAGCATAACTTTGTCATCGCAAACGGCTTCACAACGCGCCCGTATGAACTGCGGGTATACCTCTGGGGGTGAGATGATGAGAGAAACAACGGAAAAGGCCTATGCCAAGCTCAACATCTCCCTCGACGTGACCGAGAAGAGGGACGACGGGTTCCACAACATGGTCATGGTCATGCAGACGGTGTCCCTGTGCGACGATATACGCATCACGCTCACGGACACGCCCCGTGTGCGTGCAAGGACCGACCTGCACTTCATCCCGGGGGATGAGCGGAACCTTGCCGTGAAGGCGGCGATGCGCTACCTCGCGGAGATAGGGGAGACGCAGTGCGGCGCTGATATAGAGATCAGAAAACGCATACCCGTCGGCGCGGGCATGGGCGGCGGCTCTGCCGACGCGGCGGCGGTGCTGCGCGCGATGAACCGCCTTTTTGACGGCCGCCTCGACGGCGCGCGCCTGACGGAGATCTCGGGCGAGGTCGGGTCGGACGTGCCGTTCTGCGTCAGCGGCGGCACGGCGCTTGCCGAGGGACGCGGGGAAATACTCACGCCGCTGCCGGATTTCCCGGAGTGCGCGTTCGTGATATGCAAGCCGGAGTTCTCCATCTCCACGCCGGAGCTTTTCAAGAAGCTCGACATGCTCCGCTCGCGCCACCATCCGGACACGGCGGGCATCGTGGAGGCGCTGCGCGCCGGGGAGCTGGGGCAGATATGCCGCAGGATGTACAATGTTTTTGAGTACGTCGACGACCGGCGCATGAGGACCGTGGCGGAGCTGAAGAATGCGCTGCTGGACGCGGGCGCGCTGGGCGCCGTGATGACGGGGACAGGCTCGGCAGTGTTCGGGATATTCCCCGATGAAGCGCAGGCCGAGGGCGCGCTTGCCGCGCTGGACAATCTGGAGTGCTTTCGCTGCACGGCGCTGCCCATGGGGAAAATAGCTGTATAAGAATCCATATGACCGTCTATACTCTTTTTGCGGCCGGGAACGGCGCGCGAGTACATAGGAGTATGGGCGGTCTTTATTATGAAGTTCAAATCTAAGGAACGTGTGAGAATTTTTGAAGCGGCGCTGCTTGTGGCGCTGTGCGCGTCGCTTTGCGCCGGGACATGGGCGCAGGGACAGCAGGCGGCGCTCAGCCGTGAGCTTGTGCGGCTGCATGTTGTGGCGGCGTCGGACGACGCGCGCGAGCAGGCAGTGAAGCTTGAGGTGCGCGACGCGGTGCTGGCGTATCTTGAGCCGCGGCTGGACGGCGTGGAGGACAGCGCGGCGGCGCGGGAAGTCATCTCCGGCAGCTTGCAGGGCATTGCCGAGGCTGCGGCAGAGCGCGCCGGAGGGCGCGGCGTGACCGTCTCGCTCGCGCGTGAGCGCTTCCCCCTGCGGCGCTATGACAGCTTCACGCTCCCCGCGGGGGAATATGACTCCCTGCGCGTCACGCTGGGCGCGGGCGAGGGGCACAACTGGTGGTGCGTGGTGTTCCCGCCGCTGTGCACTGCGGCTGTGTCGGCGGACGAGCTGAGCGAGGCGATGAGCCGCGACAGCTACGCCGTCATCACCGAGAGCGAGGGGTACGAGCTGCGCTTTCGCACGCTTGAGCTGTGGGGCGAGCTTATGGAGCTGATAAACGCGCCATCGGCGGACGGGACTTGAAATCATACCAGGTTTATACTATTATAAAGATAGCACAGCAACCCTAAAATAAACCGAAAGGGGTATACATATATGAGGATATGCAGCATAAGTGTCAATGGTGAGGCGCATGTCGGCGTCGTGACGGCGCGCGGCGTTGTGGACGCGACGGCCGCGGGCTTTGCGGGGACGTTGGATGACATTATCGCGGGCGCGCCGCGCGATACGCTTGCGTCGATTGAAAGCGACGCGGCGCTGCCGATAGTGGAAGTGCCGGAATATCTCAATATCGTTACCAGACCCGGCAAGCTCGTCTGCGTGGGGCTGAACTACCGCGCGCACGCGGAGAAGGTCGACCTCAAGAGCGCCGATGTGCCGATACTTTTTTCAAAATTTGCGGACTCGCTCGTCCCGTCGGGTGCGTGCGTGACGCTGCCCGCGTGGGAGGACAGCTACGACTACGAGGCGGAGCTTGTCATCGTGATGGGCAAGCGCGCGTGGAACGTCACCGAGGTGGAAGCGCCGAGCCGCATCTTCGGCTACACCTGCGGCAACGACCTCAGCTGCCGCGTGCCGCAGAAGCGCACCAGTCAGTGGCTCATCGGCAAGGCACTGCCGGGGTTCGGCCCGTGCGGACCGTGCATCGCCACGGCGGACGGCTTTGACCCGCTCTCGGGCAAGCGCATAAGAAGCTGGGTCAACGGGGAACTGCGGCAGGACGGCAGCACCGCCGACATGATCCACTCCTGCGCGCGCATCGTCAGCTACGCCTCGCGCTACATAGCGCTCGAACCGGGCGATCTCATCTTCACCGGCACGCCCAGCGGCGTCGCCCTTGAAAAGCACGGGGATGAGCAGAAGTGGCTGCGCCCCGGCGACGTCGTGGACGTCGAGATCGAGGGCATAGGGCGGCTGACAAACAAAATGGTATAAGCAGATGAAATGCCCGCCGGGTCATCCCGGCGGGCGTTTGAACTATATGGCGTAGTAGTATTACAGCGCGACAGCCAGCACCAGCAGCACACTCACGGCGAGCAGCGCGATGCGCCAGACCAGACCGAAGCCGTAGCCGAAGCACTTTTTCACCTTCCCGTCGACCTCGTAGCTCAAAAGCTCAACATAAGGGACGGGGGCGCGGCGGTACCAGCCGCGCACAGTGACGGTTTTGCTGAAATATTCCGGCAGCCGGAACAGCGCGAAGAGCTTGTTGATGACGGAGAGCGGCTGATTGTAGTTGAGCATGACGATGCCGGTCGTATCGCGGATGACGAAGTTTTCGTCAAAGATGCAGCCGGGGTTGCCGCGCCCGATGATCGTGCCGCGCAGGGTGCAGGGTATGCTCCTCACGCCGGATACCTTTACCTCGCCCAGCAGCCCCGCAACGGTGTCAGCGGGGTAGTCGTGCGCCGGGTGCGTGTAGCAGAATTTCACGAGCGACAGCGCCGCCGCGACGGCGGGCGTCAGCACATATATAAGAACGTTATCCGCGGCGAACGCCGCGATGAGCATCATGATCACTGCGAGCCACGGCGCAAAGCAGATCAGCAGCTCAAGCGCGAAATCGTCCGCGTAGCTCTCGGGCTTCGTCTCATCAAAGGTGATGTACGGCGTCTGCCCGTACTCGGCGGACATCGCGCTGATGGCGAGAATGCGGCGGGAGATGAGCGGGTGAGTGGAGCCAAGCTGATACACGACCGCCCACGGGTTCCACATTTCCCAGCGCATGGCGGCGGCGATACTGCGCTTGGAGACCCTGCCGCCGGCATCGTAGCTTGCCACTGCCATGGCGGTGGCGCTCTTCGTGTCGGAAATGCCAAGGGCGTTCGGGGAGGCGACGCTGTCCGACCTGTGGGCGCTCAGCCCGAAGCCTATCTTCACCAGCGCCTCGGCGAGCGCGGCGGGGTTTCGCGTCTCACGCACCGAGAATTCATCGGCGTAGTACTCCCTCGTGCGCGATAGCCACAGGATTATGTACTGGCACACGATGTACAGCACATAGGCGATCACGCCGATAACGGCGAGATAGTCCCCGCTCTTGCTGTCAGAATCGGAGCGGCGCGTTGAACCGTCGCCCATGCAGAACTGATACAGCGCGTACAGCACAAGCGGCACGAGCTGCGCCGCGGTCATCAAAAGCATATCGTAGTGCCGCGCGTGCCCAAGCTCATGCGCGACGACCGCCTTTACCTCGTCCTCGGAGAGCATTTCAAATATGCCGCGCGTGAGCACGACGCGCGCGTCGTTTTTCGTGCGTCCGTAGGTGAAGGCGTTGGGCGCGCCGTCGTCGATATAGCCTATCCGGGGGTATTTCATGTCCTGCTCGTCGCAGACGCGGCGGATAAAGCTGTCGAGATACGCGGGTACGGTCTGATCAAATTTCGCCTTGTAAAACCAGCGCATGTTCAGATTCGTCAGCCACGGACCGACAAAAAACTGCACGACGAGTATCGCAATGCTCAGCAGTATGCCGCCCAGCACAGGCAGCCCAGTGAGCGCGAAGATGAGGATGATCAGCGCGGCGAGCACGCCGTACAGACATGTGACAGTCAGCAGCGAGACCGCGAACAGATTTTTCTTCATGACAGTTACCCCTTTTTACGAGTACATATGATGAGTATATTTTACCATACTAAGGATATATACGCAAGGCGCACCGCGGAATCCGCGATGCGCCTTGAAAATTCAAAAATTCGTGAACGGCGTGTAGCCGGGGGAGACGAAGCTCGCCTCATAGCTGTCGCACTGCGCCCAGAAGTCCGCGGACGGGATGCTCTGCCACGTGGAGGGGTCGGAGTCGCTGCTGCCGCCCGCGGCGGAGAAGAACGGGGAGTCCGTGTTCACCGCGGCGGAGCAGATGAGGGAGTAGTACGCGCTGAGCACGCCGTTGGAAGCGAGCGTCGAGAACACATACGACCAATCGCCCGCGCCGCCGGAGGAGTTGTTGGCGACGGTCCCGTCCGGGCACACGGCGTAGAAATTGCGTTCCCACCCCTGCGCGACGGTGACGACCTCGCCGCTGACGATGGTGTAGATATCGAAGATCTCATACGCGGGGTAGTCCGCGCTGCACGGACCGATCAGAAGCTCATCCGTGCCGTCGGAGTTGATGTCATAGTAGCAGTAGCCCAGCGCACCAAGATCGCCGGAGGCGTAGAAGCCGGGGATGTTCAGGTTCATCTGCGCGGGCAGCGTGGTCACGTCGCGCCGCTCGGCGATCGCGGTGTAATAGGCTTGAAGAACACTGTTATAAAGCGAGATGTCCGCCACGGGCTGCTCCGGCGCGACATAGCCCTCGGGCGGGCGCTGGCCGAGCGCGCGCAGCAGCGTCTCCACCACCTCATTCGGCGCACTGTCCCACGGGTAGCCGCAGTCGGTCACACCGGCGGAGGTAAGAAGCTCCTCCTGTCCCGGCATCTGAAGCTGCTGGTAGGCATTGTCGAGCGCCTGAATCTGCATGAGGAAGAGCGACTTTTCGTCCTCGCTCATCGGCTGCATGAAGCCCTCCGCCGTGCCGGTTATGTCTTCCTTGGGCATATCCGCGCCGTCAGTCGTCGCCCAGTCCATCAGCCGTGCCGCCTGTGCGACGGCCTTCAGGCTCGACCCGGCGGAGCCGGACTGTATCTTCGTCTCAAAATCGCTCAACAGCCCGACGAGCTCTTCGCTCTGCGCGTCGCGGCGGCTCTGCGCATCGTCTGCGGCGCTGTCCGTCGCGGCGGGGGTCGGCTCCTCCGTCGGCGCGGGGGTTGGCTCTTCCGTCGCCGCCGGGGGCGCTGCCCCTGTGCAGGCGCACAGCGCGAAGATCATCGTGAGTGAAAGTATTAGTGCGAGTATTTTTTTCATTTTGTCCTATCTCCTTTGGTTGGGTATGCATATGACTATGTACGCGGGAAAATGTTCCCTCGATCTGCGGCATTATTCAAGCGCGTCGATAAGCTCCTCAAGCCTGCGCGCGAACTGCCCGATGTGCACCCCGTCTATCACCCGGTGGTTGACCTCCAGCGCGAGACCCAGCTCCGTGCGCCCGTCGCGCTCGACATATTTGCCCCATGTCACACGCGGCACACAGTCGTCAAAGTCGAAAAGGCGCTCGTTCGTGAGGGCGGTGATGTCTACCCACGGCAGACAGGAGATGAAGATGAGCGCGTCGCTCTCGCTCTCTGTGACGATGAAGCGCTGCTGTGCGTCGCTCGTGCGCCGCGCCTCGCGGCAGAAATCCTCCATGCTACCGCCGGCCGGATACGTCACGATCCTGAAGCACTCACTGCCGGAAACAAGATCGGTGAAGCTCGGCTCGCGGCGGGGGAGCGTGGTCAGCACGCCGTCGCGTATCGTCAGCAGGAACTCCGGCACGGAGTTCATCGCCTCCGTCACAAGGTACGTCAGCGCAAGGTAAAACGACAGCTCGTGTGCGTGGGTGTACCGGCGCAGCTTTGTCACGTCCAGCCGGAACGTGACGGAGTAAAACGGCTGGTCGACGCTGCTGAAAAATTCGTATATCTCGCGGCGCTCCCAATTTTCAATATCAAAGCTCATTGTTATCCCTCCAATATGCGCTCCGGCGCGCGGGAACATCCTCCCAGCGCGCCGGTATGCGGTGCTGCTAAATTATTTCTCGTGTCTGCCCTTGTAGCTTCCGCCCGCGCGGCTCGACGCGCGTGAGGCGGATGAGGCGGAGCTGCGGCGGCGCACAGGCTCCTCTACCGCGGCGGAGAAGTCATCGTCCGCGAGGAAGTCCAGCCCGAGGCTCGCCCAGTCTATGCCGTCGTCGTCCGCGGCGGGTACGCTTTCGGGGGCGGGGGCGCTTTTGCGCTCCGGTGCGGCGCTCTCACCCGCGGGTGCGGCGTCCCAGTTGAAGCCGTCGTCCTTCGCGCGGCGCGGCGGCGCGATCTTCATGTCCGCGTCGTCATCATCGACGGCGGGTGCGGGCTTGGCGGCGCGCTCACGCACGGGGTATTCGCGCACATCGTCGTCCGCGCGGCGGCTCGCGCCGCGTCCGCCCTTATAGCTCTCCCAGCGGCTGTTCCAGTCCGAGCCCGCTTTGCTGCGCTTGGGCGCGGCAGTACTCTCGTCCTCGTCCCTGTAGGGCTCCGCGCTCGCCTTGCGCCCGCCGACCTTGCCGATGAGGCCGCTTCCGGCGTTTGCCGCGGCGCTCAGCGCGGCCTTGAAGCCGCCGGCGCCCTTGCTCTCACTGCGTGCTGCCGCGCGGCGTCCGCCGCGCTCGCCGCCTCTGCCGGAGGACTTGGCGCCGCGTCCGCTGCCCTTACCGGCGCGGTTGATGAACCCGGCCACGGCTTCCTTGTCGGGCAGACGCACGGGCAGGTCAAAGTCCAGTATCGCCGCACAGGCGGGGAAGTCGTCGTTGTCCTCAAGATAGGTGAATATCGCCTTGGTGATGAGGTAGGCGATGAACGCCGAGAGCGCGCCAATCAGCATCGCGAACAGCACGTCCGACGGGAAGTGCGCCATCAGGTAGTTGCGGGATATGCCCATCAGCAGCACGATGATGACCGTCGGCAGTATCATCTTCTTCCCCTTTGTGAAGCACAGCGAGACCATGCCCGCCGTCACCGCGGTCACGTGACCGGAGGGGAAAGAGAAGCCGCTCTCCGCCGGGGAGCCGATATAGTCCCAATAGCTCTTGTATATCGCCATATACTCAAACGGGCGGGGTCTGGCGACCATGTCCTTGAGGATGATGTTCGTGATCAGCGCGCCGCAGCACACCGCCCCGAACATGCACACGCCCATTCTGCGCGTTTTGGAAAAGCACATGAAGCCTATGGCGAGCAGGAAGAAGATTATGCCCTTTTCGCCCAGGAACGTGATGAGCTTCATCAGCGGCGTGAGTAAGCCGCCCGCCTTGCCCGCGAGGGTGTTCATAAAGCCGAGAATGGCGCTGTCGTACCCGGAAAATGTGGTGTTCAGCCATTCCGCTATTGCAGTATACTCCATTTGGCATACCTCGTTTTCGTAGTTGTGCGCATACTTTTCGTATACGCAAGTCATTATACAGTATATCCCCGCAGGTTTCAAGATAAAAATTGCAATTTTATCAAAAAAATTTACAAACCGGAAACAGAAAGCGGGCGCGGCAGAAAAAGCCCGTCCGCCGGACGATCCTGCGGACGGGTGAACATGGGCACTGGGCTTGCGCGCTGTCAGCTCTCCATCTGCTTGGAGAGGAAGCACGCGGCGGTCTGGGCGAGCTTGAACTCCACCTCCGTGCCGGGGGCGCTGCCGCGCGGCGTGACGAAGAGGACGCAGCCCATGATGTCGCCCTCGGTGATGATGGGTGCGGCGACGGAGGCGCAGAATTTCTCGTCGCTCGCGCACACGGGGACGGAGCTCACCCCGGTGTCGAGGCGGTAGGTCGTGCGCTCGTCCATTATCTGCCCGAGCTGCGGGCTGATGGGCTTGTCGAGCAGCTCGCGCTTTGCGCCGCCCGCGATGGCGATGACGGCGTCGCGGTCACACACGGCGGCGATGCCGTCCGTGGATTTTTTGAGGCTGTCGCAGATCTGCGCGGCGAAATCCGACAGCTCGCCTATCGGGGAGTATTTCTTGAAGATAAGCTCGCCGTCCTTATCTGTGAATATCTCCAGCGGGTCACCGTTACTGATCACATTGACATGGTAGACCTTGTCTGCGTGCTTTTCCGAGCACTGGACTATGGTGACGGGTGAGTTATCTGCCATGCCGGGATCAAAATTTGCGGCGTCCTCCGTCTCCTCCGGCAGCGTGCCGCTTCTGAGAATGGAGTCGATATCCGCCTTGAGCTGCACCTCGATGTGATCCTCGAACACGGTAATGCGCTCGATTATCAGCGTGAGATCCTGACGCTCAAGCTTCGGCTTCTGGAGAATATCGTCGAACACCTCCATCGCCGTCTTTGCCGCGCGGTTGACGCGGATGATGGTGTTGCGCTTGTCGGCGCTCATGTCTATCTGGTTCCTTATGCCCTCGATGCGGCGGGAGAGGTCGCTCTCCATCTCGTCGTAGGTTTCCTCAAGCAGCGCCTCCTGCTCCGGGTGCTTCATAATGTCCCGGACGCGCTGGCGCTTGGTGGCTTTGAGTTCTTCTTGAAGATCGTCGAGCACCGCGGTGAGGTTCTGCGCCGCCTTCTCGGTCTCGGCGATGTCCTCGGTCTCGCGCGCGAGATCGGCATTCAGACGCTCAAGCATCTGCGCGGAGTTCTCTTTCACCTTGCGCACATAGTCCTTCACCAGCTCGTCGAGCTTATCGACGCGGATGTGGTGACTCGTGCAGGCTTTGCGCCCGCGCCGGTGGTATTCGCCGCAACGGTAGGCGTCGCGGATGTCGCGGCGGCTCATGGCGAACATGGGGCTGCCGCAGTCGCCGCAGAAAAGGAAACCGGAGTAGACATTGTCGTTTATCTTCACGCCGCGGTAGTGCGAGGTGCTGCGCTCCTCGCGCAGCGCCCGCGCGGTGGCGAAAGTGCGGTAGTCTATGATCTCCTGATGTTGGTGCTCGAAGACCTTGTGGTCGCTTGCGTCCTGCTTCACGTCCGCACCGTTTATCTTGCGGCGCGTGTACTTGCCCTGACGCAGAGTGCCGATATAGAAATCATTGTCGATGATGCCCTGCACGGTGATGATCGCCCACTCGTTCTTCACCTTGCGCGTCGGCGTTTCGCCCTCGGCCTCGCGCCGGGTGCGCTCCGCCATGCGCGGCGTGGGTATGCCCTCGTCGGTGAGGTAGTTTGCGATGCGCTTATAGCCCCAGCCACTGATGTAGAGCGCAAATATCTTCCGCACTATCTCCGCCTCGGTGGGGACGACCTCAAACTCCTGCTGCTTGTTTATAATGTAGCCGTAGGGCGCGGCGCAGATCCAGCGTCCGTCCTCCTGACGGCGCTTCACGACCGAGCGCACCTTGCGGCTCGTGTCGGTGACGGGCATCTCGTTCATAAGGAACTGGAACTGTATTTTCACCCAGTCGTCGTCATTCGGGAAGTCTATGCCGTCGCCGATGGAGATGATGCGGAGCCCTGCGTCGCGCAGGTCCTCCAACTCTACAAGGCCGCGGCTGTTGCGGCGTGAGAAGCGGGAGAAGTCCTTGACGACGAGGATATCATACTTGTGCGCCATGAGCTTTCCGCGCAGCTCCTGATAGCCCTCGCGCTGCTCGAAGGTGTAGCCGGAGCGGTCGCGGTCCTCATAGAAGGTGAGCGTGCTGTCCGGGAACGTACGGCGCACATAGTCCTGTATGATAGCTTTCTGGTTTTCGATGGACACATTGTCGCGCCCCGCCTCTTCGTCGACCGAGATGCGGCAATACCCGGCAATGTCAAAGTGTTCTCTCATTTGCTTTCACCCTTGAGATACTTTTCAAATTCGCGGTCGAACTCGGAGATATACTCCGCGTCCTGCTTTTTGCGGAACTCCTCGTATATGCCGCTGACCTTCTTCGCCGCAGCTTCGCGTGAGACATGACCCTTGCCGTCGAGCACACGGCGGCGGTTGTTCGTGAGGAAGCGGTCAGTCTCGTTGAGCCAGTCCTGCATGCTCATGGGCTGCTCGTCCTCCGCCATCAGTTCGGCATAGTCGATGAACATGGTCACAAGGCGGTTGAGCCGCGATACCTCTTTCTCGTTGAGGTAGTTTTTCGCGATGAGCGTATCGCTCTTGAGTATCTTGCCGTCAGGCGCACCTTTCCAAGTCGTCAGTCCCATCGTCGGGCTGTCGAGCGTGGCGCGCTCAGAGATAAGCTCCGCCGCGGTCTTGCCGGTCACGGCATAGTGCAGCTTGTTCTGCACGAAGGCGTAGAAGGCTTTTGTCGTCTCGCTGTTCTTGTCGTAGTCGTAGCTGCACTGTTCGAACACGTCGGCGATCTTCTGGTACGCCCGGCGTTCGCTTGCGCGTATTTCGCGGATGCGTTCGAGCAGTTCGTCGAAATAGTCCCTGCCGAACGGACGGCCGTTTTTCATCATTTCGTCGTTGATGACGAAGCCTTTTTGGATGTACTCGCGCAGCGTCTTTGTCGCCCACTGACGGAAGCGCGTGGCCTTCTTGGAGTTCACGCGGTAGCCGACGGCGATGATGGCGTCGAGATTGTAGCGATCCACGGTTCGTCTCACCTGACGTTCGCCCTCTTGCTGAACTGTTTCCATTTTGGAAATAGTTGAATCGCGCTCCAACTCGCCTTCCTCGTAGATGTTCTGTAAGTGCTTCGACACAGCGGGAACATTCACGTTGAACAGCTCTGCCATTGCTTTTTGCGTCAGCCAGAACGTCTCGTCCTTGAACACGACGCTGACGTATTCCTTGCCGCTCTCGTCACTGTACAGCAGCACTTCACCGCGATTTGCGATCTCGTTGCTCATGCGGCGCACTCCTTTCTTACAACTATGTAT
>CAKTKU010000033.1 GCA_934572335.1 uncultured Oscillospiraceae bacterium
AACCGCGCACGCATCGTCTGCGAGATCATCGAGGAGATACGCTGCAATGTCGGCGAGGGCTTCCCGATAATCCTGCGTGTCTCCATGGATCACAAGATGCCGAACCAGCGCACCCCGGAGGAGAGTCAGGAGCTTATAAAGGTCATCGATAAGACCAGCGTCACAGCCTACGACGTCGACCTCGGCTGCTACGGCTCCGGTGCATGGGGCGTCACTCCCGACTACTACGGCGACGGCGCGTTCCTCCCGGCGGTACATACCATCCGCGCCGTGACGGATAAGCCCGTCATGTGCGCCGGTGCCCTCACCGCGGATATCGCCAAGAAAGCCGTTGAGGACGGGGATATTCAGTTTGCGATGGTCGGCCGCGCACTTATCGCCGATCCGCAGTTCATAAACAAGATCCGCGACGGAAAGCAGGAGGACATCCGCCCCTGCCTGCGCTGCAACAACTACTGCATCTGTCACTTCTTCCAGCTGCTGCCGCTCAGCTGCGCGGTGAACCCGCAGGCCGCGGCGGAGGATATGCTGGCCATCCCCAAGACGAGCAAGCCCCAGCGCGTCGTCGTTATCGGCGGCGGCCCCGGCGGCATGGAGGCCGCGATACTTGCCGCCCAGGCCGGTCATAAGGTCGAGCTTTATGACATGGCGGATAAGCTCGGCGGGCAGATCAACATCGCCTCCACTCCTCCGTTCAAGGCACAGATGGCAAAGCTTCTTGCCTATCTCAAGCGCGAGGTCGAAAAGGCCGGCGTCGAGGTGCATCTGAACACCGAGGTCACGCCCGATTCCGAGTGCCTCAAGGGCGCAGATCAGATCGTCATCGCTTTGGGTGCCGCGCCCATCTTCCCGAAGATCCCCGGCATAGACCGTAACAATGTCATTGAGGTAACCGAAGCACACACCTTCCGTAAGGATGACGTCAAGGGCGACAACATAGTCGTGCTCGGCGGCGGCTTCTCCGGCTGCGAGTTTGCGCTTGAGCTTGCGCAGGAGGGTAAGCACTCCTCCGTCGTTGAAATGACCGGCAAGCTCGCCGCAAAGAGTAATCAGGAAAACGGCACCGCGCTGCGCATGCTGCTCAACCAGTACGGCGTGAAGCAGTACCTCAACAGCAAAGTGGTCGAGTTCACCGAGGCGGGCGTTGTTATCGAGCGCGAGGGCGGACGTCGTGAGACGCTGCCTGCCGACACGGCGATAGTGGCTCTCGGCACACGCGGACGCAAGAGTGCCGCGGATGCGATAAAGGAGAAGTACCCCAAGGCGTGGATCGTCGGCGACTGCACGGGCGAGGTCGGTCTTGTCGGCGACGCGATGCACGACGCCTATGAAGCCGTGTGGCAGTTCGAGGGCGATATAAAGAAGAAACAGGCATGGCTCAAAAAGCGCGAGAAGGACGCAAAGTTCCGCACAATGCTCTCCTCGCACATCATGCCTCACAAATAAAAGACGAAAGGAAATCAAACATGAACAGCATATTTCAAGACAAGATAGCCGTTGTGACCGGCGGCGCAAACGGCATTGGCCTCGGCCTTGCGAAAGAGCTCTGCAATCGCGGCGCGTCCGTTGTTGTGGCGGATATTCTTCCGGACGATATGAATAAGGCAGTCGAAATGCTGCGCGCAAACGGCGGCAAGGCGATCGGCTATGAGATCGATGTCTCCGACGAGAAGCAGTGGCCGGGTCTGCTCGAAGCCACGCTCAAAGAGTACGGCCGTGTTGACTACCTGTTCAACAATGCCGGCATCATGTACACCAAGCCCTACGAATGCTTCGTGACCGCTGACTGGGAGATGTACTTCCGTGTCAACGTGATGGGGCCTGTGTACGGCTGCAACACCTTCTGGCCTGCAATGCAGAAGCAGGGCGGCGGTCACATCAGCACGGTTATTTCTCAGGCAGCGCTCGGGCCTCTCGACGGTGCTCTTATCGGCGCTCCCTACGCTCCGCTCAAGTCCGCATGCCTGACCTTCGTTGAGCAGTTTGCTGTTATGATGCGTGACCGCAAGACCAACGTCACCTGCTCCGCGATCATGCCCAGCATAGTGAATACGGAGATCTCCGACCGCATGGCAAATCCGCTTGCCCGTCCCGCAGAGTTCAGGGACAATCCGAATATCGACAATACGCCCGCTCCCGTAAAGGCAGCCGCGGCCGCACTGGTCAAGCGCCTTGCCGATCCGCAGACAGATGAGGATAAGGCACTGTCCTTCGCAATGGGTGTTGTCTCTGTTGATCAGGCAGTCGCCACCATTATGGAAGGGCTTGAAAAGGGCTTCTTCTATATCTACACTCATCCGGGCCGCAGCGCCGCCATCATCCGTCAGGAGATGGATCTGCGTCTTGCAGGCTACAAGCAGCCCCTCGCACAGTCCAACGCGACTATGGAATACACCAAGCTTTCCAAGAGCCCTATCTGAAATAATTTGTTTTACAGCCACGCTGACGATGCCGTCAGCGTGGCTGTTTTTTATCTTTTACCTTATTTTTGCTGCCTCAGTCTATCCCGAGATTTGCAGGGTGGAATTTTGCCGGAACGACCGCGATCTCGTACCCATCCGGGTCTTCTATGTAATATATGTCCTTTTGCAGTTCCTCTATGCTCACAAGTCCCATCTCCTTGTGGCGCTTATAGCTGCCCTCGAAATCGTCCGTCACGAACGCGATATGCACATTGTTTTCCCCCTGCTCATACGGCGTTTTTCTCTCACCGTACCAAGCAAGCGTTATCATCGCGCCGTTGTGCCGGTCGCTCATGAAGCACAGCACCATGTCCAGCGCGCTCTTCGGGTGCATACGAAACACTTCTTTCATTCCAAATACCTCAGAATAGAACTTCACGCTGCGCTCCAGATCTAAAACGTTTATCCCAATGTGTCCTATTGCATAGCTCATGCTGCCCCTACTCCTTTTGATCCAGCTTGAAATACTGTCTGATAAACGAGTCCACCAGCGCAAGCTGTGAATCGTTAAGCTTGTCTATTTCGTCCAGCACCCGGCTCTTTATTGATGAATCCGCCGAAACAAGGAATATATCTCCCTCGCCCGTTCTCAGCCAATCCCCGTTGACCTTGAATGTGTTCTCTATCAGCAGCTGCAGCCGCGAATTGAGCGGCATCTTTCCCTGAATTATCTTGGAGAAATACCCGGGGTCAAGATACAGCGCCTGCGCAAACTGTCTCTGCGACAGCCCCAGCTCTTTCAGGAGAATTTTCAGATTTTCATTTATTGTCGACATACGCGCTCCTATTCTTTTCTGTATATATTTATAACACGCATCGTTGCCTATGTCAACTAATTATCAGGAAAGTGTTGACATAGGCAATATTATGTGTTAGAGTGTTGCCATAAGCAATAAAGCAAATTGCTTTAAGCATTAAATTCAGATATACAGGAAAGGAAATGTAAAAAAGTGAAGTACGAAAAGCTATTCTCACCTATTCAGATCAACGGCGTTGAGCTGAAAAACCGCATTGTGATGTCCCCGATGCACGACGGTCTCGGTCTGACCGGCGGCGACGTGAACCAGCAGGTCATCGAGTACTTTGCCGCCAGAGCAAAGGGCGGCGTTGGACTCATCATCAACGGGTTTACGGTCGTCTGTCCGGACGAGCTGTGCGGCACTGCGGGCGCGGGGCAGTCACACCTGACAACGCTCGACAACCGCAATTCGTTCCAGCTTCTCGCAGAGAGAGTGCACGAATATGACTGCAAGCTGTTTATCCAGCTGCACCATCCCGGACGCTCGGTATACGCGCCGCAGTTCCTCAACGGCGGACGTCAGCCCGTGTCCAGCACCGCCATGCCCGCCTCCCTCAAGGGCGACTCCCACGCCGCGCCCGCGCGCGAGCTGACCGTGCCGGAGATAAAGCAGATCGTCAAGTGCTACGCCATCGCAGCGCAGGGCGCTTACACCGCCGGGTGCGACGGCGTTGAGGTACATTGTGCCCACGGCTATCTCTTCTCTCAGTTTATCAACCCATTCAAAAACGAGCGCAAGGACGAGTACGGCGGGAGCCTTGAAAACTGCTGCCGCATCGCCACAGAAACACTCGACGCGATACGCAAGGTCGTCCCTAAGAGCTTCCCCGTCTCCGTGCGCATCAATGGCGCAGAGGGTGACTTCCGCCCCAACGGCAAGGAGTGGGACATGAATTATATGCGCGGCGTGGCAAAGCTCCTCGTCGAGCACGGCGCAGACATGGTCAACGTCTCCATGGGCGGCATGGACTGCATGCCCAACCCCGATATGCGTGCCCGTTACCGCGATGACATCATAAAGAACATAAAGGACGTGGTCGATGTTCCCGTCGCCGCTGTCAACTGCCTCAAGACGCCCGAGGAAGCCGAGGGTATGCTCGCCGACGGCATTGCCGATATGGCGATACTCGGCCGCCAGCTCATCTGCGACCCTGATTGGGCAAACAAAGCCCGCACCGGGCATGAGGATGACATCCGCCCCTGCCTCTCCTGCAACAACTGCATCCACCATTCCTCCCTCATGCAGCCCATCCGCTGTGCCATCAACCCCCTCGCCGGACGCGAGGCGGAGGACAACACCCTCGTCCCCGGCACAGGCAATGCAGTCGTTATCGGCGCGGGTCCCGCTGGCATCGAGGCAGCGTTCACGCTCGCTGCAAAGGGCTATGACGTGACGATGTACGAGAAGTCCGACAGGATCGGCGGCAGCATAAATCTTGCGGACAAAGCCCCCGGCAAGTTCCGCATGGATATACTCCTCGATTACTGGAAGCGCCAGCTTGAAAAGAACGACAGGATTACTGTGAAGCTCAACACCGAAATTACCGACGCGAAAATCGCCGAGATCAAGCGCGAGCTCGCCCCCAAGGTCGTGTGTCTCAATGTCGGCGGCAAGCCCGTCATGCCGCCTATGCCGGGGCTTGAGAACGCTGTCACCGCACACGACGTACTCTCCGGCAAGGTCAGCGTGGAGGGCAAGCGCGTCGTCATCATCGGCGGCGGCATGACGGCGCTGGAGACCGCGGAGTTCATGGCGGAGCGCAAGAACACAATCGTGCTGTGCGAGATGATGCCGCAGTTCGCCGCGGACACGTTTATTTACCGCGTCGTCAAGACCCAGCTCGGTCTCGCGCGGCAGGGCGTGTGCATGAAGCCGCACACCATGGTGCTGGGCGCGAACGAAGAAGGCGTGCTGTACCGCGACCTTGTGACCGGGCTTGAGGGTGTTCTCCCGGCTGAGGTCATAGTGCTGTCTCTGGGCGTGCGCCCCGACAGAACACTGCGCGCGAAGCTCGACGAGGCGTTCGACAACGTCGTGGTCCTCGGCGACAGCAACAAGACCGGCACGCTCCAGAACGCCACCGGCGCGACCTTCCACCGTCTCAAGAGAATATGATCCGGAAACCGCGAAAGGAGAAAATATAATGGAAAGCTTCTACACTCAAGTTCCCCTTACTTTCTTTGAAGAGGACGCATGGAAAAAAGCCGCTGGGCTGTGCAAGCTTCAGGGTGTGACAAAGGCAATGCTCGTGTTCGGCAAGGTGACGCGCAAGACCGGGCTTGCTGACAAGGTCATTGCAAGCTTTGAGTCGATGGCGATTGACGTGTACGAATGGACGAAGGTCAAGCCCGACCCCAGCTATCACGACATAAACGAGGGCGGCAAGCTCGCCCGTCAGCTCGGCGTGAACGCGGTCATCGGCATAGGCGGCGGCTCGGCAATGGACACGGCAAAGGGTATTTACGCCATGCTTGGCAACCCCGACACCGACAACATCATGGATCACTGCTTTGGCGGGCGCGGCAAGGCGAAGCCCATCAAGCGCCCTATGGCAATGCTCGTGATGATACCGACGACCTCCGGCACAGGCTCTGAGGTCTCCACAGGCGCAGTCATCACCGACGACGAGATAAACTACAAGGCGACCCTCGGCGGGCTGCAGATTCTCCCCAACGTCGCGCTGCTCGACCCGAAGCTTGATGTGACCATGCCGTTCAGTCTCACGGCGCACACCGCGTTCGACGCGCTCACTCACGCGATAGAGAGCTATCTTGTCGGCGGTCTTGCTCACAAGGTGAAGCCCCTGATGAATTTCAATCCCCTAACCGACACCATGGGGCTGGAGGCCGCCCGCCTCATCTATGCAAACCTCCCCACCGTTCTGGCGCATCCGGATGACATTGACGCGAGAGCGCAGGTCAAGTACGGCGCGATGCTCGCCGGTATCGGTATGTGTCCCGGTGGTCTGACGCTTGGTCACGGCATCGGGCAGCTCTTCGGCGCACAGTGGCACATTCCGCACGGGATGGGCTGCGCGCTGGGTCTCGTCCCTGCGATACGTCAGGGCGTCAAGGTTGAGCACAACACCCGTGAGCGTTATGCACGTCTCGCGTACAACCTCGGGCTGAACGTTGCGGACAACGCGACAAAGGAGGAAATCGCGGAGGAGATAGCTCAGGCGATTGAAAAGCTTATGGCGATCGCCAAGATTCCCACTGTCCGCGAGCTCGGACACACCGCGGATGAAATTCCCGCCTTGGTCGAGGCCGGCATGAAAGACCCGCTCAACTTCGTCAGCGTCACCGCCGACGAGCTCCGCGCGCATCTGGAGTACCTCTTCAACAAATAAACAGGCAGCGAAAAGGGGCGGGTCTTGCTCCCCCTCAAGTTCCCCTGCCATTCCGTTACCAGGCTTCAGCGAATAGTTCTTTGACAGTCTGGACAGCCACGCTGACGGTATCGCCAGCGTGGCTGCGTTTATAAAGTGGGATTCGTCTGCATGATAAGCCCCACACAAATCCCGATGATTTCAGTTTTGACAACTGAAATTTCATTGCTTTCTCATGTGCACAAAAGAGAGCCCGCTTGCATCCACATGTTCTTTATATGGTTCGTAGCCCATTTTTTCATATAGCCGAATGTTGCTCCAACTCTTTGTGCAAGTATATAAATGTAGCATATCAAATAAAATTTACGTGCAGCGTCATCTTTGACCTTCATTAAAGATTATCCCAAAAGTCCTCAAATTCCTTTTCGGTAATCGTTCCATTTTTAATAAGAATTTTATATGGAACTCCTCTCCATTGATATCCGGTTTTACTGCAGGTAGAGAGACTGGATATTTATGATGAGTTGCCATACAGTTATGCTGCCAGTCAAAATAGTCGTGTGATAATGCCGTACATGGGAAACCTGCGTCTCGGCGGCGCGCTATTGGACGAGTTTCTGGATAAATATCTTGATGCACCACATATGTATGAATATCATAGGAAAATGCATATACTCACAAGCGAATCACCGTATTCATTGATTCTTTATGTGTCAGCACTTATTGAATATATCAATACCGGCCGCATACATCTTTTCGATGGCGTTGTAACAGTCGAGAAGGAGGATAGAAAGAAGCACTTGCAGTTTCTTCTCGACGAAATCGAAGAGGACAAAGGAGTATCTGTAAAGATTCTTAATGATAAAAATCCCATACTAAATAGACATGACAATATTCTCACCATATATACCAATGAAAACGCGGCTTTTGCAGCAAGCGATGCGCCCAATTTGAGATCAGAGTTATTCAATTTTGTGTCTCCGGTCATAAAGCGCCAAGTAAATACGTTCTTTGACCATATTGAAGCAATGCCAGAGAGCTATATTCGCCAAGGCAAAACCGCCGTTGATTTTATACACGGTATGATCAAGCTAATTTGACTTTATAATCATCAAGCAGAGTCCTATACATTTTCTTTTCTCTGCCCTAAATCTTAGAGTATTCCCTTCAAGGTGGTTCATTGTGAACCGGGGCTGGGTGCAGTGTATAGGCGCAGTTACCCCTTGGCGGAAGCTCGAAGTTTAATCACCAGCAAGCACATACAAATTTGAAGAACGGCTGCCGCTTTCTCTGTATCGCGGCAGCCGTCGTATATATCCGTGCTTCTCCAAATCATGCAACGCGCGTTTGACCGTGGAGCGGGAGCAGTTGAGCTCGGCGGCAATGGTGTTGATCCCCGGCCAGCACTTGCGCTCTTTGTCTGACCTGTCACGCAAATACATGTACACCGTCTTTGCCCGGACGGGTAAGCTATTGTCAGAGTATATCGTAGAGAAGTAGCTCACGAGTAGTCCTCCTTGTTCGGAACATGAAGCGCCTCCGGCATATCCGAAGCAGCTTGCTCACGCACTAGTGTCTCACGCCGCACGCGGCTGCGGGGACGATCCAACAACTCTTTCGGTGGGTACTTCTTCATTATGCTCCGTATCAGCTCATCGCGGTCGGCGTATGCAATCTTGCGGTTGACGCGCTCTTCTATTTGGTACGGCTCATCAAAGGTTATGCCCCAATTGAGAAACAGACGCAGCTTTACTTGCATAGGATGCTTGCCGGTTTTCATGACGACAAACGTACCTTTGGGTATTGCTTTCAGCTCATCCGCCATCATAAGCGGACGCTCCATCATTTGCAGGCTCTCACTCGGATTATCCTTGCTTCGGCTGACGGAACCGGATAGAACCGTCCTACTGCCGAGAGATTCTGAGAGGACTTCCGCCGTCTGCGAGTTCGGCGCGAAGCCGCCGAAAATCGTGTCCTGTACGTTGTCTACAATAATCTCCGCACCCTCCTTGCCGTAATTCTTCTCAAGCTGTGCGAGCGCTTGAATTATTGGCACAAGCGTCAAGCGTCTTGAACGGCCGGCGCTGAACAGAGGAAGAATATCAAAGGCGGGCATAGTACCGAGTTCATCGCAGAAGAATACAACACGGTTTTGCAGCTTGCCGCCGTGCTCGTCCGCGACCGAGAACAGCTCACGAGAGAGGTTTTGTATCATCAGCCCCGCCATGAAATTCTTGGTTTGATCCTCTTCGGGAAGTATAAGGAAGATAGCAGACTTCTTTGACGCAAAGCTCTCGGCGTCCATACTGCTGTCAAAACAGAGAACCTGCTCAAGCTCCGAGTCCAGAAACGCATTCAGCCGCGACAGCACTGTGGACATTACCGACGCCATAGCCTGTTCGGATGAATTCAGCGCAGCACCGGCAAACCACTTGGCCTTATGTTCTGGCGGCAGTCTGCCCATCAGCATTTGAAACTGCGTTTTTCCTTTTACGCCGGATGGTTCGAGCAGCTCCTGCACAAGTTTGAATACCGAGACTATATGCCGTTTCTCCGGCTCGCCATCATTCGGCGGGAGAAACTCGGATAGCAACAGAATTACAGAGCACAGCAAGCCCTCCGCCGCCTCATAAAAATAAGCGTTCTGTCCGCGGTTTGAATCATCACCGCTGGGGTTCACGATAGTCTTGGCAATGATCTTTGCGTACTTTTCAGCTTTGGCTTTTGCCGCGATATTCGATTCGTCTGCTAACGCCATATCCATATACCTGTTTATGAGCGTAAGCAGGTTACTCCCATCAGAGCGCGTGGGATTGCGCAGGTCGATGACAGATACATCGTAGCCGTAGTATCTATTGGCTATCGTCGCATAGTTACGCGCAAGGTCGCCCTTAGTGTCACTGGCAAAGAAGCTCATCCCGCTGGCGCAGGCATATTCGAGATTCGGGTACAGAAAGTATGCCGTTTTACCGACGCCGGATGCACCGATCATAAGGCAATGCACATCGTCGCTGTCCACCAGCGCTGTGACCTTGCCTTTCTTTCCTCTGCTGCCGAGTACAAGTCCCTGTTCCGTTGGCAGGTTCTTACCATCGCGCCAAGAAGATACGTCAAACGGGACGAGGGCAAAGGTTTTACGTATCTCATTCTCTGTTGCCCAGCGAGCCGTGCCGTGCTGACCATCGCCGACGGTCTTGGACTTGATGTTGCCGAGAGTGTAGTTGCTTGAGAGCATAGCCAGCCCGCCGATTACGGCAAAGCCTAATCCCGCAACTATAAGGAGAGTCCAGAGGTTTGAGTCCATTCCTGCGCCTCCCTTCGCAGATCGTCGTTCCAGTCCTTGAGCGTCGGGACGACGATCTCAACATATGTACCTCGTTCAGATAATTCTGCCTCCATGCGCTGTGCGGCTTTCTGCCCAGCAGAGTCGTTATCCAGGCAGAGGTACACACTGTCGATGTCCTGACGCCTGAGCTGCTCCATCACTGGCTGAATACTTGTGCCGCAGCAGGCAACGAAGCTGTGAGATTGCCAGTCGGAGGGGTACAGTGAAATGTAGGATAATAAATCTATGGGAGCCTCAAAGACATAGAGGCTCCCATCTGTACCTGTGTAATTGAAACTGTGCTTCGGGTCACTGCCCTCAACGTTCTGGCGGAACGATTTGCCCTCGCTGTTCGTGCTGCGCTTGTGGGCGTGACGAGGAGTACCATCACCGTCCATGCCGACGAATACCGCATTGTGGTACTCTGCATCCTCGTATATGAGATGCGCCTTTGCAAAGGCGGAAACGACATCGCGGTCTATGCCGCGGGTCTTGCAGAGGTATGCAAACACACGGTGCATGTTCTTGTTGGCTGGCGGCAGGACAAACAACTTTGGTTCAATTTGCTTTTCCGAATGCATAGGATAAGCAACACCCAGCTCTCCTCCGAGCAGCGTGGACACGGCTTCGGCATAACCGACGCCGTAGTGCCGCTGGACGAAGCTGATTGCCGTGCCGCCTTTTTCCTCGGCATGATCGTACCACTCATTGCCGCGTATGGTCACGCTGTGGTCACTGGCAAGGCGCTTGTCCCTGCCGGATGAAATAAGCCTTTCCCCGCGGCTGCGGAGAAAGGCTTCAAGGTCAACAGAA
>CAKTKU010000034.1 GCA_934572335.1 uncultured Oscillospiraceae bacterium
ACGCCCCGTTTTCCGCTGCCCTAAAAAACATTGATTTTACTGGGTTTTTTCATGTTTTCTTATGGCACCACGGTTAATGCGGTGTCCCTTTGGTTATTGTGTTACTTCAATTCATCCTGATAGCGTGCGCGTTCGCCGCCGACGAAGCGCGGCCGCGTCCGCGCGCAGACAAGGTTCGCCTTGCCGATGCTCTTCACGCTGAGACGCACGGGGACGGCAACATCCTTGAGATGCATACCGATGAGCGTGTCGCCGATGTCCATCCCGGCGCTCGCGCGGATATGCTCGACCGCGACGGGGTGCTCAAGGTTTTCAAACACCGTCGTGGCAAACGAGCCGCCGGCGTGCGCCCACGGGCGGACATTCACCGGCTCATAGCCGAACTTCTCCGCCGCTGCCTCCTCCAGAATGAGCGCGCGGTTAAGATGCTCGCAGCACTGCGCGGCGAGGTATATCCCCCGCGCCTTGAGCACGGGATATATGCCCGCGAACACTGCCTGCGCCGCCTCCATGCTCGACCCCTTGCCTATATGCTCGCCCACGATCTCGCTCGACGAGCAGCCAACAACGAAAAGATCGCCCGCGCGGAGCTTCGCTGTGTACAGCAGCTCCTCTACCGCTGCTTTCGCCTGCTGTGTCAATTCCTCATACATGGTGTTATTCCCCCGTTCAGATGTAGCTCAGCTTTTTGATGCTGGGCACGGCGTGCAGCGCCTTATAGGCGAGTATGCCGACGACCATGCCCGCCGCGCCCTGAATGGCGTTGCCGGGAATGCTCGCCGCCGCGGCGATACCGTAGCCGAGGGCGAGCGATTCATACGCGAAGTACCCCAGCACCATCACGACCTCGCCAACGGCAGAACCCGCGACAAGCCCGCTGAACTTACCGGAGAGCGCGCGCAGGATGAGCGCGGCGACGAGCGCCGTCAGCCCCTTTATGATAAACGTGCCGGGCGCATACGACGCATAGCCGAGCAGCAGATCCGCCAGCATGGAGCCGAGACCGCCAGCCGCGAAGCCATACGCCGGACCGAGCAGGAATGCGCCAAGGAGCACCATGCCGTCGCCGAGGTTGATGTAGCCATTCGTGGCGGGCATGGGGATATGGATAAGCATAGTCGCAACACAGGTGAGCGCGGCAAAAAGCGCCGCCAGCACAAGCTTTATAAGTTTATCGTGTTTCATAGTGTGTGCACCTCCTTGGTTTTGCCCTAATATAATCTCCGCGCTGAGTATATTCAAGTATCAATTTGATACAAAAATATATGACCAGATTTGTAGTCAAATATATTCAGTTGAAATGTGCAGGAGAATACGATATAATCACAAAATAACAACAGCGAAGGAGCAAGTCATGCCAGAGTACACAAACGCAAGAATAGTGAGCCACAATATATACGGCGAGAGGGCGTGCGCCAGCGCCGCGAAGATATCCACCACCAGCGGAAACGCCTTTGAGCTGTTCGACGGCGCGGTCGACAGCAACGCGAACCGAAAGCTTATAGGAAAGGTGCTCAACTCCGGGCACAGCTCCGTGATCGAGCACGCGGTGTTCACGCTCGCTCTGCGTGACGTGTCGGTATATGCGGAGGAGTATTTCATCGAGCACCGCCTTGCCTCGTTCACGGTGAAGTCCCGCCGGTATGTGGACTTCGGCGGGCTGGGCTATCATATCCCGGACGGGCTTGACGGCGACGAAAAACAGCTCTACTGCGATTACATGGACGCACTTTTTGCAGCCTACAAGGAGCTGCTCGACGGCGGCATCCCCAAGGAGGACGCGCGCTTTGTGCTCCCCTACTCGTTTTGCAGCAATTTTTACTGCACAGTGAACGCGCGCGAGCTTGTCCACATGATCGCCGACATGAGCGCCGGACGCGGACGCGCCGTGCCGGAACTGCGCGAGATCGCCCGCCAGCTGGAAGAGCAGCTTCTTGAGCTGTTCCCGTGCTTTGAAAAATACCTCGCCTCGCAAAAGGCGTTTTACGCCGCCGCGCCCGATGCGCCCGCCGCCGCGAAGCTCAGTATGCCGGTGTTCATTTCGACCGGCGAGGTCGGGCGCGCGGAGCTGCTGCAAGCGCCGTCCGCGCCGGAGCATATTCTCTCCGCCGCAATCGGAGTAAGCGGCCGCGAAGAGGGCGGCTATTCCGCGCTTTTCAATGACGCGCGCCCGCGCGAGCTGGAGCTTATAAACTACGGCTTTGCGATACGTGACATTACGCTGCCCGGCATAACGCACCTCGTGCGGCACAGGATGCAGTCCGTGATAATACCGGAGCTGCGGAGCATCGCACTGGGGCGGGTGATAATGCCCGCGTCGGTGGATGCCGACGCCGCCATGCGCAGGGTCTACACCGGGGCGGTCGAGCGTGCGTACAGCACGCTGCTTGCGAATGAAAGCAGCCCCGTTTTCACGGCGCACCGGCAATATTTCATGCTCAGCGGGACGCTGACGGACGTAATATCGTCAATGAATGCGCGCGAGCTTTTGCTCTTCTGCGAGCTGCGCTGCTGCGAGCGCGCGCAGTGGGAGATACGCAAGATCGCTGTGGGCATGCTGTCGCTACTGCGCGGCAGCTTCCCCGCGCTCTTCGACGCGCTGGGACCGTCGTGCTATGTCAAGGGGTACTGCCCGGAGGGCAGACTCGGCTGCGGACGGATGGACGAGGTCAGAGCGCGCTTCGGCACGCACGAAATAGAATAAGGCAAAAGCACAGCAGCGGGGCGCGTCAGCGCTCCGCTGCTGTGTCCATGTCCACCATGCCGCCGCATTTTTTATATTGCGACGGCGTGACCCCGACGAGCTTTTTGAACGTCTTTGTGAAGTAATTATAGTCGCTGAACCCAACGCGCTCGGCGATCTGCGCGACGGAGAGGTCCCTGTCCAGCAGCAGTGTTTTCGCCTCGGCAATGCGGCGGCGGGCGGTCATCGCGGTGATGCTGCCCTCCCCTGTCAGTCGCTTTGCCAGCGCGCAGAGCTTCGTCGTCCCCATGTTCAGCTCCGCCGCCATGCGCGCAAGAGAGAGCTTTTCCATATAGTGCGTGTCGATATACTCCTCCAGGCGCTGCTCATCCGAGGGCTGGGCAGTGCGTATCATTCTCTCAAGCTGGATATACGACGTGAGCGAGCGGAGAATGTCCCGATAGGCGCAGACCTTTTCATCCGGCAAACGTTCGACCCGCCAGAAGCACTCGCGCAGCTTGTCCATGTCCCCGTCGTACCACGAGAGCGTGGCGCGCGTGCGCTCCCACTGCTCCTCATAGGGCGCGTCGTCCAGCACCTGCCCAAAGCCCATGAACGCCACCGGCTCGCCGCCGTCAAAGATGGGGACAACGACCTCGCGCAGACCTGCGTGGCAGCGGTACATATATGGGCTGCGCGTCTCGGCGCTGTGCTGCACGGCAAGACGGTCGCTGCACACGCAGCGGCGATGTCCCTCCGGGCAGTCGTTCATCATGCGGCAGAAATCCGAATGGTTGCCGAATATCTGAATGTCCGCACCGTTCTTATCAAATATATTCGTCTGTATGCCAGCGAGGACGTACAGATCGGCGAGCAGCCGGCGGAGCTTCTCGCTGTTGAAGAATATATTCATATGCCGCCTCCGTATACGTACTATCTTTCATTTATATGTCTTATTATCCGACATTTCGTTGGGATTTGCAAGACATTTTATGGCTGAATGCCGTTCTGTCAAGAATAATTTATATTCAGTTTATAATTACTTGTATTTCTTGTAGTATTATAATTTTCTATAATACTACATGGGAGGCTATTGCTATTATGCAGGACTACATCATTGCAACCTCGTCGACCTCGGATCTGCCGCGCACGTGGCTCGAGGCACACAATGTTCCGTTTATAAGCTACACCTACACCATCGGCGACCAGCTCTTTGAGGACGATTGCCGCGAGGAGAGCCGCGCCGCGGTCTATGCTGGCATGCGCAAGGGCGACCGTCTCAAGACCTCGATGATAAATGAATACGCCTACTGCGACTTTTTCACCTCTCTGCTGGAAACCGGCAAGGATGTCATCTTCCTCGACATGTCGCAGAAGATGTCCGTGTCGTTTGAAAAGGCGCAGATCGGCGCGGAGATGGCGCGCAAGGACTTCCCCGAGCAGAAGCTTTACGTGATGGACACGCTGTGCATCTCCGGCGGGCTGGGTCTGCTGGTGGACAATATGGTGCGGCTGAAGGAGAGCGGCGCGGACTATGACGCGGTCATCGCGTGGGGCGAAGAGAACAAGCTGAAAATCGCCCACCGCTTCACTGTGGACGACCTTGACTACCTCAAGGCGGGCGGGCGCGTGTCCAACGCGGCGGCGCTCGTCGGCGGTATGCTGTCGATAAAGCCGGTGCTGTACGTGCCTGACCGCGGCACGCTGGACGTGGCGAAGAAGGTGCGCGGGCGCAAGGCGGCGCTGAATGAGATCGTCGACGGCGTGAAGCGCGACCTTACCGGTACCGACACCAAGGGGAAGGAATTCCACATTCTTCAGGCAGACTGCGTCGCGGACGCGGAGCACGTCAAGGCCGAGATAAAGGCGGCGTTCCCCGACGTCGGCGAGATAACGATAACGAGCCTTGGCGTCGTCATCGGCGCACACTGCGGGCCGGGGCTGCTGACGGTGTTCTACCTCTGCAACAGCCGCCAGCCGTGATATACGTATAAAAAATGCTGTCCGTCCGGACAGCATTTTTTATTCCGTTATGCAATCATGCAGTGCGGAGATGGCGGCGTATGCCCGCTCGCAGTCGACCTGCCCGGGCGCGCTGGACGCATTGACGGTACAGAACGTCATGCATGAGCCGAACACCTCGCCCGCGAGGCGGCTGAGTACGCCGTCCACGCCCATCGCAACGGTGAGCACCGGGGTGTCATTCTCATCGCGCGTCATGCGCTCCGTCGCCGAGAGGAGCTTCACAAGGTCTCCCCTGCCGCGCGCCATGACGGCGCACTTTGGAACATCCGCGCCGAGAGCGCGGGCGTGCGCTATGAAATCGCAAATTCGGTCGACCTCCGGCGTTTCGTTGAAGTTATGATAGGAATAGAGCGACACAACGCCCTTTTCGCGGGCGTGGGCAATAAGCCCCGCCGCCGCGTCGTCGCCGACGCAGTGCTCAATGTCGACCATGTCCGCACAGCCGGAGTCGATCGCCGCGCGCACAAGGGCAATATACTCATCCCGCGGCAGCTCCGTATGCCCGCCCTCGGGCACGGAGCGGAACGTGAACATGAGCGGACGCTCGCCAAGGCATTCACGCACGCGGCGGAGGTCGTGCATGAGCTTATCCGTGTTGCAGACATTTTCGCTCCAATCCGCGCGGTATTCTATCGCGTCCACTTGCAGACGCTTCGCCCGCTCCACTGTCGCGAGCGCGGCATCAAGCGCGGCGTCGACCACGGGGCAGATAATTTTCGTCCTGCCCTCGCCGAGGATGACGCCGCGCACATTTATCGTTTTCATATCCCTCCGCCTTTCACCTTTGCAGATGAGGTGATTTTTACACGCCGGGGCGGATTTGTCAAGTAGCAAAGCGCGTAGCCGCCAAAGCACAGCGGCAGCGCCGCCGCGACATCAAGCACGGAGTGCTGCTTCATGAAGACCGTGGAGACGCAGATGAGCACACAGCACAGCACGTTCACAGCGCGCCAGCCCTTCGAGGCGAACCGCTCCGTATTCCACAGCGCAAAGCACGCGGCGAACGAGCCGATAACGTGCAGCGACGGACAGACGTTGGTGTCGGTGTCAAACTGATAGAAATACGCGACAAAGCGCGTGAACGCATTGTCACGGGGAAACACCGACGGGCGCAGGTGCTGACACGTCGGGAAGAGGAGATATATCAGGATGGTTATAGAATAGGTGAAGATGACAAAGTACATCATCCGCCTGAAGCCGTCCCTGTCGCAGAAGAGCGTATAGGCGAGCGTCCCGATAAGGTACACGAACCAGAAAAGATACGGGATGAGAAAATACTCGCAGAACGGTATCGCATCGTCGAGCGCGCAGTGCATCACGATGTACCCGCCGGGCGCGTACACCCGCTCCACAAAGTAAAACAGCAGCCCATACACCGGCCAGTACAGCAGAAGCTTGAGGTGGCTGTACTCCTCAGTGTTCAGCTTATCCAAAGTAAAGTTGCGAAAATCAGTCTTTTTCATTTCCATTCAGAATTTTATATATGCACTCCGCAGGGGTGCATTCTCTGTCTTGCTTCAGCGCACGGTGCATCGCGTCAAGCCGCGCGCCGTCATGCAGCAGCGCAACAGCGACGTCCGCCAGCGCCTCTGGCGTGTCCGCCGTCACAGCGCCGCCGTGCTCTGTGAAAAACTCCAGATTATGCTCCTCACACCCGGCGACGGCGTTGATGAGCACCATCGGCAGCCCCATGGCCGCGGCCTCCGTCGTGCTGAGCCCGCCGGGCTTCGTCATGTATATATCGGCGGAGCGCATATAAGTGGGCATATCGTCCACCAGCTCCTCCACGTGGATATTGGCGTCGGTGAAATACTCAAGCTGAAGCTTCTCATAAAGCTTTTCGTTCGTGCCGCAGATTATCGTCAGCTCCTCGTCGGAGGCGAGCCTTACGGCGAGCTGCTGCGTCAGCTCTATTATCGGGCCGCAGCCCATGCTGCCGCACATCATGAGAATGTGCCGGTGCTCGTGCGGTATGCCTATATGGCGCTTTGCCGCCGCGGTGTCAGCAGGATCACATGGAACATAGAATTCCGGCCGCGCGGGCATGCCGCTGGGGACGATGCGCTCTCTCGGCACGCCGCAGGCGGCAAACTCCTCGGTGAGTGAGGCGGCGGGGATGAAATAATACTCAAGATCGGAATCCGCCGTGCCGGGCGAGCAGGTGTAGTCCGTGCCGACAAAGGCGGTCTTTATCTGCATTGGGTGTTTTTCGAGCATATCCGTGAGCGCGAGCGCGGGGAAAATATGCGTGCAGATGACCGTGTCAAACCCGCGGGCGCTGATGTAGTCATACATGCGCTCAGACCCGGAGGTGAGATACTGATATATGACGCTGTCCTTCTGGAATGGGGAGGCGTGGCTCTCGACCTCTTTATAGCCGTTCTTGAACAGGCGCGGCAGATGGCGGTAAATACGCACATGCCAGTTGCAGATGAATTTCGAGGCTTTCTTGGATATAAAAAGCAGGGAGTCGGCGATCTCGCACTCAACGCCGCGCGCTTCAAAGCATTCCTTTATCGCGCGGGCGCAGGAATTGTGCCCCGCGCCGGTGTTGCAGCTGAGCAGGAGCACGTGCTTCATTTTGCTCCTCCGCTCTCATGACGGCGGCGGCGCTCCATGAGCTTTTGCAGCCGCGGGCGGTTATAGCGCTGGATGATGACAAAGGGGACGTTGCCAAGGAGAATATACACCGCAGCGAAGAGCACGCCGCCTATCCCCTTCCACAGCCACAGGCAGCCCAAGCCGAGCACGGAGAGGATGCTGTGCGTCGCCTCGGCGACGCAGGTCTCCTGCAGCATACGCGGGAGGTCGGAGAGAGTATCGGCATTGATGCGCTTTGCCGGCATGATGCGCTTGAAAAGACGGCTCATATCCGGCACCTTGCTCTGCCAGTCCTTCACGCGCAGCGCGGCGTAAAGCCTCTTCTCCTTCTCGCTGCACTTGAACGGGAAGCGGTCACTGTGGAACCACTTTTTCGGCACGATACGCCCCGCCGCAAACGACATAACGCCCAGAACCGCCGCGTATACCGCGCAGGACCAGAACCCGGAGAGCTTGTTTTTCCTCATTTTTCTTCCCTCGCTTACAATTTTCCCATTTTGTCTGCATCTTAACAGAGCTTTAGCAACACAACATCAACCCAATCTCAACGTTTCGTGAACTTCAGTTGAGACGGCGTTTACTTTCGTCATATAGAATACTATAGAATACTGTTAAGAATTGAACGTGCCGCGTTGCATAAACCGCGCGTGTTTGATATACTATAATGAAAGATACAGAGAGGAGAATCTGATATGGGAAGGACTGTGCGCAGGATCATATCCGTTCTGCCGGCCGTTGCGATCCAGGTGCTGCTGCTTGTGGTGCTGATACGCTGGCTGTCCCCGTATGCGGCGGTGATAAACTTCATTCTCTCCATATTGTCCATATTTCTCGTGCTCTACATCATCATAAAGCGAGAGGAGGCGGCGTACAAAACGCTGTGGCTGTTGGTCATACTGCCGTTCCCGCTGGCGGGCGCGCTGCTGTATCTGCTGTTCGGCAACAAGCGCACGGCGCATCCGCTCGCACGCCGTCTCTCCGCCGCGACGCCGCGTGAAACGCCCGACGACAGCGCGATAGTGTGCAAGATCCGCGCGGAAGAGCCGCGCCTTGCACAGACCTTTGCCTACCTGCGGAAAAAGACCGGCTCGCCCGTGCTCGCAAATGAAAGCGCGAAATACTATCCCCTCGGCGATGATATGTTCCCGGATATGCTACGTGACATGGAGGACGCGAAGCAGTTCATATACGTGGAATACTTCATCATCCACCACGGAGAGATGTTCGACGCGATGCTGGACATCATGCGGCGCAAGGTGCGCGACGGGCTGGATGTGCGCGTGATATACGACGACCTCGGCAGCATATCCACGTTCTCCGCCCGCGACCGGCGCGAGCTTGTGGAAGCAGGCATACGCTGCGCGGCGTTCAACCCGATGCTCGCCGTGGGCGGCACGCTCAACTACCGCGACCACAAGAAGATTCTCGCCATAGACGGGCGTGTTGCATACACGGGCGGGATAAATCTCGCCGATGAATATATAAACCGCAAGGTGCGCTTCGGGCATTGGAAGGACACGGGCTTTCGCATAACGGGGCAGAGCGCGCAGGTATTCGCGGATATGTTCCTCGAGTTCTGGAACGCCTTCGGCGAGTGGACGCCCAAACCCATTACGCCGGAGCTGCCCGCGGAGCTCGCGCCGCCGCACACAGAGCCGGACGGCTACGTGCTGACCTACTATGACTCGCCCATCCGCTCGGACGCGGTGAGCTATAACCTCTATATCGACATTCTCTCACAGGCGAAGGACTACGTATGGTTTTATACGCCGTACTTCACACCGGGGGATGAATTGCAGGAGGCGTTCATCCGCGCGGCACAGCGCGGCGTGGATGTGCGCGTGATCATGCCGGGCATTCCCGACAAAAAGATCATTTTCCGCCTGTCGCACAGCTATTATCAGGCGCTGCTGGAGGCGGGCGTGAAGATATACCAGTATGACCCCGGCTTTGTCCACGCCAAGGCGTGCATCGCGGACGACGTTATCGGCACTGTGGGAACGGTGAACCTCGATTACAGGAGCCTTTTCCTGCACTTTGAGAATAACTCTCTCTTCTACAAGGCGTCGCTGCTGGACGATCTGAAAAAGGACTTCATGCAGACGCTCTCAAAGAGCACTGAGCAGCAGCCCTACGACCGGCAGAAGTATATGCGCCGGTGGATCGTCGACGGAATACTGAGAATATTCGCGCCGCTGTGCTGAAATTATAAAAGCTATCCCTGTGTTTTTTTGCACAGTGATAGCTTTTTGCCTTATCCAATGAAGATATTATTTCCCGCTTGCGCCCTTGGCGATGACATAAATACCCAACAGCATTTCAGCGACAGAGAGTCCCAACAGGAGTCCCGCGAAAAAATCCTTGACATCTGAGCCGCCCAGCGTATGCGACAGCGCCTGCAAAGCGATCCCCATAACGATAAGTATGACCCCGGTCAGCATGACTTTTTGCTTTTCCAGCTCCTGTGTTCTTCTCAGCAGATCAAGTATCTGCTCGTCGTCATACACACGGACGCTTTTTTCCTCTGCTTCTTCGCCGTCCATCAATTCAGAGACCGAGACCTTCAATTCCCCGTACAGGTTCTTCACCACGGCATAATCGGGCATGCATTTCCCTGTCTCCCATTTAGAAACGGTCTTGTTTGAAACGCCGAGGCGCTCGGCAAGCTGCTCCTGCGTCAGATTCTGTTCCTTGCGCTTTTTCGCGATAAACCTTCCTATCGTGATCTGATCCATTTTCGAATCCTCCTGTTACTATATATTTGCCCCTTGGTTTATGGCAGCCAGCCATAGGCATGGGACATCTCGTTGCCTAAACTGT
>CAKTKU010000035.1 GCA_934572335.1 uncultured Oscillospiraceae bacterium
CGGTTATGGTTTCATTTTCGGGTGAAACCAAATGAAACCGTTTGAAACCGTATCAATATTATCAACTGTTGGCAAAAATCACCGTAGTTTTGAGAAAAATTACGGTGATTTTTTTACATTAATTTTCACATTGACATTTATACTGTGATTGATAAACTGAAGTGTGTCAAGGGGAGTTATGATGTCAAACTTAACAATAAAAAGTCTGAGCAAAGCAGACATAGAAACTGCACTAAATCTTGTTTGGAAAGTCTTTCTGGAATTTGAAGCTCCAGATTATACCCAAGAGGGCATAGATGAGTTTTACAGGAGTATTCACGATGAGGACTATCTTGCTGCTCTGTCATTATATGGCGCGTTTATGAACGAGGAATTAGTTGGTATTATCGCAACGAGAAGCGGAGGGAAGCATATTGCTTTATTTTTTGTAGATGGTAAATACCACCGCCAAGGTATCGGAAAGCAGCTGTTTCAATCGGTGAAAACAGACAAAATGACCGTGAACTCATCTCCATATGCTGTCCCTGTATATAGTAAATTTGGCTTTAAACCCGTAAACACAGAACAGGTGGTAAAAGGTTTGAGATTTACCCCCATGGTGCTTTAAAAGCGCGGCAGATTCTGTTTTGCCTCAAAGTGCCAACACAGCGTCAGAATAACGCACTCCGTATATTACTTCAAACAGTTTTGTATTCAGCCAAAGGCGTGCACTCGCACTTTTCGCTTATCAGCAATATTGAATAGGTTATCGGAAATTTTTGAGCAAAATTTTCATAATACACTTATATATCACAACTCCCGTGCGGCTATCATGCAATGCCGCACGGGAGCTATTATATTTCACTCTTTTCACTCTGTGAAGTGTATATGGTTGTAAATATGATCCTGGCAGAAGCAATGGTAGCCCGCGCACTTGGAGCAGTAGCGGAACTCAAGCTCCGGGTGGTCGACATCAGTGCGCCCGCAAACGGCGCATTTATGCGTATAGAGATTTACCTGCTGCTCGCGCTTTATGCGCGCGGACTCCTTGCGGAAATTCACCGTATTCGCGCTCGGGCGCTTGGGAAGATTCGCAAAAAGATCACCGCCGCAGAAGATGAAGAAGTTGATTACCGCGACAACGGGCAGGAGGTTCGCCGGGAACGGCGTGGCAAAGACGCTGTAAATGAAGAGTGCGGCGTTTAGATACGCCAGATACTTCATCTTTATGGGGATGATGTAGAAAAGCAGCACCTGCATATCCGGGTAGAGCACAGCAAAGGAGAAAAACATCGACAGATACACATACTCCGCTGTGAGGTTAAAGCTCAGCCCCGTAACAAAGTACATGATAAACCCATAGACGACCGTTAGGATAATGCCGGAGAAGAAATATATATTGAACTGCGGTGTGCCCCAATAGCGCTCAAGCGTGTTACCTATTAAATAATAGAAGTAAAACGCAATGAACGCGAGAATGCCGGTGCTGGGCGGATAGAGGGCGAACGTGAAGATGCGCCAGATCTGCCCGCGCAGAATGAGCGCGGGGTTGAACGTCAGATAGCTGAGAAAGCCGGGCATTATCGCGCCGAGCAGCCAGAACGCAACGTTGGCAATGGTGACGTATTTGATGAGATTAGGAATGCCGAAGTTGGGGTGCTGCGCACAGAAGCGCTCGATACTGTTTCTGGGGTTTTTCATTATGCTCCTCCAAGCTGTGGTGTTAGAACACATATATAATACCCTCTGCGCCGCACAATGTCCATTAAATTTTTTTGAACAAAAATGACGAAAGCCGCATAATTCAACGGCGCGAGCCTACTGCACAGTGACGGTTCGTAAATTTTTTTAAGAAAAAACGAAAATAACACTTTTAATTTACATAATGTTGTGGTATTATGTAGACATGATTATGTTGGCTTTTTTATTTGGAGCTGTGCAATGGAAGAAAGAGAACTGAAAAACGACATCATCGAAGGGCGCAACGCCGTGATCGAGGCACTGCGCGCCGGTCGTGCAATAGATAAGATATTCATCGCCAAGGGTGATGTTGACAAGACGCTGGGGCATATCGCCTCCAAGGCGCGCGACGCGGGCATAGTCGTGGTTGAGGCTGACCGCCGCAAGCTCGACTTCATGAGCCAGACGCACGCACATCAGGGCGTTATCGCGCTGGCCGCCGTGCGCGAATACTGCACGGTGGACGATATTTTTGCCATCGCGGAAGAGCGCGGTGAGAAGCCGTTCGTGATAGTATGCGACGAGATAAGCGATCCGCACAACCTCGGCGCTATCATCCGTTCCGCCGAATGCGCGGGCGCGCACGGCGTGATCATCCCCAAGCGCCGCAGTGCCGGTCTGACCGCGATCGTCGACAAGGCGTCGGCAGGCGCGGCGGAGCATATGGCGATCGCGCGCGTGGCGAACCTCCCCTCCGCAATAAAGGAGCTCAAAGAGCGCGGCGTATGGGTGTACGGCACAGCGGCGACCGGGCAGAGCGATCTGTGGCACACAGATCTGAGCGGCGCGGTTGCGCTGGTGATAGGCTCCGAGGGCGACGGCATGGGCCGTCTCGTGAGCGAGAGCTGTGACTTCATCATCAGCCTCCCCATGCGCGGGCAGGTCAGCTCCCTCAACGCATCGACGGCGGCAGCCATCACGATGTACGAGGTGCTGCGCCAGCGCACAAACATCTAATTCTACTCAGCTTTTTCCCGAAGGTGGTGACCCACAGTGGAGCGTGAATATCTGGCGGTCGAGCAGGCTTCCTGCGCGCCGATGCGCACGATGCCCATGATACGCAAGGCAAGACGCCCAAGACGTCCCGTTTTCAGAGTATCCACTGACTTTGATACGCAAGTTCAAGCCTACGATCTGAATGGGATGGATAGTTATATGAGCCGTAAGGACGACAGAAAAAATAAATACGGTAACGATGATATGTCCGTCGACGATATTCTTTCCGAATTCCATTCGGGCGCGCTTTTTTCCGATTTTGACATAGACAGCAGCGACTACGAGGAGCGCTCCTATGAGCGTCCCCAGCGCGAGAGCGAGTACGCCCCGGAGATAGACAGCCGCTTCAACACGAGCGGCAGGAAGAAATACGACCGTTCCTTTACCTCAAGGGACATGGACACCTCCGCCGACGACGATTACGTTCCGACCGAGCAGCGCAGCCGCGCAGTCCCCGCCGAGGAATACGACGAGGATTACAGCGAGCAGCCCCGCGGCAGCAAGCCGAAGTTCTCGTTCGGCAAGAAGAAGGACAAGAAGAACCGTTCATCCTACCAGCCGAAGTACATCGCCGAGGACGAGCAGGAGGACGAGGAAGCGATGTTCGCGCGCGGCTTCCGCGATATAAGCGGCGAGCAGAGCGCTTACGCCGACACGGAGCGCATGGACGACCTCGCCGACGGCGAGGATTACCCCGACGATGAGCACCCGGAGGGCTATATGCCCCCCACGTTCTCGGAGTATCTCGCGTCCGTGTTCGCCTCGATATTCTTCCGCCTCAGAGGCACGCACCGCGGCGAGTCCGCCGCGACGATGAACGACGAGGACGAAGACCTCGGCGCTGAGGTATCGTGCGCGGCAGCCTCGAAATACTACGGCTCCTATGTGCACTCCACCCGTCTGCGCTTCCAGATCGCGTGCGGACTGCTGGTGTTCATGGCGTACATATCCCTCGGGCTCCCCATCCCCGGCATGCTCGGGTATCTCCCCGTCACCGCCGCGATGTGCATGGCGATTCAGTTCACCATTATGCTCCTCGCGCTGGACATCGTGACGAACGGCATACTCAAGATGGCGCATTTGCAGATGGGCGCCGACAGTCTCGCGGTCATTGCGTGCCTCATCACGTCGGCAGACGCGGCGATGGTCGCCCTCGGCAGCAGCGCGGGCAGCCACATCCCCCTCTGCGCGGTGTCGAGCCTTTCACTCGTGGGCGTCATGCTCTCCTCGCTTCTCAGCGTGAGAGCCCTGCGCAAGACGCTGCGCGTGCCCGCGATCGCAAAGCGCATATACAGCGTTGTCGGCGACAACAACATAAAGGGCAAGGACATCACCCTTGTCAAGACCTCCCGCCCCGCGACCGGCTTTGTCCGCCGCTGTGAGGAGGCCGCCCCGGATGAGACGCTTTTCGCAAAGCTCGCCCCGTTCATGCTTCTCGGCGCGATGCTCCTTGCGCTCGTCGTCTCCGCAGTGACGCGCAATTACTATGAGATCATCTACATATTCTCCGCCGTCCTCGCCCCGGCTGTTCCGGCAACGGCGCTGATATGCTTCGCGCTCCCCTTCTTCCTCGGCTCGATGCAGATATTCTCCAGCGGCGCGGCTATCGCGGGCTGGTCTGGTCTGTGCGACATCGGGCAGAGCAGCAACCTCATCGTCACTGACCGCGATCTCTTCCCCGAGGGCAGCATTTCTATCGAGTCCATCCGCATATTCGCGGACGAGGACGCGCAGAAGGTCATATCCTACGCGGGCACAATGATCATCGCGTCCGGCTGCTCGATGGGTAAGGCGTTCACCGACGAGATGGAGCAGAACGGCTGCACGGTGCAGCCCATGTCCAACTTCGAGTGCCTGTCCGGCGGCGGAATGAAGGGCATAATCGACGGTCACATCGTCCTCTGCGGCAGCAGCGATCTCATGCGCCTGATGAATGTGCGCATTCCGTTCCGCCTCGTGGACAAGACGACCGTGCTGCTCGCCATTGACGGCATACTCTACGGCATTTTCTCCATGAACTATGAGCCGCTGCCGCAGGTGAGACGCGCGCTGGTCGATCTGATGCGCTCCAACCGTCACCCCATCTTTGCGCTGCGTGACTTCAACATCACGCCCGAAATGCTCAAGAGCACGTTCGACATTGCGACCGACGGGTACGACTTTCCGCCGTATGTCGAGCGCTTCAAGATAACCGAGACTCAGCCCTCGGAGAGCAGCAAAATCGCCGCGGTCGTGTGCCGCGAGGGTCTCGCCTCCGTGACGAGCATGGCGGACACCGGCAAGAATATCTACACCGCCACCCGCGTGAACATCGTCATCTCCGTCCTGAGCGCAATACTCGGCATGCTGATCGTCTTTGTGAAGATGCTCAGCACCGGCAGCATCGGTCTTGGCTTCATAATACTGTACATGCTGCTGACAGCGATACCGGTCATTGTAGTATCGGTATTCATGAAATTCTGATCACTCTCTTTTGCAAGGGGTCACCGTCTCAGGTGGCCCTTTTTGCTGTGTCGAAAATATAGAACCGTTTTTTGTGAAAATATAGTTGCAAAGCAGTGGGCGGATAGTGTATAATAAATCGGAAATGCTGAAAAAATCTTTTTTCATATTTTTATATCGCATATATTTTTGACAGAGAGGAAGCAACACATGGAAACCAAAAACATCCGCAACATCTGCCTGATGGGACACGGCAACAGCGGCAAGACCAGTCTCGCCGAGAGCATGCTGTTCGTCACCGGCGCGATCGACCGCATGGGCAAGGTCAGCGACGGCAACACCGTCTGTGACTACGACCCCGAAGAGATCAAGCGCCAGATAACGATCTCCACGTCCGTCGCCCCCGTGAACTACGCAGGCTGCAAGATCAACGTTCTCGACTGCCCCGGCTACTTCGACTTCGCCGGCGACGTTCTCAGCGCTATCCGCGCTGTCGAGTGCGGCGTCATCCTGTGCTCCGCGAAGGACGGCATCTCCGTCGGCGCTGAGCGCTCCTGGAAGTACCTCAAGGCGGCGAACCTGCCCGTCATGTTCTGCGTGTCGAAGTGCGACGAGGAGCACGGCGACTACTACGCAGTTGTCGACGCTCTCAAGGCGAAGTACGGCTCCATCGTCTGCGCTGTCACCGCCCCCATGTCCGACGGCACGGGCGTTATCGATATAGTCCACAACATCGCTTACAAGACCAACGGCGCAAAGGTCGCAAAGGTCGAAGTTCCCGCCGCTGACGCGGACAAGGTCGCGGAGCTGCGCGAAGCGCTCATGGAGACCGCCGCCGGTGCGACTGAGGAGCTGATGGAGAAGTTCTTCGAGACCATGGAGCTGAGCGAAGAGGACATGGTCGCCGGTATCAAGGCCGGTCTGAAGGATCGCTCCGTCGTCCCCGTGTTCGCCTCCGCCGCGATGAGCAACATCGGCACCGAGGCCATGCTCCAGGGCATCGTTGACTACGTCTCCGCTCCCGAGGACAAGTCCTCCGAGCCGACCCTCGCTTTCGTTTTCAAGACTGTCTCCGACCAGTTCGGCAAGTACAGCTTCATCAAGGTCATGCAGGGCAACGTCACTGGCGATATGTCCCTGCGCGACGTGCGCACCTCCAGCACCGACAAGCTCGGCCGTCTGTACACTATGTGCGGCAAGAAGAACACCGAGGTCAAGGACTGCTGCTGCGGCGACATTGTTGCCGTCGGCAAGATGGACTGGAAGACCGGCGACTCCATCTGCGACCCGAAGAACGAGGTCGAGCTGCCCGCCATCGAGATCCCCGAGCCGTGCTACTCCATGGCTATCTCCCCTAAGACCAAGGGTCAGGACGACAAGGTCGCGGCCGGTCTTGCAAGACTGAACGAGGAGGACATCTCCTTCAACCTCGTCAACAACGCGGAGACCCACCAGATGGTCATTTCCGGCGCGGGCGACATTCAGGTCGACGTGCTGTGCGCCAAGCTCAAGAGCCGCTTCGGCGTTGAGACCGAGCTCAAGCCCGCCCGTGTCGCTTACCGCGAAAAGATCAAGGGCAAGGTCGAGGCTCACGGCCGCCACAAGAAGCAGTCCGGCGGTTCCGGTCAGTTCGGTGACGTTTGGATACGCTTCGAGCCGCAGGAAGAGCAGGACGAGATGATCTTCGCCGAGGAAGTCTTCGGCGGCTCCGTCCCCAAGAACTTCTTCCCGTCCGTCGAAAAGGGTCTGCGCAACGCGGTCGTCAAGGGCGTTCTTGCCGGTTATCCGCTCGTCGGGCTGAAAGCGACGCTGTACGATGGCTCCTACCACCCCGTCGACTCCAACGATATGGCGTTCCAGACCGCCGCGCGTCTCGCGTACCAGGACGGCATTCCCAAGGCAAAGCCCACCATCCTTGAGCCTATCGGTCTCCTTCAGGTCACCATTCCCGACGCGAACCTCGGCGACATCATGAGCGACATCAGCTCCAAGCGCCGCGGCACTGTGCTCGGTATGACCGCAGAGGACGGCATGCAGACCGTCGAGGCGGAAGTCCCCATGGCAGAGATGAGCTCTTACACCATCGACCTGCGCTCCATGACTCAGGGCCGCGGCTCGTTCACGTGCAAGTTCATCCGCTACGAGGAAGCCCCCGGCAATGTGCAGCAGAAGGTCATAGAAGAGGCAAAGGCTCTCGCCGAGGCAGAAGGCTGATTACATAACTAAAAAATCATCTGGCGGGCTTTCAGTAAGCCCGCCAGTGTTCTACTGTTTCAATACCCAAGGAGGTCGCAGAGTATGACAGGCAAATGGACTTCACTGAAAAATCTCGGCTGGGCGATAGGCATCGCGGTGTGCCTTCTCGCGCTTGTGGTCGGGCTCGTCATTGCGAGCGTCAACCGTTACAGCGGCGATTCGTTTTCCAGCTCCACCGCGCTGACGTCGGAGAACGTCGACGGCAGCGGCAACGTCACGGAGCTGACCCCCGGCACATCCGGCGGCGCAGGCTCTCTCCTGACCCTGCCGGAAACGAACGACGCCGGGCAGGAGTATATCGACAAGCTCACCTTCCTCTGCGACAGCTCTTTTATCGGCGTGCGTGACTACGGTCTGCTCGCGGGCGGCACTGGCACATATCAGGTATGGGGGACGGATTCCGGCTCGCTGCGCGTGGCCGATCTCGCGTCCGCGACGATAGTATATCCCTCGGACGGCTCGTCCGTCACGATTGCCGACGCCGCAATGATCGCAAAGCCGGAGATACTTGTAATATGCGTGGGGCAGGACGGGCTGAACGCCGTGGACGAGGCGACGTTCAAGACAAGCTACTCCGCCACGATAACCGGCATACAGTCCGCAAGCCCGGACACGAAGATAATCTGCTGCTCAATAAGCTCCGTTATCGCCAACTACACTGGCTCCGACGGGCTGACGACCATCATGATAAGCGACGCAAACGACTGGATACGCGAGGTGTGCTCGGCGACGAACGTGTACTTCATCGACTCGGGCAAGGCAGTCGGCGACGGGACGGGCGCGGCGCTGTCAAGCTACCTCTCCTCCAACGGCAAAACGCTCAACTCCAGCGGCATAAACGAAGTGCTTTCCTACCTGCGCACCCACGCGCTGACCACGGAGTAAGCAGCCACGGATATACGAAATCACCCCTGCGGCATAACGTACCGCAGGGGTGATTTTATGCAAAATATCAATAATCGGTTCTTACTTTCAGCCATTTGCCGAACACGGAGTAGAGCACCATGAGACCCATGCCGACCGCCCACGTGATGGGATAGGCGATGAACACGCCGTCGATCGTGCCATATAGCGGCGCGACGAGCTTGAGCCACGCGATACGCACCACGCACAGCGACACCAGCATAATGACCATCGGCGGGATGCTCTTCCCCGCGCCGCGCACCGTCCCCGAGAGGATGTGCATGATGCCGAGGAAGAAGTAGAACGGGCAGAAATACCGCATGGCAAGCTGCCCATACGCGACGGCGGCGGCGTTGTCGGTAAAGAGCCGCATGAGCGGCGCGGAGAACGCCAGCAGCAGCGCGCCCGTCGCGAGCGTATAACCCAGCCCCATGGCGAGCGTGACGCGCATGCCCTTTTTCACACGCTCCACCCTGCCCGCGCCGAGGTTCTGCCCGGTGAACGTCGTCATCGCAAGGCTGAGGCTCAGCACCGGGAGAATGTTGAAGCCGTCGATCTTCATATAAGCGCCGAAGCCCGCCATCGCGTCCGAGCCAAAGGCGTTGACGCTCGACTGCACAACGGCGTTCGACAGCGAAATGACCATATTCTGAATTCCGGTCGGCAGACCGATGCGGATTATATTGCCCGCCATGCGCCCGTCAATGCGCAGCTCGCGCCAGACGACGCGGTAGGGCGCGTTGACGCGCACGAGGTAGCCCAGCGACAGCACACAGGACAAAAGCTGGCTGACATTCGTGGCGATGGCCGCGCCCGCCACGCCCATATCGAGCAGTGCGACGCAGACAAGGTCGAGCACGATGTTCGTCACCGAGGCAATGGCGAGGTACAAAAGCGAGCGGCGGGAGTTCCCCGCGGCGTTGAGAATACCGGCCGTCATGTTGTAAACGACGTTGAAAAGCACACCGCCGAAGTATATCCGCAGATAGGTCACCGAGTCCGCCATGACATCATCCGGCGTGTTGAGCAGTTCGAGCAGCGCGCGGCTGAGCGCGACGCCCGCCGCTGTGAGCACAACGCCGAGTATGGCAACGATGGCGAGCGCGGTGTGCACCGCGGTGCTTGTATTCCGGCTGTCGTCCGCTCCGAGATAGTGTGAGATGACGACGCCCGCGCCGACGGACACGCCCTGACTGAACGCAATGAGCAGATATATAAGCGCACCGCTCGACCCGACCGCCGCAAGGGCGTTGCTGCCGACAAAATTGCCGACAATGACCGAGTCCGCGGTGTTATAAAGCTGCTGCAGGAGGTTGCCCAGTATAAGCGGCACGCAGAAAACCAGCAGCTTTCTGCCGATGCTGCCCTCCGTCATAAGGTCTGACTTTGATCTGTCAGCTGCCAATTGTCCGCACCTCCGAAATTTCGAGTCCATATTATTATATTCGATTTTTCATATATTTCAAGTACGCAGGGCATAGAAAAGACACCGCTGAAAGGCGTGGTTCCGTAAGAAAACATTTATGTGAGAGAATCGGCGTAGTTTAGGCTACGCCGGTTTTCTTTTCTTT
>CAKTKU010000036.1 GCA_934572335.1 uncultured Oscillospiraceae bacterium
AGCGGCTCGTTGAGCGCGGCGCAGTCGTCGATGTGGTCACGGTATACCTCTCCGGCGGACTCGCCGCCGCTGACGGGGATCGGCGGGATGAAGTTTACAATGTTCGAGCGCTCAAAGCTGTAATCGAAGTTGAAGACGATCATGCTCAGCGGTGCGCCGGGCTGGAGCTGGTAAAGCTCCCCCGAGTTTATCAGCGCGAACGTCCCCGGGGCAAGCGGATAGCTGCTGCCGTGTACGGCAAGCGTTCCGACACCGGAGGTCACATAAAAAATGCGGTTGTCACCGGGACAGACCTGCCGCCCGACAGGGACGAAAACGATATTCTGGGCAAACCGGAGATTCGGGTTCATATCACACAGCAGCATAATAACAACTCCTTTTGTGATCGTCACGGAAAGGCATGAAGACAAGGTGATTTATCGCGCAAACGCGCCCGTCGGCGTCTTCCTATCTTGCGGGAGACGGTATGAGGACGGTGCGCCCGCTCTTTCCATTTTTTATAAATTATAGCACAGCGGATGTAAATAATCAAGCGGCAAAGAAAGCGATTTGCCCGAAATTCAAATTACGAAAAATGTTTGCTTTTTATAAATCCGGGCGGGAAATTGTATTGCTATATCGAACGCGGAAGCTTATACTTAAGGCAGAAACGGACCTGAATGAGAAGACAAGAGAAGCAGTGATATGAAAGAAACGATAATAAATGCTTTTGCGGATAAGGCCGTGTTGGAAAGGCTTTTTACAAATGGCCCGGGCGAGCTTCTGGCGGTCAATTCCAAAGCGGGCTATCTGAAAGCGGGGCAGGATGTGTATATGCTCTGTTCCGCCGACCTTGGCATAACGCCCATCGGCATTGCCGTAGACGACTATGCCGCCGCGGCGGCGGCTCTGCGGCTTTCCGCGGGCGGGCGCTTCGACACGGCAGACAATGCGCTTGTGTTTCGCGGCGGGGTTCTGCGCGTGCAGCCGTACCCGCAGTGCGCGCCGCAGGAACCGTGTGGCACTTTCCGCACGGAGAGGATAGAGGCGGCGGCAAGACTGCTCAGCGCTCTTGGCAGGACAAGCGGGCTTGTGCCGCTTGCGGATGCCCTCTGCCTGGGGGCGGCGCCGGAAAAAGGTATAGCGGCAAATCCTTTCTGCGCAAAGGCATACGGGCCGCTTGTCCGGCTGAGAGACGGGCTTGCGCGCAATGACGTTGAGGCCGTGCCCGCGGAAGTGAAGGATCTGCTGGGGCTGGGCATCGGACTGACGCCGTCGGCGGACGATGTCCTGTGCGGCATGACATACACGCTGCTGCACGGCGCGCGGAAGCTGACCGCGGCGGATGTGGAGTTTGTGAACGCGGTGAGGCGCTATGCCCCGGAACGTACAAACCTCATAAGCGCAGCGATCTTGAAGGCCGTCGCGGACGGCGGCAGATTTGAAATGATGGACAATGTGCTCCGCGGCCTTAC
This sequence comes from uncultured Oscillospiraceae bacterium, assembly GCA_934572335.1. GTDB lineage: Bacteria > Bacillota > Clostridia > Oscillospirales > Oscillospiraceae > Limivicinus. The sequence goes on from CAKTKU010000036.1 coordinate 1,455, forward strand.
CGGGGCCGGGGAGGACGGCACGCAGCGGCTTCTGACCATCGGCAGCAGCTCCGGCTCGGAGATGCTGCTGGGGATCACGATCGCGGCAAAGCTGATACATGGGAGGGGACGGTTATGAAACTGCTTGTCAGCAATGTCGGCAGCACATCCTTGAAATTCAAGCTCTTTGACATGCCGGAGGAGCGGGTGCTGTGCGAGGCGAAGATAGAGCGCGTCGGCAGCCGCGACGCGGCGATCATGTCGTACCGCAGCCATCTCAGCGGTGCGTGGTTCAGCGCGGAGGGGCTGTGCATCCCAAGCTACGCCGAGGGCATCGCACTGTTTCTGGAAAAGCTGACCGGCGACGAAGCGGGCGTGATAAAAGGCGTGGAGGAAATAAGCGCCATAGGCTTCAAGACCGTGCTTTCCCGAGGTTACTACGGCGTACACGAGCTGACGGACGAGGTCATGGAGAACATGCGCGAATACCTCTACATCGCGCCGGTGCATAACGCCGCCTACATAGAGGCGATAGGGCAGTTCAAAGCCGTCCTGCCGGATGTGCCCATGATAGGCGTGTTCGAGACGGCGTTTCACCGGGAGATTCCCCTTGAGCGGGCGCTGTACTCCATCCCCTACGAATGGTACGAAAAATACGGCATCCGCAAGATGGGCTATCACGGCGCGTCCCACGGGTATATCGTCCAGCAGGCGGCAAAGCTCGGCAAGGCGGAGAGAGTCATTTCCTGCCACCTTGGCGGAAGCTGCTCCATCTGCGCGATCCTCGACGGGAAAAGCGTGGACAACAGCTTCGGCTTCTCCCTCCAGACCGGCGTGATGCACGCGAACCGCGCCGGGGACATTGACCCGTACATTGTGCCTTTCCTCATGAGCAAGGGCATGGAGCTTGACGACATCCTCCACGGGCTGAGCAAAAACGGAGGACTTCTGGGCGTGTCCGGCGTCAGCAACGACCTGCGCGAGGTCAGCGCCGCGGCGGCGGACGGGAACGCACGGGCAGAGCTGGCGATCAATATGTTCGTGTGCAGCATCGTGCGGTTTATCGGCGCGTATTACGCGGAGCTTGGCGGGCTTGACCAGCTCATCTTCACCGGCGGGATCGGCGAGAATTCCGACCTTGTCAGAAGCAGAGTATGCGCGCAGATCCGGCATCTGGGCGTGGAGCTGGACGAGGAGAAAAACAGCGGCTGCCGGGAAGGCACCATATCCGGCGCGGCTTCGGCGGTGCGGGTGTCCGTGATCCCCGCGAATGAGGAACTGGGGGTCGCAAGGCAGACCTATGGATACATAGAAAAAATGGAAGGCTGAGAGACGATATGGAACACTTTCGCGAGGTTCAGGACGGAATATTTTTGCTCAAGTCTCCTTTCCCGCCCGTGTGGAGCGGGGTGACGCTGGTACGGGGCGAGGAACTTTGCCTCATAGACAGCGGCGCGAGCGCAGACGTGGTTGACGGGGTGATACGCCCCGCACTGGCGGAGCTTGGGCTGGGGCTGGGAGACATCGACTGGCTCGTCAGCACGCACTGCCACGGCGACCACATCGGCGGCCACGCCCGGATAAAGGAGCTTGCGCCGCAGATCAGAACCGCCTGCATTGAGCAGGCCGCCCCGGCGCTGAGAGATCCCGCGGCGAACGCCGTGCGCATCCGGACAAAGTACCCCCGGTTCAGTCCGCCGCCCCAGTGCTACCTGCGCGGCGTGGAGCCGGATCGTGTTCTCCGGGACGGGGAGGCGCTGGGGGACAGACTTACGGTGCTGCACACCCCGGGACATGACGGCGACTGCGTATGCTGGTACGACAGGAAGACGAAGACCGCCGTGAGCGGTGACTCCCTGCAGGCAAACGGAACCGTGACGCAGGGCATCGCGTTCTACCAGGACCTTGACGCGTATCTCAGCTCGGTCGCGAAGCTCAGAACCTGTGACGTCGAGAATATCATCGCGGGACACGATTATGCCGAAATGGGCTACAACATCGAGGGCGCGGAGAACGTCCGGCGCGTTCTTGACCTGTGCAGTGCCTATACGGAGCAATATCAGCGCTTTGTTGACGAGGCGCTCAGCTGCGGCCTTACGGACACTTCGGTCATGGCCGCGCAGATGATAACGCAGCTGGGCTGCGGAATGCCGCAAAAACTGTTCCTCGCAATGTATACGACGGATGAGCATATCCGGCACAGCAAGTTTTATAAAGGAGAGTTGAAGTAAATGGGCAGGAACGTACTTATTTCGGGTGCATCCCACGGCATAGGAGCGGCGACGGCGATCGCCTTCGCGAAGGACGGCTGCAACGTCGGCATAAACTACCACAACAACAGAGCCGGTGCGGAGGAGACCGCGGCGGAATGCCGCAAATACGGCGTGGACGCACAGATTTACTGCGCGGACATCGGTTGCCGGGAGCAGGCAGTGGGGATGATGCGGGATTTCATCGAGCACTTCGGCACGGTGGACGTCCTCATCAACAACGCCGGCGGCGCGCTGAAAATGCCCAAGGGCGAGTTCTGCGACATGCCGCTGGATTACTGGGATTCCCAGATAGCGCTGAACCTGAGCGGCGCGGCCTATCTGTCCCATGAAGCGATCAAGAACATGAAGGAGCACAACATCCCCGGACGCATCGTGAACATCAGCTCGATCCACGGCAGCGTCACATGGGTCAAGAGAAAGGCACTGCCATACTGCGCTGGCAAGGGCGGCATCGAGATGTTCACGAAGACGCTCGCCATCGAGGTGGCAAAGTACGGAATCCGCGTCAACTGTGTCGCGCCCGGTCTGATCCTCACCGGCGTGATGAGCCGTTATTCCGATCGCGACGTCGAGGGCTTCCGGCGCAAGATCGCCGCGGGATACCTCGCAACGCCGGAGGATATCGTGCCGATGATACAGTTCTTCGCGGATGTGGAAAAGACAAAATACATCGTCGGGCAGACGATCGCGGTCGATGGCGGACAGAGCATCGACGGCGCGATCGACTGTATGCTCGAAGATGAATTTTGAGATAAATCAGTAAACAGGCAAAACAAATGCTCAGGAAGAAATTCCGGAAAGGTGAAAAAGACAATGGCAAAGGTAAAGTATGAAAACATGAGAAGCTGCTGGGAGTTTGGCGAAGCCTCCGAGTGCCGCCGCGGACTGATGTGCGGCATGGGCTATACCGAGGAAGAACAGAAGCGCCCCCTCATCGCTGTGGTGAACAGCTGGAACGAATATAACCCCGGCCATGTACATCTTGACAAGCTTGCCGAGCGTGTAAAGCAGGGCGTTCGTGAAGCAGGTGGCCTGCCGCTGGAGGTCATGACGACGGGTATTTGCGACGGCATGGTGCTCAAGGACCCCAGATATATCGAAGTCCCCAGCCGTAACTCCATCGCCGATCAGGTCGAGCTGACCGTTGACGGCAACTTCTTTGACGGCATGGTGCTGCTCTCCTCCTGTGACTCCGTCGTCCCCGGCCATCTGATGGGCGCGGCGAGACTGAACATCCCCGCCATCATGGTGACCGGCGGCTACATGCCTCTGGGTACCTTCCGCGGCAAGGAAGTCCTGCATATCCATGCGCAGGACAAGGTCGGCACGGCGAAGGCCGGCAAGATGGACATGGATGAGTACAACGGACTCATCGAAAACTCCTGGGGCATCTGCGGCGCCTGCACCTCCATGACCACCGCGAACAGCATGTGCATGATCGCCGAGGCTCTGGGCATGACCCTGCCCGGCAACTCCACCATGTGCGCGACCAGCTCCTCCATCTACAACCTCTCCTACATGGCCGGTAAGCAGATCATGAATCTGGTCAACGAGGGCATCACCGCCAGACAGATCATTACCGAGAACTCCATCAAGAACGCCATCATGCTGGATATGGCAGTCGCGGCGTCCTCCAACCTCATCCTCCACATTCCCGCCATCGCGAACGAAGCGGGCTACGACCTGCCTTGGTGGAAGTACTTCGACGAAGCTTCCAACGAGATCCCGCTGCTGTCTCACCTCGCTCCCAGCGGCCCCTACAACGTCAAGGACTTTGACCTTGCCGGCGGTATGCGCGCCATGCTGAAGGAGCTGCTGCCCAAGCTGCACGGCGACTGCCTGACCGTCACCGGACATACCCTTGAGGAGAACGTCAGAGACGCCGTCGTCTACAACCGCGACGTTATCCACAGCCTCGACAACCCCGTCATGACCGAGCCGGGCATCGGCGTGCTCTACGGCAACCTCGCTCCCGAGGGCGCTATCGTCAAGATCGCGGGCGTTCCTTCCCAGCTCATGACCTACAAGGGCAAAGCCCGTGTGTTCGACTCCCTTGAGGATGGCATTCAGGCTCTGCGCGCCGGACAGATCCATGCGGGCGACTGCTGCGTGCTGCGCTTTATGGGCCTGCGCGGACGTTTCGGCACCACCGCTTTCACCTTCCAGGAAGAGCTGAAGGGTCTGCACGAGCTGTATAACTCCTGCGCCATCATCACCGACGGACGCTTCTCCGGCGGCACCTCCGGCCTTTCCATCGGCTATGTGTCCCCCGAAGCGGCGCTCGGCAGCCCCCTCGGCGTCATCGAAGAGGGCGACGAGGTCGAGATCGACATCCCTGCGCGTAAGCTGCATCTGTGCATCAGCGACGAGGAAATGAACAGAAGACTTGCGGCCTTCCATTGGGAGTTCCCCAGCAAGGACTATCCGCGTTACCTCAACCTCTTCGTGCAGAACGTCGGCTCCATGGCAAAGGGCGGTATTTGGGAGACCAAATAAGCCGTGAAAACAGACCTGCTTATTATTGGAGGCGGTCTTGCCGGGCTGACGGCGGCATATGAAGTACTGAAAGCCGAGCCGGGACGCAGAATCACGATTCTGCGCCCCGGTGCGGGGTCATCCCCGTATGTACACGGCTTCAATATGCCGCTGAATCCGCAGGATTCGACGGAACTTTTCATACAGGATACAGAGGCTTCCGGCAGAGGTCAGGGCAACGCGGCGCTCGTTGAAGAGCTGTGCAGGGGCAGCCTTGAGCTTCTGCCGTTTTTCGATGAGCTTGGCCTGGACTTCAACCGCGAGGCGGATGGGAGCTATCAGCAGCTCAGACCCCTCGGGGCATCGTGTCCGCGGGCCATCAGCATCGGCAATGATGCCGGCGGCGCGATCCTCAGAAAGCTGCTTACCGTCATGGAGCAGCACGAAAATGTCAGCGTCTGCACCACGCTCCATGCCCTGCGCCTGATAACGGAAGACGGCAGAGTGTGCGGCGCTCACTGCTTTGACACGCAGAGCAAACGCTGGATGCAGATCAAGGCGAAAGCGGTGATCCTCGCCGCGGGCGGCTTCTGCAGGATATTCCCGTTTTCGACGAACTCCGCCGACCTCGGCGGGGACGCCATGACAATGGCGCTTGACGCCGGGGCTGAGCTGACGGATATGGAGTTTGTCCAGTTCGAGCCGAGCGCTGCCGTCTGGCCGCTGGCGATTGCCGGAAAGAGCGTGATCACGACGCTTTTCTATGAGGGCGCTGTGCTGCGCAACGGCAAAGGCGAACGGTTCATGTTCCGTTACAGCGACAAGGGCGAATGCGCGGATAAGGATGTTCTGTCCTTCGCGATCGCGTCCGAGATCGCCGCGGGACGGGGAACGGAGCACGGCGGCGTGGCGTTCGACGCAAGCGGCGTCGGGCGCGAACGGCTGGAGGAGGCTTACAGCGCCTACGTAAAGCGCTACCGCGCGGTGGGAATGGACATTGCCGAGCAGGCGATGGAGATAGCCCCGGCGGCGCACACCTCGCTGGGCGGCGTGTACGCAAGACCCGATTGCAGCACGGGCGCGGAAGGGCTGTTCGTCTGCGGCGAGACCCTCGGCGGACTGCACGGCGCGAACCGCATCGGCGGCAATGCCGGACTGGAAACGATGGTGTTCGGCCGCAGAGCGGGCTGCAGCGCGGCGGCGTATATGGACACACTCGGCGGCGAACCGGCGGACTGCACGGACGAGATAAGCGACGCGGCAGCCACGGTCAATATCGATGCGCTTCGCGCGGAGCTGACAAAGATCGTCGGCGGGGCGCTGGGCGTGATCCGGGAGGCCGGTAAGCTGGAGCAGGCGAAGACGGAGCTGGAGCGGATGCTGGAACAGATCCCGGAGAGCGGCTGCTACGCGCAGCAGCGCCTGCGCAACGATACGCTCACGGCATACGCGGTGACGCTTGCCGCCCTTGAACGGAAAACATCCACCGGCTGCCATGTCCGCACGGACTCCGCCGGTGAACCGGAGAAATACCGCGTAAACATCCGCTGTGAAAACGGCAGGGCAGTGCCCCGCCGCGCCGAAATCTAA
>CAKTKU010000037.1 GCA_934572335.1 uncultured Oscillospiraceae bacterium
GATAAGCGGGATCGAACCGCTGACCTCTTGAATGCCATTCAAGCGCTCTCCCAGCTGAGCTATACCCCCATGGAACCAGAAGCCCTTGATTTTACTGAACTTCTGGGATATTGACTTTTAAGATGTTGTGCTACAATTGCGGGATGCTTTACTGATGAATTGGACTCCCAGCTGAGCTATACCCCCATATAGTGGGTGCGCTGAGTAATTTCTTATTCAATTAGTGCGGGGGTTGTTTACCGCTTCAACCGGGCTCCCAGCTGAGCTATACCCCCGTGAGCAAAAGTATAATATCAGAACAGACGGCAAATGTCAAGATATATTTTTCGATTTCGATAAAATATTTGCCCGGCTTCCGAAAATCAAAAAGCACACCGCCCCTGGGGACTGAATGCGTCCCCTTTGGGCGGTATACGCCGGTGCTCGCAAGCGCCGGTCAGAACGGCCATGTCGGCAGCCAGCCGAGCAGCTTTGTCGCGGCGGCATTGTCGACCACAAGCCCGGACAGCGCGGGGTAGAACAGCACAAAGAGCGCCGCGGACACTGCCGCGAACCCGCCCAGATACCACCGCCACCGCCTATTGCCGAGGCGCATCAGCTTGAAGCAGTACCCCAGCGACAGCAGCAGAAACACCGTGCAGGGGAAATAGTGATACTCAAACGTGAGGCGCCTGACAAGCACCCACGGAAGCAGCTGCGCGAGATACCCCACGAGGATGAACACCGCCGTTCTGTCGCGGCGGAAGACCGCCGAGTACAGCAGCACAAAAAGGCTCATCAGCCCGCCCCAGCAGAGCGCGGGATTGACAAACGCGCCGAAGCTGGAGCGCGTGCCGTCGTCGAAGTAGTCGAGATAATAGAGTATCGGACGGATGTCGAGCATCCACTGGTACCACACGGACGAATACGGATGCTCCGCGACGAGCCCGGAGTGGTAGCCGAACATGAACTGCTGGTTTTCAATGACGATCCGCGCATACTCGCGCGTGAAGTACATGCCCGGCGCGTGCAGCCCCGACGCTGTGCCGTAAGGTGTGTAGCTGATGTAGTAAATGAGCGCGGGGACGAGCACGAAAAAGCCCACGCAGAACAGTGCGTTTTTCGCAAACGCCTTGAAGCCGGGCTCCCTGTGCAGCACCCAGTATGCCGCCCAGATGACCGCGAGCCCGCCTCCGGCGTAGATCGACGTCCACTTCGACGCCGCACCCAGCCCAAAGCTCACGCCGGAGAGCGCGAGGCACCACAGCGCGCGGTGCTCGTCGCCTTCGTCGGAGCGTGCGATGAAAAGGTACATGAAAAGATACATCAGCATGATGAAAAACACGCTGTATGTGTCAATCGTGGCAATGCGTGTCTGCACAAAGTGCATGAAATCCGCCGCGAACACGGCCGTCACGACGCTCGGCACGGCGCGCCCGCCGAAGAGCTTTTTCGCGAAAACGTACATCAGCGGCAGCATGAGCACGCCGAACAGCGTCCCCATAAAGCGCCAGCCGAACGGAGTCATGCCGAAGAGGCTGATGCCGATGCCGATGATGAGCTTGCCCAGCGGCGGGTGCGACAGCTCGTAGGGGTAAACGCCATTGAGCTGCTCCCACGCTGTGCGTGCGTGGTATATCTCGTCAAAATAGCTGGAATTGAGGAAGTTCTGCCGCTTGGGGACGGTCGACTGCTCGTCCGTGAGCACGGCGGCGTCCGCGTTGCCGGAGGCGGGAATGAGTTCCCCGTCGCCGTCGATGAATGCGATCTCACCCAGATACGCCCCGCCGTCGCCAGTGATGCGCACATAGCGCGGCACGGTCACAGCGTCGGGCGTGACCTCGTTCCACTTGAGGACGCTGATATAATCCTGCGTGTAGTTGGCGGCGTGCTCCCACGCGATGCCGTCGGCGGAGTATTCGATGATATACCCGCCCTCGCCCACGCCGGAGAAGAGCATGATACGACTGGGGCAGACGTTGCCAGGCAGCTCTATCACGGCGGAGGTACCGCGCATGGCGGCAAACGTCTCCGGCGAGGCGGTGTTGCCGAGCCCTGTGAACGCGATGGCGGCGTACACCAGCGAAATGAGCGCCATTATCCCCGCGTCGACCCGGTCGAGCGCGTGGGGACAGCGCCCGGACCCCGGCAGCGCGCAGCGCCGCAGGTCGGGCAGACCGAGGAAAAACACAGCGAGCAGTATAAAAAGTGCGATTGGCAGCAGATACGTGATTTTCATAGACACCCTGCGGCGCCCCGCGCGCCGCGAATCATTGCAGTTTTATCCCCGCAGCACCGTGTGCAGCTCGTGCACATCGGCGAGGATGTAGTCCGGCTGGCGCTCGGCGGCGGCAGCCATGTCGGCGGTCGTCTCGCCGGAGAGGACGAGCACGGACACCGCGCCCGCGTTCTGCGCGACGGCGATATCGGTGTACAGCCTATCGCCCACGGCGCAGATGCGCTCGTTGGGAATGCCAGTCATGGCGGAGATGACGTCGATCATGTTGCGGTTGGGCTTGCCGATGTACGTCGGCTCCTTGCCGGAGGACGCGGTCAGAAGCGCACAGATGCTGCCGCAGTCGGGCAGGACCTCATCCGCGGGCATGGGGCAGACCCAGTCTGGGTTTGCCGCGATGAACGCCGCGCCGCGCCGCAGGAAGTGGCACGCGCGCTCAAGCTTTTCATACACAAGCTCCGTGTCAAAGCCCTGCACCACCACGTCGACGGTGTCCGCCTCGGTGTGCCCGGCGTCGTCGTTGACAAGGTTGATGCCGTAGCTCACAAGCTCACGGTGGAACGCGCGCGTCCCGGCGAGGTACACGCTCGCGCCGGGGTGGCGCTGGTTGAGGTACATACCCGTCGCCATGCCGGAGGTGAACACGTTCTCGCTCTCGCACGGGAAGCCGAGACGGCGCAGACGGGTGATGTAATCCGTCCCCGCGCGGGAGGAGTTGTTGGTGAGATATATGTATTTTTTCCCGAGAGCGGGGAGGTCATTCATCAGCTCTATCGCCCCGGCGTACACATTGTCGCCGAGATAGAGCGTGCCGTCCATATCGAAGAGGAAAAGCTCACAGTTTTTCAGCTTTTGATAGTCCATTTATACTTTGTGCTCCTTATTCGTCGTCCTCTGCCCACAGCAGGGCGCACCTGACCGCTTTGCCCCAGCCGCGCAGCAGCTTTTCGCGCTTCTCGCCGTCCATGACGGGGAAGAACACCTTGTCCACCGCCCAGTTGGCGCGGATGTCGTCAATGTCGTCCCAGTAGCCCACGGCGAGCCCCGCAAGGTACGCCGCGCCCAGCGCTGTTGTCTCTATGCAGCTCGGGCGCACAACGTCGCACCCGATGAGATCGCTCTGGAACTGCATGAGAAAATCGTTGGCGCACGCGCCGCCGTCGACCTTGAGGCGGGAGATCTTTATGCCGGAATCCTGCTCCATTGCGCGGGCGATGTCGTAGGTCTGGTAGGCGAGGGATTCAAGCGTCGCGCGCACGAGATGGGCGCGTCCGAACCCGCGCGTCACGCCGAGGATCGCCCCGCGCGTGCGCTGGCTCCAATACGGCGCGCCAAGCCCGGTGAACGCCGGCACGACGTAGCCGCCCGCCGTGTCGGACACGGCCTCGGCGTACTGCTGACTCTCCCCGGCGGAGGAGATGACACCCAGCTCGTCGCGCAGCCACTGTATCGCCGCGCCCGCGACGAAGATGCTGCCCTCAAGCGCGTACTCCACGTGGTCGTCAAAGCCCACGGCGATGGTCGTGACCAGCCCATTGGAGGACATGACCGGCTCGCGCCCGGTGTTCATCAGAAGAAAGCAGCCGGTGCCGTAGGTGTTTTTCATCTCGCCCGGCTCGAAGCAGCACTGCCCGAACAGCGCGCACTGCTGGTCGCCCGCCGCGCCCGCGATGGGTATCTCGCCGCCGTAAAGCTCAAACTCCGTCTTGCCGTAGACGGCGCTGGACGGGCGTACCTCCGGGAGGATGCACATCGGTATATCCAGCAGACGCAGCAGCTCCTTGTCCCAGCAGAGCTCATGAATGTTATAGAGCATGGTGCGGCTGGCATTGGTGTAGTCCGTGACGTGCACCTGCCCGCCCGTGAGCTTCCAGATGAGCCATGTGTCGATCGTGCCGAACAGCAGCTCGCCCGCCTCCGCGCGCGTTCTCGCGCCGGGGACGTTGTCCAGCATCCATTTAATCTTTGACCCGGAGAAGTATGCGTCCGGCACGAGCCCGGTCTTGGCGCGTATCGTGTCCGCGTGACCGTCGGCGACGAGCGCGTCGATAATGTCGGACGTGCGGCGGCACTGCCATACGATGGCGTTCGCGATGGGGACGCCCGTCGCCTTGTCCCAGATGACGGTCGTCTCGCGCTGGTTGGTGATGCCGATCGCGGCGATGTCCGCCGCCGTCACGCCGAGCTTTTCCATCGCGGCGCGCGAGACCTCCAGCGTCGTGTTCCATATCTCCATCGCGTCATGCTCGACCCAGCCGGGGTGCGGGAATATCTGCGTGAACTCCTTCTGCACGGTGGAGCATATCCGCCCTGCCTTGTCAAAGAGTATGCAGCGTGAGCTCGTTGTCCCCTGGTCGAGACTCATTATGTACTTCATTAAAACTCTCCTTATTATATATATATTTTAGCTTTTACGGCTGAAATGTACCTGAAAAACGGTCACAGGCGGGGAATATGCACCTGTGACCGCGAAAATTCCTGTTTTACTTGACGATGAGCCGCGTCATGCGCGCAAATGTGAGGCGGTTGCGGATGGCGGAGGAAATGTCGAGGAAGTCATCGCGCACGCTCTCGTCAATGTCCAGCTCCGCGAGGGAATGCTTCGCGCCAATCTTCGTGTAGAGCTCTATGAGCTCCTCCGCAGTGGGGATGGTGGCGATAACGTCGCGGATCTCCTGCCAGTGGGTCTTGATGTTCTCGGGGTCGAAGGACTTGAGCACGTCGTTCTCGTTCTCCTTGAGTATGCCGTCGGCGAGCGCGCCGAACTCATCGCGCACCCACGCCTCGTCCAGCGGCTCAAAGGGCTTGACCTCGACGGCGTCGCGCTTGGCGTACTCGTGATACGCTCTCGCGCACATGATAGTGCCCACGCCCACGCACTCGCCGTGCATACCGTGCGCGCGCTCAAAGCCCTTGGGCTTCATCTCCACAAGGTGGGCGACAAGGTGCTCCGCGCCGGAGGCGGCGCGGCTGTTGGAGAGTATCTGCATCGTCAGCCCCGAGAGCATCTGTGTGTACGCCATGGCCTCATAGTCGGGCGCTTTGCCCTCGGCGAGGTCAAACGCGCAACGCTGCATGATGTCGAGCGCCGCCTGCGCCATGTCGCACACCTTGTCGCAGAAGTACTCGCCCGAGACGATGTGCGCGATCTTCCAGTCGGCAATGGAGACGTATTTTGCGAGAATATCCTGCACACCGGCGATGGTGAGGAACATCGGCGCGCCGGAGACGATGTCCATGTCGCAGATGACGGCATCCGCCGCCTGCATGGGGATGGACTTCTTCTGCCCGTCGATGATGATGGAGCATATGTCCGCCGTGAACCCGTCGGAGGAGACGATCGTCGGCACGGCGACAAACGGGATGCCGAGCTTGTAGGCGCTGTAACGCGCAAAGTCCATCAGCGTGCCGCCGCCGACCGTGACGATGTAGTCCGGCTTGCGCGTGAGCATTTTCATCATGTCCTCGATCATGCCCTTTTCGCTGTGCAGCCCCTGCGCCTCCAGCACGATCTCCTGATCGGCGTGCACGTGCGTCATGGAGGGGAGATTGTAGGTGTTCGTGTCGTAAATGACGGTGCGGAAGCCTGTCAGCCCGCAGTCGTCCATGTACTTGTCAAAGTTTCCGAGCGCGCCGTACTCGCACACGACCAGCTTTGTGCGCAGCTCATGATCGTGTCCACATTCGCAGACACCGGTGTACTTCATGCAGTCAAGTATCATTGTCATATCCTCCGTTTGCTACTTGCATCAGCAGTATTGTTTCATGCTGCTTATTGTAGCGTGTTTGTATGAATTTTTCAAGGATTAAGAATAGATAATTGTGAAAAAACGCAGTGAAAAGGGGAACGCCGCGAGCGACGTTCCCCAGCGCAAA